>CALGXY010000119.1:0-3778 GCA_937935155.1 uncultured Atopobium sp. | reverse complement strand
CATTTCGTCATCAGGAACATCCTGTCGTACTGGAGGTATATTGCCCTGTGTAAAGGTAAAAGAGCTTTCAGTTGGAATTGATGCTACTGATGTTAAGGTAGTAGTAGCAGTATTTGATGAAGTCTCAGCAAATACAGGAGTTACTACAGCAATAAGTGATGCAGTTGCAATAGTTGCTGCTGTCACACAAACAGCAATGCGCCTTTTTGTTTCTTCACGAATAAACGTTGACACACCCGTTCCTTTCTATTAGAGCAAATCTCCTGCTCTTATCTATCTTCTATGGTTTGCTTATATTGCAAACGATTACACGCAGATAACAATTCACAAGTTATTTATGCATCTAATTACTAATTCTAGTACCTCATGACAATTAATTATTTTTTTAGTATATATACCTGATGTGAAAATATATGTATTCACCTAATTCACATATTTGTTCAAATTACAAAAGAGAGCCACTTTATGGTGGCTCTCTTGAAGTAACTACCTAGTCATGATGACGCACTTACTGCAGGCTAAAAGTCTGGGCAGCAAGTTTGTCTTTACCAATGAGCGGATATACCTCTACCTCAACATCGGACGAGCTGATAAGTTTGTATGCCTGCTCGACATCAAGACTTGTTCCGGTCTTGATCTTTGTTGTTGTGCTCTCCATATTAACGTCACCGCTTGTTACAAATGCAATTTCAAGCTGCTTGCCATCCTGATACGCTTCAACACGTACCGAACTCATAAATGAAGTGGTCTCATCAGAGTTGTTTGTAAAACTGAACGTGATCTTTGCTGCTGGGTCACCGTTGTAATCAGCGATTTGTGTGAGAGTACCAATAGTCACCTCATACTTTTCTGGCTGCTTCTCTTCTGACTTCTTCGGCTCTTCCTTCTGCGCATCAGAAGTAGAAGTGGACGTTGTGCCGCTGTTTCCGCAACCCGCCAAGCCAAGAGCGAACAAACTAGAAGCACCTGCATAAATGAACTCGCGACGTGTTAAAGACATAATTCCTCCTATGTTTGATGTGTCTTTTGCCTGTTAAACGCCTTTTCGAACAAGAACACTTACTACAGTGCAGATAGTAGTCATTGAAATACGCTCATGTGTCCACCATGTTGGACAGTTGACCTGGTCACGGAACGCCTTGTAGATTTTTTAGAGTCGATTAATCCAAAAATCTACACGCAATAGTCTCGCGCACATAATTACAATCGGTTTTTGATCGGATGCGCTCACAAAAAATGCCGCCGGGAGCCCGGCGACATTTTCAGTTCATATGGGAAAGAAAGAAACACAAGGTTTAGCTGGCCGTTTGAACCAGCTGAGTATTTGCCAAACTTACTTGTTGGACTGCTTAATCATCCAAATGGTCTTGGAGAGAAGAGCAATGTGCTCGTCCATTGCTGCGGAAACAAGGAAGTTGTCCTCAGCGTCTGCATCCTTCTTGATCTCTGCTGCGAATGCACGGATTGCCTCATAGTCAGCGAGAATGGCCTCGTAAATCTCCTGAGGATTCTTGAATCCCTCTGCAGCCTCAGAAAGAGTTGCGTTCTTGAGGAAGGAATCCATGGAACCCAGTGGAGAGCCGTCGTTCATCAGAATGAGCTCAGCAACCTCATCAAGCTGGTCGTACATTGCGCCGTAAACCTCGTCGAGGTCAGTGTGGACGTTATAGAATGAAGGGCCACTGACGTACCAATGGAAGTTGTGAATCTTGTGGGCCTCAACAGCGTAGTTGGCGAGAAGAACATTGAGCTTATCGTTTAGCATAGTTAAAACCTTTCTATCTGATTCCTACTAAATAGGAATGATTACTATTTAGTACTTATATTCCCCTCTTTGAGAAAGGTATACAGACTTTCTAAAATTTTTTGGATGCAATGTTTGAAGTCACAACCCCACAATAACCTGCATGATTTTTGCTATTGCAGTCGACCTGCACTCGTCTTTTTGACAAAACGGTTAAATCACACGGGTTTCTCGCCAAAGGGTTGTGGAAAGAAGGCAAAATCAGCGCAATCAAATTTTTAGCGCTCTCTTCCAAGGAGACCCCATGACCAAGATTCCCGAAGGCTACCGTTCAAGCCTTTCGCTCTACGATACGCAGAAAGCAATTGAGCAGGTCAAGAACGTGTTCCTGACCAAGCTGTGCGCCGCGCTGAAGCTGTCGCGCGTCACCGCTCCGCTGATTGTTGACCCGCTTACCGGCATGAACGACAACCTCAATGGCGTCGAGCATCCTGTTGCTTTTGACCTGCCAAACGTTGGCAAGAACGCCGAGGTAGTTCAGTCGCTCGCAAAATGGAAGCGCTATGCACTCTGGCGCTACAACTTTGCCATCGGCCGCGGCCTGGTCTGCGACATGAACGCTATCCGTCGCGACGAACAGCCCGATAACCTGCACTCCATTTACGTGGACCAGTGGGACTGGGAGCGCATCATCACGCAGGATGAGCGCAACACCGACACGCTGGAAGACGCCGTCTGCCGCATTGTCGAGGCAATCTGCGGAACACTCGACGAGCTCAAGTGGCACTATCCGCAGCTCAACGCGCAGCTCAGCCGTGACGTTACTTTTGTAACCTCACAGGAGCTCGAGGACCTCTACCCTACTCAGACGCCTAAGCAGCGAGAAGATCTGTTTGTTCGCGAGCATCCAACTACGTTTATCGTGGGTATTGGCGGTGCTTTGAACTCCGGACAACCACACGACTTCAGATCTCCCGACTACGACGACTGGTCGCTTAACGGTGACCTGCTGTTCTGGGATGAAACCTTAGACTGTGCGGTTGAAATCAGCAGTATGGGCATCCGCGTTGACGCCGAGGCGCTTAAGTCACAGCTGGCAATCGCTGGATGCGAGGACCGCCTTGAGCTGCCATTCCACAAGATGCTCATTAACGGTGAACTGCCCTTTACCATCGGTGGCGGCATCGGTCAGAGCCGTCTCTGCATGCTGCTGCTAGAAAAAGCGCACGTCGGAGAGGTGCAAGCATCCATCTGGGACAAGCAGACTGAGGAGAGTTGTGCCGAAGCAGGGGTTTCTCTGCTTTAATCTGCGCTCTAATCTGCTGCTTAAAGCACTTGGCACCGAGCCACATCCCGCAGCCCTCAGCGCGCGCAGCCGCCCTCAAAACTAAAAACATTTTGGCGTTTCTCCTGTTAACGCTACAATAGTAACCCAGTGTAATTAAAAGCCACTGAGTCTAACTGGCGATTTAAGGAGCGACTCTATGAATTGCCCCAACTGCGGAGTTGAAATTAGCAAGCACGCAAAGTTCTGTTCCAACTGCGGACAGAAGCTTTCTGACGTCGCGGACGCCGCAAACGTTGCAGACGCAGCTAACGTCGAGAAACCCCATGTGCTCGCCGAGTCCACAGAACCTGCACCAGAAACCGCGCCCGACAACTCCATCGCAGCCACCGAGGTTATCGCACCAGCAGAGGCTGACGATCCAGCTGATACCGCAACTGATCCAGACACGGCTGATCCAGACGTAGCCGATCCAGACGCAACAGTCCTGGCAGAGTACCCAGCAGATGACGAAGACGCCACTGCTGCAGAAACCTCACTCCTCGAGGCATCGGCTGACGACTCCTACATCTCCCCAGATGAGGCGCCTACTGTTGTCGCCGGCGCTGCTGCTGCCGCTGTCGCTGACTCCACCGCTGCTGAAGACCCTACCGTTGTCGCAGGCACTGACGCCGACCCCACCGTCATCGCAGACGTCGAAGAGCCCACAACCTTCATCAACGACCCCGACCGCATCAACGTCTTCACCT
>CALGXY010000118.1:0-1166 GCA_937935155.1 uncultured Atopobium sp. | reverse complement strand
AAGAAAGTTCAGCTTGTTCCTGCAGATTTAGCTTCTCAGCTTGTGGCACTTCTCGCGGCATCCTATGTAGACCAAGATATGCTTGAGATTGGACAGGGCAGAGGAACTAAGTCCTTGCTGCTCTCTCATGCTTTTGAGGTACTTGGTAAAAAGGATGTTCCGATTACTGCGGTGGAGCTTGTAAAGGGAAAGTCCCACGTTTCAAAAAGAAGATTGAAAACTGCTGGCCTTTCAGATCAGGTTACATCACTCACGTTTGATGCTACACAGTTTATTTCACCAGAGGTTCCAGAAGAGCTTAATCAGAGCTTTGACGTGGTGTTTATTGACGCTCCCTGTTCTGGTTTGGGCACCCTTCGTCGCCATCCAGAGATTGCGTGGAATCTGTCACCAGAAAGTCTGTATGACGGCGGAGAACTTACCGCTTTACAAACCAAACTCTTGCAGAGCTGTAGCAGCCGTGTAGAGATTGGTGGTTATTTAGTCTATGCAACGTGTTCACTCTCAAATTCAGAGAATCAGCAGGTTGTAGATGATTTTCTTGCAAGTTCAGAGGGCTCTCACTTTGAGGTGCAAAGTCTTTTTGAATGCCCCGCGCGTGCATGCTTAACGACAGAAGCACAAGAGTTTCTCGATACGTGCATTACACCAGAGGGATTTTTGCAGACGGCTTTTGCATCTGCTGATTGTGATGCTCACTTTATGGCGGTCCTTAAGCGCAAATAAAAGCTCTTGCTGTGTATCACAACAAGAGCTTCAGAAGTGCTGTCGATGGGCGTGTGGAGCATCTAAAACGCTAGTGTTTTAGAGCGCAGGATTACTTTCCCTTACTATCGGTGTTATAGAAACCGCTACCCTTAAAGACAATGGTTGAGGTGTTGTAAACGCGCTCAGTCTCGTGTCCGCATTTTGGGCACTGAGGAGCTTCAATCTTCAGGCTCATTGGACGCTCAATCTCAAAGGTATTGTCGCAGTGTGTGCAATGATAGCTATAACGTGCCATGCTTCCTCCATGAAAACAATTTATAAACGTGAGATACTTTACCCTACTTAGAGTAGATATTTCACGATTGCAACTAATAAGTTTGTTTACGGAGGCATTATGCAGGTGACCGGTGCAATTTTTGATTGCGATGGAACTCTTGTTGATTCAATGCGCGTTTGGC
>CALGXY010000117.1:0-1068 GCA_937935155.1 uncultured Atopobium sp. | reverse complement strand
GCTGAAGGAAAATATGCCAAAGCAGTTGACGATTGTCGCGTTCAAGCGCTTAATCTTGAGCTCAAGGCGCTTCGTTTCTCAGTTTTGCAAATGGTCATCTCCAAGGCCACCAGCATTATCATGTGCCTGGTATCAGTTGGACTATGGCTATCTGGAATACTTGATACAGCTGCTTGTTTAACAGTAGTAGTTATGTCATTTATGTTGTTTAGTCGCCTGGAATCTGCTGGTCGTTTCTCAACTATTCTGCGTAATCTTGAAATTGCAATGGAACAAACAAATGCCATTCTCGCCACTCCCGCAATGGACGAGGGAGAAGGTTTGAAGAAAGCGGATTCTTACGACATTGAACTTTCTCATGTTTCCTTTGGCTACGATGACAGGCAAATTCTTGAAGATATCAGCCTCTCGATCCCTGCAGGCACCTCTTGTGCCATCGTGGGGCCAAGTGGATCTGGCAAAACAACCCTTGTCCGTCTTATTGAGCGTTTTTGGGATGTAAATGCAGGTCAAGTGACTCTTGGCAGACGCGATGTGCGCGACTATAAAGTTGACGCCCTGCTCCAAAATTTCTCTACCGTATTTCAGGGAGTATTCCTTTTTGATGACACCATTGAGAACAACATCAAGTTTGGCAATCCAAGCGCAACTCATGAGCAAGTAGTTGACGCAGCTAAGCGTGCCTGCTGTGAGGAGTTTATTGAGGCATTACCTAATGGATACGAGACACGTTTAGGTGAAGGTGGCTCAATGCTCTCTGGTGGCGAGCGTCAGCGTCTTTCTATTGCGCGCGCTATCTTAAAAGATGCGCCAATCGTAGTACTTGATGAGGCAACGGCTAATGTTGATCCAGAAAACGAGCTTGAACTTCAGCGTGCAATCGCAGAGCTCACAAACTCTAAGACCGTTATTATGATTGCCCATCGCCTAAAGACGGTGCGTAAAGCAAATCAGATACTTGTCCTGGATAAGGGCCGTATTGTTCAAAGAGGCACTCACGAGTCACTGATGGCAGAAGGCGGCATCTACGCTGATTTTGTTAACATGCGCGAGAAAACCGTCGGCTGG
>CALGXY010000116.1:0-24076 GCA_937935155.1 uncultured Atopobium sp. | reverse complement strand
CAGGAGTTTGGGTTGCATCAGAGGCAGGCACAACTGGGGCGGGCTCTGGTTCTGGCTGAGGCTCAGGCTCTGGCTCTGGTTCAGGATTTGGTGCCCATAAGGTAGTTAGATGATAGCGAATCGTAATAGTGTTTGTATCAATATCGTCGGTAACACTCCAGGCAACAATATCATCAAGATTCATATGAACATTGCCACTCTCATCGATAGTATATGGTTTCGACATATCTGGTGTTGCATTGTTTATTTCATCTTGCGAAAAATAACCTGTTGAAAAACCTACCAGTGTGTATCCCTCACGCTGAACATTGCTGCTAAAAGAAACACTCTTAAAATCACCTGAAATAGTTGGTGGAATATAATCTTTTCCGTTATAAGTGCCGCCATCTGTTGAGACTGAAATGTGGATTTCACGCATTATGCCATCGGCGCCCATATAAGATCCAACTGCCTCTGCGTCACTATCATCATCTGTTGAGGCAGCAGGAGCGGTCGACTCAGTTGTGATAGCAGACTCTGTTGTTGAAGTAACTTCAGTTGTAGTTGCGGCCTCAGTTGTAGTGGTGACCTCAGTTGTGGCGCTTGCCTCAGCTACCTCAGTACCCTCAGCAAGAGCTATCGCAGAAAGTACTGGCGAGAAAACCAACACGCTTGCCATAATGCCTGCAATTGCGAGCAGTTTTACGTTGTTGCGCAAATACTTCTTCATTTCATATTCCTTAACTCGTGTATTTCAAGAAAAACAATTGTTTTTCTTTTTTGAACATGTTTCAACGGATTGGTAAGTATATATGAAAAGAAATCGCAGGTGTACTGCCAAAATATCCAGTTATAGATATTCTTAAAATATCTATAACTGGATGACAAAAACGTTATTTATTCAGTAATTACAGCGACTGAATGATTTCTTCTCCGCGAGCATTCTGTGGGATAAAGCGAATCTCACGGCGCGGCTCAGTGTCGTCGGATTCCAGTTCTTCCTCAGACAATCTAGAAACGTACACATCAAGGGTTCTCTCGCCAATTTGCTCTGCAAATTGCTCTCCCCACTCGATGATAGTTGGACCATCAGACTCAAGTGCATCGTACAGGCCCGTATCTTCAAGTTGATCAGGGTCGTTTAGGCGATACAGGTCAAAGTGGTAGAGCGGCATGGTTGTGCCCTCGTAAACCATCTCAATAGTGAAAGTTGGGCTGGTCACGTCATCCGTGACGCCCATGCCAGCAGCAATGCCCTTAGTGAGCTGCGTTTTTCCAGCGCCCAGATCTCCCGTAAGCACCAGAACGTCTCCCGCTTGCAGGAGTTTGCCCAGAATCTGACCAAGAGCAATAGTCTGCTCTGTAGTGGTAGAAACATACGCGCCAACCGCAGTTTTTTCTGGCAGGTTGTTTGTTGCAGCGTCGTTTGCGCTGGTAGAAAGGTTAGTCACAAGAGCCTCCTCGAGGGTGTTCCTCAAGCCAATCAGCAAGAAGTCGCAGGTCATCTTTGAGGAACTGCGCCCACTCCTTACGGTAAATAGTTGATGCGGGATGCATGGTAGGCAGCACGCTAAAGGCGCCTATCTGGTAAAACTTGCCGCGCAGCTCCGTCACGCCCTTATCGGTATGCATGACAAACTGTGTTGCAAAATTACCCAAGCAAACAATAACGTCCGGTTTAATAGCACGAATCTGATTGCGAAGGTACGGGGAGCACTCCTCCACCTCGGCTACCTTGGGATTTCTGTTTGAAGGCGGTCGGCATTTGACCACATTAGAGATAAAAACATCCTGGCGAGAAAGGCCAACTTCTTCTAACAACGCATCAAGCTTTTTGCCCGATACGCCTACGAAAGGTTGACCGCTTAGGTCCTCATTTTTACCAGGAGCTTCTCCCACAATCATGACGCGAGCCGTGGGATTTGGGCCACCAAACACAATGTTGGTGCGTGTTTCCCACAGCGGACACTTCTTGCAATCAGCAATCTGCTTGCGAATCTCATCAAGCGTAATTGCCATTAGATGTACACCTTATCAAGGCGAGCGCCAAAGTTGCACACTACCTCGTAGTTAATGGTCTCGCGTAGATCAGCCATCTCATCGGCGGTAATCTCTTGATCGCCGTCTTTGCCGATGAGAGTAACCACATCACCATAGCGAATCTCATGCGCAGGCTTATTAGCATGCGTACCTGCGGTATCAACAGCAATCATAAACTGATCCATGCAGATATTACCCACCTGGCGGACACGGTCTCCGCGCGTCAAAACGTCCATGCGGTTAGAAAGGCTGCGTGCAAGTCCGTCGGCATAGCCAATAGGCACAGTAGCTACCTGGATGTTATTGCGAGGAACACGCCACGTCATACCGTAACTAACGCCGTCGCCAACAGCCGGATAGACCACGCGCGTCACGCGACCGCGCACGCTCATAACGGGCTGCAGGTCAATGCGGGGAATGGTGAGCTTGCTTGGATGAAGTCCATACAGACCAATGCCCACACGAACCATATCAAACTGGATATCTTTGTGCAGGATAGTGCCGGGCGTGTTATCAGCGTGAACCAAGCCCAGCTCATAGCCCGCGTTTTTGAGTGCCGTAACCGCTTCAATAAAGCGATTGACCTGCAGGTCAAAGTCCCAGTTGTCGAGCACGTCGGCCGTAGCAAAATGCGTAAACGTACCAGCACATTCAAGACCCCTGTGGAAATCAATAGAGCCGCGTACCTCAAGTAGATCTTCTCGCCTGACGCCAATACGGGTCATACCGGTATCAATGGCCAGGTGATAGAGGCCAACCTTGTTAGCTGCGGCGAAAGCCTCGCCATACGCAAGAGCAAAGTCCACCGTGTAGACGGAAGGCATGATATCAAAGCGGACGAGGTCTGGAATAGAAGTGACCGGCGGCTCAGAAAGCACCAGAATGGGGTTATCAATGCCGGAACAGCGCAGCTCAACGCCCTCATCGACCGTTGCAACGGCAAACTGGTCGGCACCCACAGACTGCATGGCTTTAGCGCACTGAGCAGCACCGTGACCGTATGCGTCAGCCTTAACCACACACATCATTTTGACACCGCGGTTAAGCTGGGCCTTAAATGCCTTTACATTGTGGCGGACGGCAGAAAGATCAATCTCTATCCAAGCCCATCTATCCTGGGGATATGCCGACATCAGACTCACCTACTCCGCAGCTTCTTCAAAGTCTGCCATAGGGAATGCAATCTGCTCTTCAAGTGCATCGGAGGCAAGACCAATAACGTCACAGATGTCGCCAGCCATAGCTCCGCGTACACCGAACTTCTCGGCAGCTAGCTGACCTGCGTATGCGTGAACCTCACAGGCAAGTGAGCAGAAGGTTGGCAGGTCATCAACTTGATCAGCAACCTGAGCCAAGCGGCCAGCAATAGTACCAGCAAGAACGTCGCCAGAGCCAGCAGTTGCCAGCGTAACGGGACCAGGCTTGGGCAGAACAGCTTTCTGAACGCCCACGCAACCGGTAGCGGTGCCCTTAGCAACAATGACCAGCTCAGAGCCACCATCTGCCCAGACAATCTTGCGAGCAGCCTCAAGCTGACCCACCAGGCTTGCAGGAGGATTATCTACCTGGTTAACCAGGCGACCAAGTTCGCGACGATGCGGGGTCATGATAAGCGGAGCGGTACGACGAGTGAGCTCGGGGAAATCTGGGAGGTTGTTATTAGTGAGGCGAGCAATGCAGTTGAGCGCGTCGGCGTCAACAATAACGGGAAGCTCAGAGTCAAGCAGCGCGGAGGTAACCTTGACGGTTCCGCCAGAGACGCGCATACCTGGACCAACCAGCGTAACGGTACGCATGGCGGCAAGCTGCAGCACCAGCGGAGCTGCTTCCTCGGTAAACACGCCCTCAGCGTCGCACGGGAGGCCGATAACGGGAACCTCTGGTAACATCATCTGAACGCAGCTGACAATGGCCTCAGGAACTGCCAGCGTAACGTAGCCAGCACCCGCACGAGCAGCTGCCTTAGCAGCAAAAACAGCAGCTCCGGGGAAGCGGCTTGAGCCACCAACCACCAATACGGAGCCACGAGAGTATTTATCGCAGTCGTTGAGCTGGGCAGGAACAGAAGCAAGATAATCTTCCAGGTCAACGCGCCAGGCAACAGGATCTGCCTCAACAACCAAGCGTTCAGTCTGCTCGGCCAGAGGAGCCACAACAATGGAGCCGCAAACGTCGCGGCCTGCGTCTGCAATAAGGCCGGGCTTGAGCGCAATCATGGTAACCGTAACGTCAGCGACAACACACGCGCTTTCTACCTGGCCCTTCTGCGCAGAAAGGCCACTTGGAACGTCAACGGAAAGCACGCGAGCACCAGACTGATTCAGGCACTCAATCCAAATATCAAACGGAGCACGAACCTTGCCGTGGAAACCGGTACCCAGCATGCAATCAAGCACCACGTCAGCCGTTGCCAGCAGATCAATCAGCTCCTGGCGAGAAGGGCCAACAAGCACGGAAACTCCCGCGCGAACGGCGCGCTGCGCCATCTGACGTGCAAGATCGCCGGAAATCTGATCGGGCTCAAGTGGAGTGACTACCTTAACGTTGCAGTTTCTAGAGCGCAGCGCTTCTGCTGCCACCCAGCCATCTCCACCGTTATTGCCAAGACCTACGAGGATGACAACGTTAGAGATGTCCCCTCCCATGCCAAGGGCCTCTTGAGCAGCAGCGTAACCTGCACGGTGCATGAGCTCGGAAACGCTCACGCCCACGCGTGTCAGCGCAATCTCTACACGCTTGATGTCCTCAACATTTAGTACCGGCTGCATAACTTACTCCTCGGATTTAACAACATCATCAAAGGTTGTCTCAATTATAGGTTCTTGCACGCGCTCAAGCTCATCCAACACAGAACGAGCTTCTTTGAACGAACGTGCAAGCTCTTGGGCGGCATCTTCCTTTTGATCTACCTTGGGTTTTACGGCGTTGGTCACCGCAACCGCATTGGCTACCGCAACATCTCTGGTATACGAGATAGAAAGCGCAATCTCTTGCACGCCCTGCTCGGCCGCAATCTGTGCAGCCTTGCCCGCTAGACGAGCCTGTGGCCTGCCCAGCTGATCTCTCTCAACAGACACATCCTGAAAACCAATACCAGACGAAAAACCCGTTCCTAAGGCTTTGAGCACGGCTTCTCTTGCCGCAAAGCGAGCAGCATAGTGCTCCGCAGGGCGAGCAGTGCGCTCACAATACGCACGCTCGGCATCGGTGAACATACGGCGAATAAAGTGAGGGCGTCTCTCAATTGCCTGCTGCATGCGAGCAATCTCAAGCATATCTACACCTATTCCTGCCAGTGCCATCGTATCCCCTGGATCTATCTGCGCTTAAGCGCTGAGCCTATACTCCTCGAGTGCATCGAGCACAATCTGATTTGCCTGCTGGCAGAGCTCATCGGTTGGAGCTTCTGCAAGAACGCGCACCAGAGGCTCTGTTCCGGAAGCGCGGACCAACACGCGACCATTGCCCTCAAGGAACTTCTCGGCAGCTGCAACTGCGTCGTTGACCTTAGGAGACTGCATAGCAGCCTCTTTGTCGGTGACGCGAACGTTAACCAACTGCTGTGGATATAGTGTAACGGGACGAGTCAGCTCAGAGAGTTTCTCGCGCTCTGCTCGTAAGACCTCCATAATACGGAGGCTGGTCAAGATGCCGTCACCGGTCTTTGCCAGGTCACCAAAAATGATGTGACCACTCTGCTCGCCGCCCAGGCTGTATTCGTTTTCGTTCATGCAAGCGTAAACATACTTATCGCCTACGCTGGTTTTCTCGTAAGAGAGCCCAGCGTCGTCAAATGCCTTGAACAGGCCAAAGTTGCTCATAACGGTGGTGACCACGGTCTGCTTAGCCAGGCGACCATACTTGTTGAGGTAGGTGCCGCAGACGTAGAGGATCAGGTCTCCGTCAACCACGTGGCCGCGCTCGTCAACTGCCAGGCAGCGGTCAGCGTCGCCGTCGTAGGCAAAGCCCACGTCAAGACCGTTCTGAACCACAAAACGCTGTAGCTGGTCAATGTGAGTGGAGCCGCAATCAACGTTGATGTTGAGGCCGTTTGGTGCGTTGTTGATAACATGCGTCTCGGCGCCCAGGGCATCAAAGACAGGGCGAGCAACACTAGAAGCTGCGCCGTTAGCGCAATCCAGGCCAATCTTCAGGCCCTGCAGACTAAAGCCGCAGCTAGCAATAAGGCTGGAGATGTAGCGGTTGCGGCCCTGCATGTAATCAACCGTGCGGCCAATGCTGTCACCCGTTGCCAGAGGAACGTCAAACTCGCCGTCAATATAGGCCTCTACCTGCTCAAGGACGTCCTCGTCCATCTTGTAGCCGTCTTTGTTGACCAGCTTGATGCCGTTATCGGTGAACGGATTGTGGGACGCAGTAATCATGACGCCGCAGTCAAAGGCACCGTCTACTACCTCGTAGCTAACGCCAGGCGTAGGAATGACGTGCAGCATGTACGCGTCAGCGCCAGAAGCAACCAAGCCCGAGACAAGCGCGGACTCAAACATATAGCTTGACCTGCGGGTATCCTTACCAATAATGATACGAGCCTTGCGAGCCTGCTTAGCTCCGTAATACCAGCCAATGAAGCGGCCAATTTTATACGCGTGATCGACGTTCAGACCCTCGTTTGCGCGGCCTCTAAAGCCGTCGGTTCCAAAGTACTTCATAAGCGTCTCCTAGCTGCGAATGTAGTGTTGTCGGGTGGAGAGCAACGTGCGCGCGAAGCGCCAGCGAACTACTCGACAGGTGGGGCTTCTCGCCAGATGGCGAGAAGAACGTGCGGACTAAAACGGTTGCATAAATATGCAAAATGCAACCATTTAAAAGTATACAAAAAAGAGACCTGCCGATATACAACAGGTCTCTTTGTGAGGACTTTTTTGGGTCCAGCGGCCTTAGCGCTTGGAGAACTGAGGACGCTTACGAGCCTTCTTCAGACCGTACTTCTTACGCTCGACCGCACGAGAATCGCGGGTGAGGTAGCCAGCCTTCTTAAGGTCATCACGATACTCGCCAGCCTCGAGAAGAGCGCGAGCAATGCCCAGGCGAAGAGCGCCGGACTGGCCGTTGATGCCGCCGCCATCGCAGTTTGCGAGGACGTCAAAACGACCAAGAGTATCAGTAATGCGGAGAGGTGCGGTTGCGTTATCTACGAGCTGCTGGCGACCAAAATACTGGACTGCCTCGCGGCCGTTAACGGTAACCTTACCAGTTCCAGGAACAAGACGAACACGAGCGACGGCCTCTTTACGACGGCCGGTGCCGGTGTAAACAGCGGTGTTATCTGCCATCGTTTAGCCCTCCAGCTCAATCTTAACGGGATTCTGTGCAGCATGTGGGTGCTCAGCGCCGGCGTAAACCTTAAGCTTCATACCCTGCTTGCGACCAAGAGTGGTCTTAGGAAGCATGCCCTTAACTGCGTGCTCAACAACACGCTCTGGATGCTTCTCCATCTCTTCCTTGAAGGAAGTGATCTTCAAGCCACCAAGGTAGCCGGAGTGACGCCAATACTCCTTGTGATCAGCCTTAACACCAGTAAGGACGATCTTGTCTGCATTGATGATGACAACAAAGTCACCAGTATCAGCGTTTGGGGTGTACTGTGGCTTGTTCTTACCACGAAGAATCATGGCAGCCTTTGTAGCCAGACGACCGAGCGTTGCGCCCTCAGCGTCGATGAGCACCCACTTGCGCTCGACTTCGCCAGCCTTGGCGAACTGAGTCGACTTCTTCACTTGACTCCTCCTACGAATTACGAGTTGATAACCCCTGGACGGGTCATCGATGCTTTTTCTTGTCAGAGATTACGGGGCTCTGTGGAAAAGCCTTAAAAGTATACTCCACTCTTTAGCAGTTGTACGCGGGAATTTTTGTTGCTTCATGAATGCAACAATTCGTTCAAATTTGACGGGTTTCTCCACATTGAAAAGCCGTCCACAGCACAAGAACAACCACTTGGCCTGCTGTGCGGTGTATTTTGTTTCGACTTTTTATTTTATAGGGCGAGAAATACCGGTCAGCTCGTATGTTTACACCAAGGTCAAAGCTACAACGTCAGGAGGAAACAATGCGAGATACAGATTTTGTCGCACGTTTGCACCGAAACTTTGTGTTACTAAGCGGCCAGCTTAAAACCCGCTTGAAGAACCATGTTGTTCTGAGCACCTCGCTTGCTTTGTTTGCGGCGCTTTTGCTGGTAATTCCATTTTATGGTTGCTCGCCAGCCACTTCTGAGAACGCTCAGGGCAGCTCAACTGCTCAAACGGAGACGCAGAAAGACGAAGCTCCTAAGGGAACAGTTAAGGCAACATCGTTCTACTCGCCAACCCTTGGCCTGGACTGGAACTATGATGTCTACTTGCCTGCAGACTACGAGTCCAATCCAGATAAGACCTATCCTGTTGTATATATGCTGCATGGTCTGTATGGCAATCACCGCAATCTGCTGGAGCGCTTTGATTCATCAGCCATGCTAGATGAAGCTATTCAGACTGCTGGTCAGGGCGCTATCGTAGTCTTTGTTGACGGCTTTAACAGCTTCTACATTGACTCCGCTGATCGCGGCCTCAAGATGGAATCTGCCATTATGAACGACCTGGTACCTTACATTGAGAGTACGTATCGCGTGTCAAAGGACCGCAAAGATCACGCAATCGGCGGCATCTCTATGGGCGGTTATGGTGCAGCTCGATTTGTTTTGCACCACTCCGATTACTTTAGTAAGGGCATTCTGCTCTCGCCTTCTGTTTGGACCACACTTGCTGACGACAACTTTATTTACACGTCTCAGCATGCCTTTAGTGATGGCACCACCAGCTGGTCATGGGATTTATACAATAAATTGTTCCCAACTCAGTATCTTGGTGAGGTTGATCCAAGTCAGGTTTCGTTCTTTGTTGCTACAACCGTTGACGATGGCGTGGTGCCTGTTGCTGACGTTGACGCTTTTGTTGAGCAACTCAAAAACGCTGGCATCAACGTTGATTACCAGCGCGATACCGGTGACAACCACAACTGGAAATACTGGTCCAGGGTTGCTCCAACTGCGTACGCTTGGGTTCTTGACCAGTTCAAGAGTGCTGACAGCAAGTAAGTGCTGACGGCGCGTCGGGCGGCGGGGCCTTGCGGGCCCAGGGCGGCCACGAGTGCACCGAGCCAGGCCGCGGGTCCAGAGCGAGCCGCAAGTGCGCCGAGCTTCTCGACAGAAAAGACCGCGGATATGCGCGTAACAACGCTGTCCGCGGTTACTTTTTTGCCAAAACTGAAGTATTATCAGCGTAGATAACCTGCGTCACAAACCAAGGAGCAACTATGCCCAGCATCTACACTGTCACGCTTAATCCCGCTCTGGACAAGACTGTTCAGGTACCAAACTTTGCTGTTGACCAGGTGAATCGCATCACGTGGCTCAGGCAGGACGCGGGAGGCAAGGGCATCAACGTCTCCAAAGTCATCACAAAGCTAGGTGGAGAGTCTACTGCCATCGCTGTTCTTGCTGGTCAAACCGGTAAATGGATTGCTGACACGCTTGGCGAGAATAACATTAAGGTCCAGGCAATTTCCGTTCCTGGCGAGACACGCACCAACCTCAAGGTTGTCGACACCGAGGGCGGTACCAATACCGACATCAACGAGCCTGGCCCCGAGGTCACCAATACCGTACTTGACCAGGCGCTTGCTGACGTGATTACCAAGACTTCCACCGGAGACATCGTGGTTCTTTCCGGCAGCCTCCCCCGCGGAGCTGCTGCTGACACATACGGACGCTGGACTCGTGCTCTGCGCAACGCTGGACTGAAGGTCTACCTGGATGCCGACGGCGCAGCGCTCTCAGCTGGCCTTGAGCAGAAGCCATATTTCACCAAGCCAAACGATCACGAACTGTCTGCCATGCTTGGCCGCGAGCTTACCGACGTGGACGCGATTGCCACAGCTGCTTCCGAGATTGTTGCTGGCGGCATTGACACGGTCTGCGTTTCCATGGGTGGCAACGGCGCCGTCTACGCTACGGCCGACGAAGTTTGGTATGCAGGTCCAGTAAAAGTCCAGGTAGGAAGCACTGTCGGTGCCGGTGACTCCGTTGTGGCGGCATTTGCCTTTGCAGATGCACAGGGTCTCTCGACAGAAGACGCGCTGCGGCTGGCCATGGCCACGGGCGCCGCAAACGTCATGGAGAGCGGAACTCAGGCGGCGGAGCGCTCGGTTGTGGATTCGCTTATCGAGAAAGTGCAGCTCACGCGCCTGCGTTAACGTTCGGAGCGCGAGCGCGCGGTTGTGCGCGGGTGCGCGGGGCGCTGCGGGTGCATGGGGTTTCTCGCCAGGTGCTCCATAACAGCATGCGTGCCTTAACAACATGCGCGCCTGAAAAGTGCAAAGAATCTGTATTTTGAATACAGATTCTTTGACAAAATCAGGCAAATCCACAGTTTCTTTTACACTTTTAGGCAAAAATTACAGATTCTTTGACGAAATCAGGCGCGTGAAAGATAGACTACGTGGTCCTAAATTTTGAGCCTGAAAGCTGCATCATGTCTGAGTAAATTTACTCAGACATGGCGAGAAAAACCGGCAAAACCACTCAGACATGGCGTGCTTTTCCGGCAAATAGTTCAGACATGACGAGAAAATCAGGCACACATAACGTCTCGCACGCAAGTCGCGCGCATAACGTCTCGCTCGGAGCGCCGTCATGCGAAAACGCGCGGGTTTTTCCGCGACTACTTAGCGACGCCCGCAGTTTTTCTGCGGTTGCATTCGAGCTTCCAGCCGATCATCCAACCAACTGCAAGAACGTAATTCTCGATAGCGCCAACCAAATTTACCGACTCGTGAGCGCTCAAAAAATGAATGAAATGATTGGTTCCAATTCCGATACCACCCAGAATCAGCGCGAGCAAAATCGCACGTAGATAGACCCAATCGTAGTGGAAACACGTGGTAACCAAAATGATGAGCACCGCGAGATTCCAAAAACCAATCTCTCGCTGCCAACCGGTCGAAATACCATAAGCGGCATTGCTTCCCATGTACTCGGGAGCGACAATTTGCAAAATCGCCGCACCAGTCATCGCGACGATAACCAGCGCAAACATTACCTTCAAAAACTTATTCATGGGCGTCTTCAAAACAAACTCTTTCCGTATCAATTTTCGCTTCGCGTTCAGGGCATACGTTGTAGATTTTGGAGCTCGATTAATCCAAAAGTCTACTCGATAAAACTTTTAATCTCTTCGAGGCGCTCAAGTGCAACTTGGCGACCTGTCAGGTATAGAGACAGCAGGGCCTCACCGGACTTCTCGTTAACTTTGACTTCAACTGGCTCGGGAGGCAGAAGCACCAGCACTCTACCCTCTTCCTCCAGCTCAAAGAGCTGTTTGCGCTGATCCATGTAACGCTCGGCGCGAGAAGCCAGCGCGGCTTCAAAGTACGGATACGCCGAATAGAGCTGCGAGCGAATGGCGATCTGCTCGTTGACGTCGGTTTTTACGAAGTTTCTGTCCTGCGTGACAATGACCAGCGCTTTCTTTGCCGGCTTGTGGTCGGGAATGTTAACCGCACGCTCTGCTTTTCCGTCAGGCAGGCCAAGCGCTGCCGCAAACGGAATTGAATCGGTTGTTCCGCCGTCCAAATAACGATGTCCGTCCAGCTCAACCATGCGAGAAACCGTTGGCATCGACGCGGACGCTCGAACCATGGTCACGTCTTCCGGGAACTTTTTTACGTGCAGATACGCCGACGTGCCAAACGTAACATCGGACGCAACCACGTACATCTGCATGGGATTTTGATTGAACGCCTCGTTATCGCAGGGATCCAGGTGGTTTTGGATCTCATCGAACATAAAATCCGCACCCGCAATATTGCCAGTAGTAATCAGTGAGCGAAGCGAAAGAAAGCGAGGGTCGTCCCTAAAGGCCAGCATAATGCGCATGGCGCGACCCATCTGCTTGGACCTGAAGCTCACGGCGTTGATAGCACCCGCGGAAACTCCCCACACGCTCTCAAAGTTAGTGACGCCTTTCTCACGAAGCACATCAAGGATTCCAGCGGTAAAAATGCCTCGATAGCTGCCTCCCTCTAGCACAAGCGCAGTTGAAGATAGGTGCGCGGACGCCTGTTCCACGTCGCCGTTCTGAGAGAATTTTTGCTGCTGGTCTTCCATAACAACCTCCGAACTTTGTTATTCAGAGTGTACCCAATTTCTGCCTGGCCGCCCAACCGGTTTTCCACACAAAAAAGCGCCTGGGGTCAGGCGCTTTAGTGATGCGATATGCGTGCTACGCGCAGCAAAGCCGCGGGTTCTTTTTACTTGCGAACCTTACGAGAAGCAGCAACAAAACCAAGGCCGCTTACTGCAAGAACAGAAGCTGGAACTACAACATCTGCGACACCGGTTGCAGGAAGTACGGACTTCTTCGCTGGTGTTGGTGCAGGCGCTGGTGCAGGCTCTGGCTCTGGTGCTGGAGTTGGATCGGGGGTTGGAGTTGGAGTTGGATCTGGATTAGGAGCTGGGTCAGGGATACGCACAAAGTAGACAGAAATAACCTCATCGAATGGCTCTGCTGTAACCCAGTGGCCCTTAACGGTAACAGTGCCATCGCCGTTATCAATGATGGTCTCACCGTCAGCGTTACCAACCATAAATCCGTCTGGAATTGGGTTAGTGATATCAGGAAGGAAGTATGCTTCCTCAGGAGCATATGGATTATTCGTTGGATCCATGAGCTCCTCTCTGGTTGGTGCAGGAATAGGAGTTATGCCAGTAGTAGCAGTAGCACCGGTGGTGCTTGTAGGAGCAGGCGCTGTGCCCTCTGCCAGCGCAGATGCTGGAGCAAGTGCCAGCGCGGCTACAAGAGCAGACGAAGCTATACATACCTTTAAGTTCTTCATGTGGCTTTTGCGCAAATTTTTATGCACCAGACGGGTGATCAGATACACAAGAATTTTTAGCGCATTCCTTTCTGATATGGATTATTTAGTTTCTCCGTAAGCAGATACTATCATATACATACTGAACAAATGTCGCGTCTGGTCGACATATTCCGTGAACGCACAAAAATTTAAACGACCTTTAAAACTATTTTCCAAAAGTTTGATAACATTTCTGCAGGTAAACTATTACGCAACCGAGAGTTGACAAATTTCCAACTCAACTTGGTGGTGTGCAATCAGGGGAATTTCTAAAGTAATAGTCATCACATGTGAATCACACCACATCACCAACAGAAAGGAACAACCATGTTACTGAGCGAGAAAATCATGAGCCTCAGAAAGCGTAATGGTTGGTCACAGGAAGAGCTTGCACAGCAGCTTGGCGTTTCAAGACAGTCAGTTTCCAAATGGGAGTCAATGGCTTCCATGCCTGATATTCAAAAAATCATGGCCATGAGCGAGCTCTTTGGCGTTTCTACAGACTACCTGCTCAAAGACGAGCTTGAAGAGCTTCCAACTACTGCTACCGCCGCTGATTATGTAGCGACAGCAGAGCAGAACAATTTTTCAGCCCCCACAGGCTCCAGTAACTCCGATGTTGCGAGCGCTTCCACGAGTACTCCCACCAACACCGACGCATCTACCAGCAAAAACGTTCGGCCACAGCTCAGTGTATCTCTTGAGACTGCTATCGAGTACCTGGATACAGTCGCACGCACTTCTCGCCCCATTGCGTTTGCAATTACCCTCTTTATTCTGGGCCCCGCGCTTCTTGTTTCGCTTGCTACATACAGCGAAGATGCAATCTATTTTGATCCAACACGCATTTCTCCAGATGCACTGAGCATCACGGGCGTTTGCATTATGGTGCTCTTTATTGCCGCCGGAGTTGGCCTATTAATTCTCCAGGATATGAAACTTGCAAAGTATAAGCAGTTCAAGGAGGCTTCTCTTGAGCTCCAATACGGTGTCGAGGCTGCCATTCGCAGGCGCGCTGAGTCCACAAGCTCACTACGATACATTCAGCAGGCTACGGGCGTCTGTCTTACCATTCTGAGCGCCATCCCCTTCCTGATTGCTTCGTACTTTGGAGCGGGACTCACCTTTGCCCTTGGCTTCTTTGTTGCAGCAGTCCTAGTTTCACTTGGTGTTTACCTGCTCATTTACTCTGGCATTCTCAAAGACAGCTATAGGATTCTTCTCCAGGAAGGTGAGTTCTCCCATGACGAGAAGGACGGCAAACTGGGATATAAGAAAGCAGTATCGAAGTACAGACCAGTTTCAAAGGCATACTTTAGTGCAGTTTCTCTGGTGTATTTTGGCTATAGTTTTATAACCAAAGACTGGGGAAGATCTTGGATTATCTGGCCGCTCTCCGCATTTCTCTATCACGTTGTTGTGAGCATTTTAGCTGCTATGAAGAAGCAGTAAACGCTCACTTGGCCACGCTTGCAGAAGCACTGGTCAGACACATGCAAGTCTTAAACCAAGGGCTCGATCTTCTCGCAAGATCGAGCCTTTTTGTGTGATTGATCGCCAAGCTCCTAGTAAGTTACATAGCTCACTCTCTACAAAATCTTTATTATGCCGTCTGTTAAAAAAGGACTGACTCCAGAAGAACCCTGGAATCAGTCCCTTATTGTGACGTAAATACTAACAAGCTTAGAAGCTAAGTTTATCTACTTGCTATCGCTGACTTCTTGTAGAAATAAAGCGCTGCACAGATAGATGCAAGTAGCAAAAGCACAGCACCTACACTAATAAATGGCGTAATTCCCATACCGTCTGTACTTGGGAGGACGCTGAGCACGTGGTTGTCCACATCAATCTGGAACCAGTGGCCATTTGCTGGATCAACTCCCTGATGATCGGCGCTAATTGCCCTACCATCTAAGGTGATGTTGCCTGAAATATCAACAACAAGTGTCAAGTCATTGCCAAGCTTTTGATGACCCGATGGGACCTTAGTCTCTCGGATGATATATGTTCCTGGCTTAAGGTTAGAGAATGTAGCTTTTCCATTACTGCCAGTTGCAGTAGCAGCTGAAACAACTGTTTCTCCATCTGCAGCAAAAACCGTAAATTCTGCCCCTGAAAGAGGTGTCTTTACGTTGCTATCATTACTTGCTGTTTTATAAATAACCAAGTCATATGTTCTGAATGTGTTGGTAATGGTGTTTACTCCATCTACACTACCAGTGAGATTTCCAGATCTATATGAGCTATACACAATTGGCGCACTGTATGACGTGTCATATCCTTGGATTGCACTAATCTCAGCAACTGACCAGGTAGCGTCTCCAGCAAGGTTTCCTGGAACAATAACGCTCTTTTTCCAGTTATTGCTCGCGTCCAGTGTGATTGGATCACCATAGTCTTCTTCATTTGGATTTCCATTTACCGTCACAGTTTTTTTAACCTGTACGGTAACAACTTTATCCGCGTGATCAGCCGGTTCATCTCCAACCCATTTTTTCTCGATTGTAATCTTAGAGACAGGAACCTTCAGAGTAGGACGTTCATAAGGCGAGTTTCCGTTTTCTTCTGAAACAACGGTTCCGTTAACAGTTTTTTGCTGGGTAAAATCAACGGATGCTGTTGTATTTGAATACACAGAATACGATCCGTCTGGATTCTCAACAACGTTTTGATCTTTTTCTTTTCCGTTAGCAGCATCGGCTACTGAATCCAGAGCTTTTTGCGTAGGAGTAACCGTGAAACTTACCGTATAGGTAACATCAGGCTCAAGCTGACCAACACTAGAAAGATCCCAATCAACTGTATCTCCCGTAATTGTTGCCTCTGGAGCGCCGGTCCACTCAGTAACTACTCCGTCTTTATCAGTCTTTGTATAGGTAAAAGTAGTTGGATTACCGTTGATATCTACAGGAGATACCATATCAGTAAGGCCGTCTTTGATAGAGACATTTGTGTAATAAGTCTGCTTCTTAATATCGGCGACAATAGCTGCAAACGCTCTATTTAAAGCATCTTTGTCCGTTGCAGAGTGATAGTAATTTCCTGCCGGTGCATCATAAGCATACTCAACAAGACTCTGCATACGAGTAACATTGCCAAAAGCGCCTACTGCATATAATTTGTTTCCCTGATCAACAACTGCTCTTGCATCATCAGTGGCGGCATTATAAGAATTGCTAATATTAGTTTCTGATCCCGTTCCGTAATCATAGCCGGTTCCAAGAATATAGCGCGAACTAGCAATGTATGTGTAATTTGTTGAAGTGCCGTTATAAAACGTAGGGTTACCGTCTGAAACAAAAATGACATACGTTGGATCGCTATCGGCACTTTGCGCAACTTCCAATGCAACCTTCATTGCATCTTCCCAGTTAGTGCCGCCATATGGCATATTATAACGTTGACTAAGCGGCGTAACAATGCTATTGATTTTGCTCTTAAAGTTAGACGAATCTGATGTCCAATTGCTTCCACCAAAGCTTACTTTGTTTGCAGTGGAATCAAACGTAACTAAAGACATCTGAATTCGATTAGGATCATCAGAGCTATTAACGCTCATCAATTCATCAGTCAAAGCATTTACAGCCTCTTGAGCAACCGCGAGACGTGACCGGCCATCAGACCTCAAATCCATACTGTTCGACTTATCAAATACAACGACAACGTTAGCTCGAGTTCTTTCTACGCTAGATTCAGATTTGCCAGTTACCGTCAAAGAAAGTTTATAGGAGCCATCGCCATTAGGTGTAAGTGTTTTTGTATGTGCAGGAGGCTCAACCGCTAAAGCAGGGGTTGAAAATACTACACAAAAATATCCAATAAAGGCTATGGCAAATATAGCTAAAGCCCTCAGAAAACTAGTTTTCTTTTGACGCAACCTTACCATTGAATCTCCTATAAGCAAATGATCTATGTTTATAGCTAAGAACACTTACTTCAATGTAATACGCATAGACCTACGTGACGATTATAATAGATTTATAGCTATAAACACAGCATTTGTGTCCATCTAACACCTATATTCCACAACATTTTCTTATTTGAAACTAATTATTCTGAAAAAAGTTTTATTTATTTTTTCTCGATAAAACCTTTGTACGTGTAACAACTAAGACTGCAATGCTGACAATTATGCCCGCAAAAACAACACCTAAAAGAGCGAAAAGTATTGAATTTTGTTTTATATCCACTGGAGAGTCAACAGAATGATTAACCAATTTATTTTGATCTTCCCACTCAGAAGGAACTTCTGTACGTTCTGCATGCACTAATAGCCTATGAGTATTAACTCCATAAGGGGTGCATGTTACAAGCGTTACTTGGTCTTTTCCTGGCTCAATAGAAAGGCTATTCACCTGATTAGGTAGAACTACTTCTGTAGAAGTTACTCTATACGCACAATCCTCTCCAAGTACGCGAATAATAAACCAATCGCCTACTTGAAGCTCCTCAAGTCGATCAAATATCTGAGCTGTGGGAAGACCAGTATGACCAGCTAAAACAACGTGCGTTGACTCTCCGCCTATTGGTACAGAGGTATTTACCACGTGACCAACGCCGTGTTGTAACACATCATCGGTGGTAAAGTGATAAATAGGAAGATCTACTGAAATTTTAGGGATAATAAGTTCCCCCATAACACCATCATTTGCAATATTCAGTACTTCTCTATATTCAGATACTCCTGGCATAGACGAATTACTATCAAAGGGGTCGATTACTCTAGAAACGCCATCACGAAGACGCTTATTAAATTCTATTGCCCTTTCCTTTTCAGCAGAAAGGTCAGTACTTGTCATTGCGACTACGGTGCTTTCTTGTGTAGCACTTACCTTATTTTGAGCAAGCTGATTAAGCCAGCTGCTTACAAACGGATAGCTAATTAGCACAATTCCAGCAATTAGAACAATGATTGACGTAATAAGCCACGTACGTGCATGCTTCTTTTTTGTGCGAGCTTCATGTAAAGAATCAAGAGAAGCAGGAGAATCATTTGATTCTCCTGCTTTCATTACAGCCATCATGTGTTTTGGTTTAGCCATAGTTAAAAGTGATGGTAGAACTTTTATGCGCGCAACTTCCTGGAGTACACAATGGCGCCTACACCAGCAATAAGCAGAACAGTTCCAATAGCGGTAAACATAAAGGTTCCTGCATCACCGGTTACTGGCAGAGCAATCTGCTTGTTGTCGACAACGTTTGTTTCATTAACAAGATAGTTATTCTCGACAACAGTTGTAGCTGGGTTATCAGCAGTAGCAGTATCGTCACTCAAGTCAAACTCAATATCAGCAACCTTGACGTATCCAGCAGGGACGCCAGTCTCTGAAATCTTGTAGTGACCTGCTGCAAGACCAGAGAAGTAAACATAGCCGTTTGCGTCGGAAGTAGAAGTGAGCACGGTGCCGTTATCAAGCGTAAGGGTAAAGGTGGCGCCTGGAAGTGGATTGCCATCTGGATCAGTCTTCTTAAAGACATAACCATAGGTCTTTACCGTAGTTTTACTATTTGGCTTAGCAGTTCCGCCATCATAAGGGTTAGGGTTAAAGGTAACGGTAGCGGTGTTACCGGTTACATCAGTAGCGCTATGAGAGAACGCATCAGAGGTAAGCTCTGCCTCATAAGTAATCTCAATTGCCTCACCAGGATGAGCAAGAACATAATTTTTAGAGAACTCAAAGGTATAGCCAGTAGCAGTTGCTGTCAAAGTATAGTCAGCTCCTGATGCAGCTACCTGACCGTTAATCTTAATAGTATCTGTCTTGATTTTAAGACCAGCGGAAGGAGTATCGCCAATGATGAAAGTTGCGTTCTCAGAGTCTGCTGGATAGTTAGGAACAGCGGTATTGACCTTAAATGGAACGCTGTCACCAACACTATACTTATCAGTTGACTCCTTATACTGAGAGCCAACAGTCTTCTTAATAGTAACTTCAGTCTTCTTAACAGCAATAGGAGCAACAGTACGAGGCTTGTATGTGCCGCCATCAACCTTAGGAGTTACGTCAACTACCATGTTCTGGTAAACGTGAGTCTTGCCGCTTGTAGAAGTAACACGAACAAGATAGTAGCCACTTCCAAGAGTGAGCTCAGCGGAACCATTGGCGCCGGCTGTTGCAGTAGTAGTAGCTGTACCTGCAGTAAGTGCGCTCGCAATTGCTGCGGCAGCATTTTGCATATCGGTTCCCTGAGTAAAGGTGTAGCCATCAGTGGCAACAGCTGAAATCTCGGCAATTGTATCGTAAGCAGCTGGCAGATTGTTAGCCATCGTATACGTTAAGTTGTTTGAGGCATCAACGTCTGCATCAGCGATTAGATACGCACTTACAACATCTCCAGGCTCCAGACTAGTAATGGTGACCTTGCTGTCAGCGACATCATTAGCGCTTGTTGGAGCAGCATAAGCTTGAACTGGAACCAGTGAGTAAATTAGAAGAGCCGCTGTAAAAAGACAGCAAATCTTACTAAAAATACCCTTAGCTAGTGACTTCATTCTTTTCCCTTCTGTGATCTAAATCTAAATAGAACACAATTCAAAATAATATTAGCTTATCCTTGTACAAAATTTTAGATATCAGTCTAGAACATAAAAACTACTTAATTTTTTCAGTATTCGTTCTTTAAAAATTTTAGTTTTTAGAATTGTTGGGTGTCTCTTCGCTTTTCTCGCCTGAAAAATGCAAAGAGTCTGTGTTTCTCACACAGACTCTTTAAGAAAATCAGGCAGAATCCACCGATTCTTTTATGTTTTCAGGCAAACGTTACAGATTCTTTGCAGAAATCAGGCGCGCGGCGGACAATCCAGAATCAGCTGAAACTTTATGCGCGACGAGATGCCTGGTACTTCTCGAAAGCAGCCTCATATTTCTGCTCCTCTTTCTTGAAAATAGCATTGAAGACTAAGGTTGTAATCAGCAGAATGACCAGGTATAGTGCGGTAAATGACATCCACGCCTGTGCCATATTAGGAACCCATCCACCAATGAGTGCCATCGCAACAAGCGTTGGGAACAGGCAAACGTTAAAGCCAAGGAACCTTTGAAGGTAGCTGAGCTTGGTAATCAGAGGCTGATAGTTGAACCAAACCTGCTGGTAAATACCCGATAGAACTCCGGCGGCGATCAGCGTGAGAAGTATGGTGTTATTCTGCCTGTCACCATAATTGATTGCCAACGCAATGACGCCATACACAAGCGAAATGCCGGTAAAACATAGCGCTCCAGAAGAGATGCCCTTGCACATAATTTGACCTGCTGTTTTATTGAGTCCCTCGTCAAATTCTTGCTGAGAATCTTGCTCGATTTCTTTCCAATTATGAGATTCGTTGCGTTCCATGATGTTCCCTTCTCTGGGATAAAGATGCCGTTAAAGTGAATGTTTGTGTGCTGTTTGATACTAGAAAATGTGACGCGCGAGAAAACCGATCAAGTCCTTACACGACTCCAATGCGTCGTTTGATTTCGGCGGCGTACTTTCTTGAAGCAACAAGGGTTTTCTCGCCAAGCGATAGCAACATGCGGCCAGAACCTGCGGGTTTGATACCCGTAACCTGATCCAAGTTGACCAGTTCCTGTCGAGAAGTGCGCACAAACGCCGTATCCTTGAGAGCGTCCTCGAGCTCAGTCAGACGGCTAGAACTTTCCAGCGTCTCCCCGTTTACCAGGTGAATCAACGTCAATTTGCCGTCCGTTTGAATCCAAGAGACATCCGCGAGAAGAACAACGCGCCTGTTGATAGTCCCGGGAACGTATCCTGTCATCTTTCCGTCAACCATCTGAAGCTGGCGAACAATTCCTGAAACACGCGGGTCATCAGGACCACTCAAAATAGTCACCTCGATTTGTGCGCGACCTTTTTCTTCAACCACTCGAATTTCCATGGCACATCCAAACAACTTGCTTAACCAAATGTCTTGTTTTCTTGCTGCAGCAGGACTGTAACCCGCTTGCGTCCTTGCCTTAAGGCATCTTTAGAGTAACTGTTGCAGTTCTTATCTATGGTCTCATATCGCCCAAATGCACTAACTGACGTATGAAGTGCATTCTTTGCGCTCCAAGTATCGCTTTCTGCGCGCCCAAACTTGCACGCGCAAACGCGTTCGCGCACACACCCATACAAAAAGCCGCCCTCGAAATGAGAGCGGCTTGAAGTTACTGCGTGCTAAATCTGTGGCTTCCACGCACCATACCTGCGAGCGTCAGCCTTGTCACAGCTTAGTTTCTAGCTGCGTGAAGCTTGAGTGTGCCCAGCGCAAAGAGAACTGCTGCGCCGCCTGCAATAGCAAACATAAGCGTGTTCTGCAATGCATCGTCACCGGTATAAGGAGTGCGGGACTTGCGAGGCTTAGGAACAACAGGGTTGGTGGTGGTATTGGTGTCTGTGTCGATAAGACCATCGCTGACGTGGGCAGTGTTAACAACCGTGACGTCCTTCTCGCCCTTGTTGACCTTGACCTGGAAGGTAACGGTGAGTGTGTCGCCCGAAGCAACGTTCTGTGTCCAGGTTACAGTACGCGTAGCTGGGTCGTAGGTACCGCCATTATCAGCAGAACCATCAACGTAGGTCGTGTGCTCTGGGATGACATCGGTGATGGTGACATCGCGAGCAGTGTTGGTGGTGTTGGTGTAGGTAACGGAGTACGTAAGCACCTGACCAGCAGTTACCTTGTTGCCATCGATGGAGTTACCCTGACCGTCCAGGACGTCCTTCTTTGGCTGAGGCAGAACTACCCAAACGCCAATGAAGTGAGCGTTCTTATGGTCGATGACCTCAGAATCGTGATCGTAACCGATGAATACCCAAGTTCCATCTGGGGTTTCTACGCGAGTAACACCGCCAAGAGGCTGATCAGGGGTAACGGTGGTGCCGTTTGGAATTCTGGTCTGCTTACCAGGAAGCAGGTCCAGGACCTCCTGAGGAAGCTCCCTGTTAGGAGTGCCGCTGACAAACTCATGGGTCTTCTCGTACAGAAGCTCAGTAGTTACCTTGTTGGAGTGAGCAACGTTTCCGTCGACAACCTGTGTAAGCTCGTTATCAATGTTGGAGCCGTCAGTCTCTACCTTGCTGTTGGTAACAGTCTTGTAGGTAATAACAAACTTCTTGCCGCCATTTGCCTTGGTGAGCAGGTGGTCCTTGATGTTGACGGTAACCTTCTGGCCGTCAACAGCAACGGTATAGTCAGTGCCTTCGGTCAGGGTCTGACCGTCAAAGCTTACGGTGAGACTCTGGAAATCAAGGCGCTCGTCAAAGGTGTCAACCATGCTCATCGACTTAATCTTGCCGATGGTATCAATACCCTGCTTTGGCAGCGTAAAGGTGCCGGTATACGTAATGGTTTCTCCAGCCTTGGCAGGAGCCTGCTCAGGATCAACTGCCTTTACAGGAGCTGGAGTAATTGCCTCAGTGTACACACCAAAAAGGCTGCCGCTGGTAGCTGCACTGGTAGACTCAAACGTCATGCTGTTTGACTTGGACTTAACAGCAAAACCTGCAAGGTTCTTCTCCTGATCAGGACCAGAGGTACCACGAACAGGATTCCAAGTAATATTGTTGCCGCTTGTGCTCTCAACAAGAATGTTCCTGTTATTCATAACAATGCTATCGATGGTGCTATTGGCATTAATGAGCGAGAAGGTCTCGTTTGCGCCAGTATCACCGACAACGTCAATATCGCTTGGCTGCATAACAAGCTTGAGGTCACAAGGGGTGCCATCGGTGTACTTAAGCTCTACAGTCACGTTTGCGCTGATTGCATAGGACCTGAACATATCAGCGGTGTAGCTGGGGTGATTCACGTCAATGTAGTCCATGATCTGGAAAGACTTGGTTCCCCAGTTTTCATCAACGGTCAGGAATGCAACATCAGTCTTATTAGGGTTGTTGTAATCTGCGTTGGCATTCTTAAGGGTAAGGTCCAGCGAGTTAATGGTGACATAAACGTCAACGGACTTGCCGTCAACAGTGCCAGCGTTAGAGAACTTCAGCGAAAGAGGCTGGTTATACTGCTGGTTGGAGCCGTCTTTAGTTGGCTGAACAACAAAAGCTGTTGAGGGCAGTCTGCCTGTGTCAGAAGCAGGAATCTCTATGCGCTTAACGCCAGCTCCCTGCGAGAGAACGGTCATGTTGTCCCTGGTCAGCGTGAACTGGTAAATGTTGATCTGGGTAAGATCACTATCGTCTTTCTGGCGATCAAGTGCCTGAGCTGTGTTAATAGACATAAACAGGCATGCCACAACCATGGTGAGAAAGACTGAGATTCTCTTAAGAAAACCTTTTTTCATGATGGCCCCTCAAAAAGATGTGCATATTACATCTATATTTTCTTACAAATTGATAGCCAAAACATAAGAGAAATTAGTATTCACATAAAAAGTGAATTTGGCTGATGAATAGTACAGTTTGCATGGACAGTACTGTTTTGAAAATAGTTTAAATTTTTGTATCCGCACCGCATCTGCTGTTTGCGAATATGAATTCAGGCCGTCGCACTTCAAGATGCCGCACCCAGCCCGCAGCTTCGGTCCGCGCGCCTCTGCTCACGCGCCTTAGTTTGCTCCGCCAGGGCGAGAAGGTCTACCAGCTTGGTGATTATCTGGCTCTTGAACTTTCTCTGTCCTAGAGCAAATCCACGCAACGGTATAGCCAATACAGCCAATAAACAGGCAGGTTAAGCCCAACATAAGCATTTTCTCGCCAACGCCAAAGTTAATCTCGTATTGAATTTTGAGCGCAATCGGAGGATCTTGCAGAGGAAGTCCAGCCTTAGCAAACAGGTAGTATGCGCCCATGAGAGCACTTAAAATGCCCGAAATCAGAAAGCCCTGTGAAAGGTTCTTAATAACTTGAGCCGCTTTATTCATGTCGCATCATCTCCTTATGTTGCTATGGTAAAGCAAAATGGCGAGAAACCCAAAAAAGAGAGCCGGCGTATGAACTACCTCCCATTTCTTGGACACGAGAAATGGGAGGTAGTTCAAAACACACCTAAGTCAGATAATCTGTTAAAAAGATGTATACATGACGCTGAAAATACCTCAATCATGCAGATTATCGTCATTAGATGTGTAAAATGCCCGCATCTGAGCAGAATATCCGACTTAGGTGTGTTCCGTAGATACAGAATTTATCGATAGTTAAATTTCTT
>CALGXY010000115.1:0-4624 GCA_937935155.1 uncultured Atopobium sp. | reverse complement strand
AAATTCAGCCTGATGGTGTGTACCAGATGAGCGGCAACCAGATAAGCGTGAGGACGCTCGATCTCAACCAGCCTTTCGAGGAGATACGCTCGCAGCTCGATGGAATTGCCAAGGCATATTTCTCAAAGGAGGCAGCTTGTGTTTGAAGGACTGACGAAGCACCTGCCTGCCATTGAGAAAGCCGAGAGATTTGGCAACTGGGTCGTAGACCGAGAGAGCAAGGGCACTATGGATGACCCAATTCAGATGCCTTACGTGGACTACGAAACGACAGTCACGAATGTTGAACAGGCAATCTACGACTTTGCGGACGAGCATCCCGAATATGAACTCACGCATTACCGCGACATACTCGAGCGCAACGGGCTTGAGTGGGGCAGCCAGGCAATGTCCAGAGCAGACGTGTCGGATTTCGACGGCCAGGCGGTGATGGCACTTCTGCTGGGAGCCGTGAGGGCAGAACGCTTCTGCGACGGAGCGCTACTTGGCTTCTTTGAGGACGGGAGCATTAGACGCTGGCTGTTGAGGCTGCGCGAGATTGACAATGGAGGCAGCAATGAGCGATGACTTGAGCTTCGCCATAGAGATACCTTGCGATGAAGACGGGTTCATCTTGCTGCAATGCCCCTGTGCTTTAGGTTCGCGCTGATTGCCTCATGCGACCTCTCGTCAATGCTCTTTCTCATGGCCGTCTGGCTTCTCGTATTGGGGGATCCGATCTCAAGGCGAGACGGAGTCAGTGTACGAAAGGACTGCCAAAATGAAGTTGGAGATGTAGAAGAAGTAGATTTCTACAGAACGTTGGAGATGCAAAAGCACAAAGCGCCTAATTAGTACAGTATGCTCAGGTGAGATAGATGAAAAAAATTTACGAAACCTCTATCCTAATTTACCCATAACCCGAAGGTCGTAGGTTCAAATCCTGCGCCCGCGACCATAAGAATTTTAAAACCCGCCCTCGGCAGGTTTTTTTGTTACTCAGGCAAGTCACTATGACAGGATACTAAACCTCCCTGTGTGCACTGCCTCTATGCATCAAAACCAAAGTTCAGCAAGCGTTGTAACCTCAGTTCAAGACCATTGTGATGATTATAGAAATCGATCATACGTTTATGGTTAGGAGCAGCAGATGCTAGTTTCTCAACCAGTGCATCTGTTGTCTGTCTCACTGAGCGCAGGGGCTCAGGATGGTTTTTACCTTCGTTTTCTCCGCTTGCGATGCACCAGCGAACATCCGAACGCACGTGGCTCGTATCAAAAGTTTCAACAAAATCGGGAAACCACGTACTGGGACTTGCCAGAAGATACTGGTCAAAGCGGCAGGTAGTTTGCATCTCAAAGAGGCTGCACAGACCCGACAAAGAATAGCCTAGCAAGGTAAGAGGACACGTATCCTCTGCGGTATGAGTAGCAAGAGCAGCGTACTTCTCGACAGCTGGAAGTACGACGTCCGAAAGAAACTCTTTTCCAAATCCTCCAAAATTTGGAGCTTCTGTTCGCACGCTTGCCGCTGGCCAAGGAGAATAGCAATCTTGATTAGACGGTGCGGTAATAGCAATCCATTGAGGAAGCTTCTCGGCATCGATTTTCCCAGCAGAAATAAGGGTAGCTATCTTTGGCATCAGCAGAGAGCCGTGGAGAATAACAAGAAGACCAGGAACTTCGGAGCGTTCTCCTATTGTGATCGTGCTGTCGGGTAAAGCTGCTAAATCCATGGAAGTCCTCGTCTGTCGTCTGTGAGCCAGCGTCGTCTCGCAGGAGCCACCGTCGCGCCTCGTGGAGCCATCCCCGCGGGGAGGCGCCCCTGTAGTGGTGTAGGTATTTTAAGCATTTTTCAATTCGTTCGCTTCTCACAACTCAAAATGTAAGATATAGTTAACTTTCAAAAAATTCCGCTGCTTCTGTGTAACGCGCATTGTACGTTGTACGTTGTTCGCAAAAACGCAGCGTCACTTTAGAGGGGTATTGTATGGTAAGAAAAGCCGGACCGTTCCGTCTTTTCATGGGAGTTCTCGTCGCAATTCTGGCGGCGAGTATTGTAATAACTTCAACGATGGGCGCTATTAGTGTGTCCCTACAAGACGCATATGCCGTGCTGACACATCATCTTTTTGGCATGCCGCTATCGGAGGCTCTAGCTGCAGGAGGACCTGTCGAGAAGGTCGTCTGGTCGCTACGTTTTCCTCGCATCATCTTGGGCGTGGTAGCCGGAGCTGGCCTTGCGCTTTCGGGTGTTGTCATGCAGGCGTCAGTTCAAAACACCTTGGCTGAGCCGTATATTTTGGGCATTTCATCAGGAGCTTCGTGCGGAGCCACCTGTGCCATCATGCTTGGTGCTGGCGCAATACATGTTGTGGGAATTTCTTCGGTGCCGCTGTTCTCGTTTATTGGCTCAACAATTGCCACGATTGGCGTTTTGTTGCTGGCGTCTACCGGCGGACATATGACGTCATCAAAGCTTGTTCTCTCGGGCATGATTTTGAATGCCCTGTTCACGGCGCTGTCTAATTTCATCATCACTATTGCTGCTAACGCTGAGGGCATGATGGATTTGAAGTTCTGGACCATGGGCTCTTTGGCACGAGCAAGCTGGGGAAATGTTGGCGTTTCCGTTGTCGTAGTACTTCTCGTCAGTGTGTTTTTCTTAACACAGTTCCGCTCCCTTAACGTGCTGCTGATGGGAGACGAGGCAGCTACAACGCTCGGCCTCAACACCAATTTGTGCAGGTGGGCATACTTGACCATTTCTGCGCTTATGGTTGGCACGCTTGTTTCATCGGTGGGAACCATCGGTTTTGTTGGCCTTATCATTCCGCATATTGCGCGCTCGTTTGTTGGATCCGATCACCGAAGGCTGGTGCCAACTGCCCTGGTACTGGGAGCTATCTTCATTCTTTGGGCTGATGCCTGCGCTCGAACCATCCTGGGCAATGCCGAGGTTCCTATTGGCATCCTAACCGCCGTTGTAGGCGCGCCGTTCTTTGTCTACATCATGGTCGCCCGCAACTACAGCTTTAGGGATGGTGAGTAACATGCGCCTTGACGTGCAAAATGTATCGGTCGCCATTCATAACAAGCAAATCGTAAAGGACGTCTCGCTCAACGTGGCAGACGGCGAGTTTGTGGGCATTCTTGGCCCCAATGGATCAGGCAAGTCTACGCTTTTGCGTGCGATTTACGGCCTTGGTCGGAGCTATGACGGCCAGGTCCTATGGGACGATCGCGACGCCACTGAGATATCACGACGTGACTTTGCCCGCAAAGTTGCAGTTGTAAGCCAGTTTAACTCGCTGTCCTTTGACTTTACCGTTCGTGAGATTGTGTCGCTGGGACGCAGCCCTCATCAGTCTGCGCTGTCAAAAGAAACCGATCATGACGAGGCAATCGTTTCTGACGTTATTCAGAAAGTTGGCCTTTCTCGCTTTGAAGACCGCTCGTTTGCCACGCTTTCAGGTGGCGAGAAACAACGTGTCATATTGGCTCGTGCGTTGGCTCAGGAACCAGAGTTTTTGGTGCTTGATGAGCCTACTAATCACCTGGATATTACGTACCAGATTGATATTTTGCGCCTTGTTCGCAATCTTGGTATCAGCTGCCTGGCTGTTTTGCATGACATTGTGATGGCAGCTCATTATGTCGACCGCCTGTATTTCTTAAAAGAGGGGACTATTGTTTCCGAGGGAACACCTGAGGACATTGTGACCCCTGAGCTGCTTGCTGATGTGTATGGCGTTGAGGGCATGGTCCGCCCATCAACTGCTGGAAACGGTATCAGCATTGATTACGTGTATTAATCGCCTGTTGAATATCAACAGATGAATGAAAGGATATCCGATGGATCCTCGTGTAAGTTCAAATCTCTTTACGAGAAGGAATTTTTTGAGCATTGCGGCAGGATTTGCTGCAACTGCTGCTGGACTGGGTCTTACTGCGTGCAACAATGCAACGTCTAGCCCATCTACCCCAGCTACAGAAGAAAAGAAATCGGCCAATACGAGCTATCCCGTATCGTTCAAGCTCTATGACGGTGACGGCAATGAGTTTGAGGCAAAGTTTGATAAGGCTCCTGAGAGTGTTGTTACCTTGACAGATTCTGCAGCCGAGATTTTGCTGCGTTTAGGTCTTGGCTCCAAGATTATTGGCACCATCAAGCCTGATGCACCAATGCCTTCAGAAATTGCCGACGAGTATGCAAAAATCAAGCAGCTGGGCGATAAGAAGAGCCTCTCGCGCGAGGTTGTTGTTGCCGCTAATCCAAACCTTATTGTGGGACGTTCCCGTCTCTTCACTTCAAAGGATCAGACTTCTCCAAAGGACTACGCTGACCTTGGCATTTCTGTCTATACCCAGCTGGCATCTTCTGAGCAGGGCGATCCAACGCTAGCTGGAATTATCTCTGACATTAAGAACCTTGGATCTATTTTTGACGTTCAGAGTAATGCCGATACCTATACCGCTGACCTTCAGAAGCGCCTTGATGCCATTAACGAGCGCGTTAAAGCACACGAGAAAGACGCAAAGAAGACTGTGCTGGTTATGACCAATCTCAAGGACGGCACGTTTGGTCTGTTTGGTGGTAGCGAGAAGAGCCTTGAGTTTACTATCATTGACCAGCTTGGAGCTA
>CALGXY010000114.1:0-8002 GCA_937935155.1 uncultured Atopobium sp. | reverse complement strand
CTTGGAGTACAACGGATGCCTCCGCATATAAGCTTGCTTTGGCAATAAGGCTCCTTTTGCTTGAGTGCTGGCAAGAGCTTGATAAGGTCATCAAGGTTGAAGTTCAAAGTATCTACGACTTCCCAGACCCGGATTCAAAGAAATATCGATATCAATTAGATGTGTATATCACTACACGTCTGTAAGGAGTAATCATGGCTGATGCTATTTACAATGCAAATTCCGTTGGAGCAGCAAAGGGCCGTCCTGGCGGATATGCCGCAGTCGTTGACCCAAGCGTTGACATTAAGACGCTTCTTGATGTTAAGAAGACCATCAAGGATCTGATGGCTGCAAACCCTGGCAAGATTAAGTCCCTTGGATATATTTCTGAGGATGGCGTTGAGTTTGCTATGGATCTCTCTTCAGAGGATAAGAACGACTGGGGAGGCAACGCTATTAGTTCCTCAATCTCTAAGTACTCAGAGTCTGCAAAGGTGACATTTCTTGAGTCCGCTGAGACTATTTTGAGGGTCATTTATGGAGACGATAACGTCAAGGTTGAGACAGACGGTTCTATTACTGTTCGACACAATCCACGCTTTACTGCTCCTCGTATCTACATTTTTGACGCTGTTATTAATGAGACTACGGTCAAGCGTTCAATCATTCCTATTGGACGCATTTTTGAGCGCGATACCGTAAAGCAGAACAGCTCTGACTTCCTTGGATATACCCCAACCATTAAGTGTATGCCAGCCGAGGTCTTTGACGGTGATACTTATCGTGATGTCTTCTATGACACCACAAAAGCGAGCGCGGCTCCTGGCGTTGTACATTAATTAAGTTTTGAGAGGACTCAATATGGATATTTCCAACATGTCAGCGGAGCAGCTTCGAGAGCTCGCTGCGGAGAAAGAAAATTCACGTGCAAAGTTGGAGCACGATTATCTTGATTTTGTACAGGATAAGCCTAAGCACGCTCCATATGAGCGCATAATTGAATTCGAGGGTGAAGAGTATGTCGTTGATATGCGTCGTACTAAGTCTCGTGAGTTTATGCGTCGCATGGCTCGTGTTAGTGATGCAGAGCAAAATAGCCCAGAAGCACTTTCTCCTGTACTTGCTCTCTACGACTTTGTCTTTAGTGGCAATGTTGATAATCATGTTGTGGAAGTCGTAACCGCCAAGCTCGGATATGACGACGCTGAAGAGATCATGCGCATTGAGTCCGCTCTTCTGGAAAAACTTGACGCAAAAAACTAATTCCGCTTGCTCCAATTCTGTGTGATGACACGAAAAGGGGCAAGCTGGAAGCAGACTTTCAGCAATATTACCAAGTAAATCTACAGACGCTCATTGACTCTTGTGAGTTTGAGCGTCTGTTTTATTTGATGATAAACCTCCCTCATGGCTCAAGAACAGTGTGCAATGTTGACCCCAGAAATGATTGGTCCAATAGCGACTATTTGCTTGCACTAGCGGTCGACAATCTCTCCTATCTTCGGTATGAGCAGGCAGGAGGTAAAGGCAGAAAGCCTGACGCCGTCAAGCGTCCAGAACTGAAACAAGAACAAAGTAAGAAGAAGCTTCTTAACGTGTCACAGGACCGCGTTGAGGAGCTTCTTTTTAGAGAACGCTAGGAGGTGAATAGTGGCTGGAACAGTAGTAAGAGGTTCCGTCCTTCTTACTCCTAAATTCGACAATCTTGGTGCTAATGTAAAGCGAGCACTGGGAAGTGGATATAAGTCGGCGGTGTCTGTCCACACAAACGCTGGACGACAGGCCGCTCAAAACTATGCAACCGGCTTTGGCGGCGCAACTGGCGCCATTATGGGAATTGTATCCAGTGTTACATCCCGCGCGTTAGATGTGATTTCCGGCTCAATTGCCTCTGCGGTCAACCGTGTCGACACGATTGCAAACTTCCCTAAGATAATGCAGTCTGTTGGCTATTCTGCAGATGAAGCTCGTGCGACTATTGAGCGACTTTCGTCTGGTATCGACGGTCTTCCAACGTCACTTGATGCCATTGTTGGCTCAGTGCAGAAGATTGCGCCTGTGTCTGGTTCACTTGCCACAGCAACAGATGTTGCCCTGGCATTTAATAACGCACTTTTGGCAGGCGGCAAGAGTCAAGAGGTAATGAATTCTGCTTTTGAGCAGTATTCCCAGATGCTTTCAACTGGCAGAGTCGACATGCAGTCATGGAAGATTCTTGCGCAAGCGATGCCAGGACAGCTGAATCAGATTGCTAAAGCCCTACTCGGTGCTAATGCAAACCAAGCAGACCTTTATAAGGCCATGCAAAGCGGCGTAATTACATTTGACCAATTCAACAACGCAATTGTAAGCCTCAATAATGAAGGTCTTCCTGGCTATGCTTCATTTGCAGAACAGGCGCGAATATCAACGGAGTCAATTGGTACCGCTTGGACTAATGTTCAGAACCGTATTAATAAGGCCGTTGCTAAGATTATTGATCATATTGGCCAAGCCAATATTGCGGGTGCAATCAACGATTTCTCTAGCAGCTTTTCTGGTATAGCCGACACAGTTATCACGTATCTTGACCCTGTTATTTCCACTGTTGGTTCGTTTATGGATCAGCTTCAAAATAACGGAGCAATCACATCATTTGGTGACGCTTTAAATGCGCTAAAAGACGTATTTGATAGCACTATCGGACTTATTGGTGACCTCATAACAACGTTTACTGGTTTAGATAGCTCAGAGGATGCATCCCGCAGCGCAGCAGATTTACTTAAGGCCGCTGTTGATGGTGTTAAATCTGCTATAGAGTTTGCACGAGACGCCGTCCAAGGCTTGAGAGACAACCTCACAGTTGTTGCGCCCGTCATCGTCGCTGTAGCGACCGCCTTGATTGCATACGAGACTATTAAAGCTGTGCGTTCGATAGCTGACGACTTCGGACTTCTAAAAAATGCCGCTTCTTTGGCTTTTGATGCTATCAAAGGCGGAGAGGGCGTTCTATCAACGCTTTCTGTTTTTGGTGAGCTTGTTGGTGAGGGAGGAGCACTCGCGAGTGTCTTCGGAACGATTTCAACGGCCATTAGTGGCGTTGGAACGAGCCTACTAGCACTCGTAGGATCTATCCCTGTTATTGGCTGGATTGCAGTTGCGGTTGTTGCTCTCGGGGCTGTTTTTACATGGCTCTGGAATACGAACGAAGATTTTAGAAATGCTGTAATTGGTATTTGGAACTCTATTTGCTCGGCTATTAGTGGTGTAGTAGATTCCATAGTTGGTTTCTTTACAACAACATTGCCAACAGCTTTCACTCAATTCGTCCAATTTGTTCAGGGGATTCCCGCAGCGGTAGGACAATTCATCCAAGAGCTACCATCAATGGTTCTTTACGCGCTTACTTTTGCAGTTGTATTTCTGTTTGGACTAGGTGCTCAACTTGCTCAGCTGGCGGTACAGATTGGCTCTGAATTTGTTCAAAACGTTGTCAACTTCTTTACTGTTGACCTACCAAGCGCATTTGCTCAGTTCGTCTTATTTGTATCGACGATTCCAGAACAAGTTCAAACTGCCCTTGCTACGCTTCTGGCAAATATTGCTCTCTGGGCAATTGACATGGCAGCAAAAGCATCAGAGGCCGCCGACGGATTTCTCCGTGGGGTTACAGATGGCCTAAATGCAGCAGTTGATTTTGTGAAGAGCATTCCAGATAAGATTAAAAGTTTCTTTTCTAATGCGGGCGATTGGCTTGTTAATTCTGGTAAAGCGCTTTTAGATGGCTTCGCCAAAGGCATCAGAAATGCTGTAAATGCAGTAACAAGCGCAGCATCAGACGCTCTCGGTGCGGTGCGTAAACTATTTCCATTCTCACCTGCAAAGAAAGGACCATTTTCAGGTCATGGCTACACGACGTATTCTGGCCGTGCCCTCATGAGAGACTTTGCAAGAGGGATTAAGGGAAGTTCTGCACTTGCTGAAACAGAGGCAATGAGTGCTCTGTCAAGTGTACATGACGTCTTTAGTAATGCTCGTCCTCTGAGCTTCTCAGCGGTTGCCGACGCTAATGCAAACGGTATTTATCGTGCCGCTTTTGAGCTTGATTCAAGGCAGCAACGCGCAAACGCAACCACGCTTGCAGACATCTATGACTTCATGCGTAACGGTGAGCTCGGACAGGTTATTGATGAGAACTCTAACAATATTGGAGACCGTGATTTTGCTCGAGCGGTTCAAAAGGCGGTGAAGACGAATGCATAAACTCAAGTATGTTTCTTCCCGCGGTAATATCTTTGAGCTTGATGTGCCAGAAGCCTCAATTGGTACTGGCACATCTCTTAGAGGTTACAAGCCTGGATACACGCTAGGAGCACGTTCTATCTCTGGCATTTCGTCTAATGCTCAAGAAGTTACGTTAGATCTCTTCATTGAGGGTTCTGAACTTGCAGAAGCAATGGCTGAGGAATTTGAATTTGACTTCAACAATCAAAAGCCAGGAGCGCTCGTCTATAACAATGAATGGTCGCAAGATGTGTATGTGTCTAAAAGCGAGGTTCAATCTGTCTTTCATGATCAGGCAACAGTTGCTCTTACAGTTATTTTGTTAGAAGGGTCATGGCACAAAAGCCACATTAAAAGTTTCAGCGTGACTCACGATGACGCACAGAGCGATTGGCTTAATTTGCCGACCAATGTCCCATACAACCTTGGCATTACGAGACCGCCAAAGCAGCTTGAAATTCGTTCGTCATCAGAATGTCCAGTAAAGTTCACCATTTATGGAACGGCCCTCCAGCCACGAATCGTGATTGGTGATAACACTTACTCATTTTTACTGACGGTCCCAAGTGGAGGCCGTCTTGTTGTAGATGGCACTCGTACTCGTAAGACAATCACACTTGTAACTGAACTTGGAGACGTCTCAGACCGCTTCGATGTTGGTAGCCGTGGCAGTGGTAAAGGCGGCGGCAACTATTGCTTTGAACCACTGAAACAAGGCTTTCAGAGCGTCTCATGGGACGGCACATTTGGCTTTGATGTTGAATGGTGGGAAACAAGAGGAGGTCTTCCATGGACATCTTAACGGTGTCAAAGGCTGATGGTGAAGATATTGCTGGCACAGAGGACTATGTGCTCGACCTTTCTTTTGGAGATACGGGAAATTCTTTTGAAGTATTTGCCCCGTCGATTCCAATCAAAGATGGATATCTAGTATCAATCGATGGCACAGAATACGGCGGCATCATAGATACAGCTTCAGACTCTCTTGACGGCGGTGTGTCTACGACTACATGGAGCGGGCGTACCTGGCACGGTATGCTCGCTTCAAAAATCCTGGTTCCGAGTACTGATTACATCAATATCTCAGATAAGGCTCAAACGGCCATCGAGAGCATTGTTACTGCAGCAGATCTTGCAACAGTATTTGAGGCTAAGACAGGGCAGTCTGAGACAATTATTAAGTGTCAGTTACCTCGTTTTTGCGACGCTTACACAGCATTAAGACACATTGCAAATGCTGCGGGCTCACGACTTAGAATTCAACGAACTGACGGTAAAACACTTATTTGGCTAGAGCCTCTCACGGACAATAGACTTGATTCTGATGCCCTGGATTACAAATCTAAGACGTCATATCATCCCGTGAACCACTTAATTTGTGCTGGTAAAGGTGAGCTTGCAAGTCGTACGGTTATTCACCTCTATGCAGACCGTGCGGGGCGCATTTCAAAGACGCAGAGTTTGTTTGGCCAAGATGAAGTATCCATGCTCTATGACTACAACAATATTGAGGATGCAGAGCTTGAAAAAGAGGGAACAAAGAAGCTTAAAGAGCTTCAAGCTCAGTCTTCTGTAGACGTTACGGTCCATGATGGTCTGAATCTTTATATTGATGATGTTGTCGTAGCTGAAAATCAAGACACAGGTAGACGAACTCAAGCGACTATTGGCAAGAAGATAGTAAAAGTCGCGAGTGGGGTAATGAGTGTAAGTTATGAAGTGACTTCACCAAACCAGACTCGAGGCTCACATGGCGTTTCATTTGAGTCTTCTGGAGCGTCTCAAGGTGCTGGAACTACATATGTAGCTGGCACGGGCATTCGTATTGTCGGTAATCGCATCTCAGCGGTTATGTCGGATGAGAAAGTCGCTGATATTGAGACTCATATTGCAGCTGCACAGTCTGCTGCAATTGCAGCTCAAGGTCAGGCACATGAAGCAAAAGACATTGGTAACAACGCGTTAGTTTCAGCAAATTCAAGTGTCAAAAATGTATCCTCAACAGGTCCGCTTGCAGTTTCCCAGACGGGTTCCAACGTCACTTTAAGCCTTCAAAGTTCTGGTGCAGAGGCTGGTTCATACGGCCTTTCAGAGTCAATTGTGGCTGGGAATAATGCCAATTTTGCGATTCCGCGTCTTACAGTAGACGAATTCGGACGGATTACTGCAATCACTCAATCAATGGTGACCCTTCAAATTAGCGGGGGAGCTAACCAAGGCGGAGGTTTCCTAGCCGCTCATCCAATCGGTTCAATCTATGAAACAACTAAATCATTTAATCCATCGAGCCTCGGCGGTACATGGAAACGCCTGCCGTCACTTGACGGTTTTAAGTGGGAAAGGACGGCGTAATGGCTAAAGAACAAGGCTCCAGATATACCTGTGACAGATGCGGTAAGTCTGAGTTTGTTACTCCAAGCAATACATACTCGCTCGCTCAATGGCATGACATTAAGCGGCAGTCACAGCGAGGAGAAGAGAATCGCACTTATTGCGAGAACTGCTACAAAGCATATCTTGAGCTTCTTGCAAAACATGATGCTTCATTCAAAGAGTTTGAAAGCAAGGTGAACTAATATGGCAGTCACATGTGTCGATGGACAGGGTCAAGCACCTCACATTACCGGTGCGGATAAAGGACGTTTACACGCTGGCATTTTTGGCGAAAAGAGCGTCGTTCTCGCGGTTGGTAAGCGTCTAGCAGCCACACAAGAGAGCGCCAATCGAGTCACTATTGCAACCGGTGACGCTTCTCTGCATGGTAGACAAGTGAGTGTAACCGCACCAGAGCAGGTCACAATCACTTCTGGAACTCAAGGGCAGAATCGTAACGACTTTATCTGCCTTAAATATGAGCGTAACGCGCAGGGAATTGAGTCGGCAAAGCTTGAGGTTCTACGTGGTGTACCGACATCTGGTAAAGCTGAGGACCCATTAGTACCAGCAGGTAACGTCTTAAATGGTGACGCTCAAGACTACTTCCCGCTCTATCGTGTAAAGCTTAATGGCGTTGTTGCGTCTAAGCCAGAGCAGCTTTTTATGTTTGCGAATACGCTCTATCAAGATGATAACGGCGATTTTGAAACAGTCATTTTACAAGATCAGGGAAGTTATAAGAATTACTGGCATATATATCGTACCGGTGATTCTGTGACTATCAAGGTAAGAGGATGGCTTGTTAACAACATCGCTTATGACGCAGTTAGATGCCCCTTTACCATTCCTGAAGGAGCGAGACCACCTCTAGTAGATCATGAAAAGTATGGTTCAGTCTCTGACAGTACAGAATCTATTGTGTATAACTCAGGTTTCTGCCCCGGTCACGCTGACGTGATTACAGCCATTTCTGCTCGCCCAGATGGAAACATCTATTTGCAAGACATGGGCGGCGCTGTCTCCAACGCTTGGCGACAAGGCTCTCTTACATACACGGTAAGACACTAAGGAGGGCAGCATGAACATTACAGCTGAGATGGTCTCTTTCTTCATCTCTATCGCTGGTGCATTCTTGGGTGGTCTTATTGCTATCTCAAACTGGCAGCGTGCTAGTAGAGAGGACAAGGAGAAGGAAGATGCTTGGAAGGGAAGCATCACCAACACGCTCACACGCCTAGAGACGCGCCAGCAAGTCATGAATGAGCAGCTGAGTAAATACCAGCAATCACTTTCTGACTTGACTGCTACGCTCACACAGCACACAGCTGAGCTTTCTGTGGTTGGGATTGTGGCTCGAAGGGCTGATGAAGTGTCAAAAAAA
>CALGXY010000113.1:0-3672 GCA_937935155.1 uncultured Atopobium sp. | reverse complement strand
GGACCTGGTATTAAAGAGAAAAACCGAGCTCTTGAGTTTGGTACCTCTTCTGCAACGGAAGAAATGAAATCGTTTATTAGAGGCGTTGGTTTTGGCCTTCCTTATGCTCAACAATACATGGTTGAGAAGGGTGGAAGTCTTACCCTCGAAGACAATATCTCTGGCGGAACCATTGTTACCTTGTCAACACGCCGCTCTAAAGATGCGCACATTCAGACGCTTCCAACTCAAGAAGAAGCTGAAGAATTACCTGTTAATCAGAATCAGCAGGCAATTCCACATACCCTACAAGCAGTATCTCAACAGGTATCTGCACAACCAGCTACACAACTTCCTAATCTGGTGTTAACAGATCGAGCAAAACAAGTTCTTCAATATCTCTCTGAACATGAATGGGTTGGAGCAACAGAGCTCACTAGTACCTTTGGTCTTTCTACACCAACCTGGTCAAGAGAATTAAAATCGCTGGTAAATATAGGAATAATTGGAAAAGTTGGGCAAAAATATAAGCTCACCACTATTGGAGAAACCCTCCTTTCATAGAGTTTCTCAACATTATTCGCTGAAAGTTATCAACATTCCTCTATACTAGGTGTCCCAATTTTCAACATTTTGATTGGACACGTATGGATGCATCAATTGATTCAGACGCAGTAGCTCTGTGGCAAGACGCAATTGACCTTTTGGTTGAAGAGAATCAACCAGAGGCTTTTATCGCCATGCTGAGAACCTGCACTCCAATTAAAGTTGAAGATAATACGCTCTGTGCAGAAACATCAATGCGCTTGGCATATAACCGTATCCTTAAGAATCTACCGATTGTTGAGAGATGCCTTTCGGCAGCAGCCTTTGAAGACATTATTTTGAGCCTTACTCTTACAAAGTCTTCTACCCCCGTTACCACTACTTCCACAATGACTCCTCAAGAGTTCAATGCATGGAAGCAAAAAACTGCTCCTATACGAGCAGTTGTTCCAGAGCAGATTCAAGATTTTGAATCCCAGGAACAAAGTCTTGAAGAATTAAAACAACAGACCTTAAAGCGCCGTAAGAGTAATCCTCTTTATGAGGAGACATCTTTCAATTCAAACCTCACGTTTGATCGCTTTGTTGTTGGTGACGAGAATGAGCTTGCCCATCAGCATGCATTAAATGTTGCAAACGACGCAAAAGGTAAAGCAAACCCGCTGTTTATTTACGGTGCAAGTGGTCTTGGAAAAACTCACCTTTTACGCGCGGTTCAAAACTACATCAATTCTGAAGATATCGAACGCGTTTGTGTTTACAAAGATGCAGATGCCTTTGTTGATGACTACGTAAATGCAGTTCGTAAAAACGCGTCAGGAAACGCCGCAACAGAGCTTAGTAATAACTATCAAAACATTGATGTTCTTATCATCGATGATGTCCAAAAACTTGCTGGTAAAGCAGGTACTATTAACTTCTTCTTCAATATTTTTAACTCTCTTATTGATAGAGGTAAGCAGATTATTCTTGCCGCAGATAGAACACCTGCTCAGCTTGGTATGGGCTCTGACGGCTTTGATGATCGTATTACTTCTCGTATGAGTGGTGGCATCGTTATTGGTATTGAGTCTCCAAGCTACGAGATGAAGCTCAATCTTATTCATGTCTTCTGCGACCGAGCATTTAAAGAGAGAAATTCTTCTCTTACTGCAGACGATTTGCCAGAGGACATCCGTCGTTACATGGCTGACAAGGCTGGTCAAAGTATTAGAACGCTTGAGGGCTTCTGTAATCGCTGTGTAACTGGTCAGATTAAAGCAAAAGAATCTGGCACAAATATTAAACAGGAAGAAATCGATAAGATTGCAGACACGCTCTGGCGCCGCGTTTCAAAGACCGTAAATATCGAGAAGGTCCAAGAAGTCGTAGAAAACGTCTATGGCATTAGCCATCGCGATATTGTTGGCAACAAAAGAAATAAAGAAATTGCAGAGCCGCGACATGTTGCAATTTATCTTGCCCACGATCTTTGCCAATACACGCTGGTAAATATTGGTAAGCATTTTGGTGGAAGAAAACACGCAACCATTTTGCACAGTATTGAAGTAATTGAAGAGAGAATCAAAGAAGACAAAAGCTTCTATGATCAAATTTCTCAACTTAAGAAGACTATCCTTGAACAAAGTTAGTGTTTAAAACCTGTTTGTAAGATGTCAATTGGTGAAGAGAAGTAATAGTTTGGTGTTGAGAGTTTAAGAGAGGAAGTTTTACTTTGTTTATGAATGTCAAAAATAAGCAAACAAATCTGACCTCTAGAAACATATTTCTACCTCTAGAAATGTAAAGCTTTCTTCTTTTCAACATAGCTTATTATTACTACGATATTTTTATTCTTATCTAAGAAATAATAGAAAGGGTCGTCATGAAATTTACCGTAAGTCAATCCGCTCTCCAGACGGCACTTGATATTGTTTCTAAAGGCATTGGTTCTAATACAACACTTCCAATTCTCTCTGGTATTTATCTCAAAGCTTTTAATGGCATGCTTGAGCTACAGTCCAGTGACTTAACTATCTCTATTAAGCATCAGATTGCAGCAAATGTAGAAGAAGAAGGAGAGACAGTTGTTTCTGGAAAGGTTATCCAGAACATTGTTAAGAACCTTCCTGATGCAGCAATTACTTTTGAAGGCGGAGAGCGTACGCTTTCTGTAACTTGCCAGCGTTCATCTTTTAGACTTAATACTCTTTCTGCTCACGATTGGGCGCAGTTCCCAGAGTTTGATCTTGAGAAAACCTGTGAGCTTCCAAGCCAACTTCTATCAACGATGGTTGATAAAGTTTATCGTGTAACTTCAAAGGAAGCTTCTCGTCCTATTCTTCAGGGAATTTCTCTCACCGTTGAGGACAATACTATTCGCCTTGTTGCAACTGACTCATTCCGTCTTGCTGTTTGTGATTCCAATACAGATACGCCAGCCGGTGAATCTTTTAGTGCAATTATTTCTGGTGAAGTTTTCCATGATGTTCTTTCCATGCGTAGCATGACTGAGAAGGTTTTGATTGGTACAACGGACAATCAGGTAGTCTTCCAGTTTGGAAACACCACTCACATCTCTCGTAAGATTGAAGGTCATTTCCCTGACTATAAGCAGCTACTTCCTACGTCTTGTACTGCGTCAGTTGATATCAACGTTGAAGATTTCTCTGCAGCCCTGAAGCGCGTCTCTGTTATTGCCCTGGCAAATCCTTCAGTACGTTTTGATGTTGATACTGACGGAAAAGAAGTTAAACTGTCTGCATCTTCACCAGATCAAGGTGAATCTTCTGAGCACATTGAGGCTCAAATTGAAGGAGACTCTCTTTCAATTGCTTTGAACTACCACTACGTTTTTGATTGTGTAAACGCTGCTCCTTCCAAGGACCTTTTGCGTCTTGAGCTCCAGGGTCCTTCTCAGCCAGCAATCTTTAAATCAAATGGTAAGGTCAACTATTTGTATCTTCTGATGCCTGTTCGCCTCTAATTTGATAGGGGTTGTGTGGGACTTAAAGTTGAACATGTTTCGCTGTATAACTTTCGTTGTTTTACTTCGAAAGAAATAGATTTATCTGCACAAACTACTATCTTTGTAGGAAAAAACGCCGCAGGTAAGACAAATACTGTTGAAGCACTACAACTCCTTACTGCTGGATATTCATTTAGAAA
>CALGXY010000112.1:0-11017 GCA_937935155.1 uncultured Atopobium sp. | reverse complement strand
CTGTTGAAGGCGCTGCTACTGAGCCAGAGGCATCTGAGTACGGCATGTATGTCCCTGGTATTCCTACGCTTGCTCGCGGCGCTCTTGAGGGTGCTGGCGCAAGCCCCGTCATCACCAGTCTTGTAGTTGACGGTATTATCGGCGGCGTAGGTGCTGTTCTTGGCTTTATTCCACAGATGTTTGTCTTGTTTGTTATGTTGTGTTTCTTGGAAGACTGCGGATATATGAGCCGCGTTGCTTTTGTTATGGACCGTGTCTTCCGTCGTTTTGGTCTATCAGGTAAGTCTTTTATTCCACTTCTTATCTCCTCTGGTTGTGGTGTTCCTGGCGTTCTTTCTACTCGTACTATTGAAAATGAGAAAGATCGTCGCATGACGATTATGCTTACCACTATGATTCCATGTTCGGCAAAACAGCCTATTATTGCCTTGATTATGGGTGTTCTTATTGGAGGAACTACTGCTTGGTGGATTGCCCCAGCCTTTTATTTCTTGGGTGTAGCTATGATTGTTATTTCTGCAATCATGCTAAAGAAGACTAAGGCTTTTGAGGGAGAGCCAGCACCATTTGTCATGGAACTTCCTGATTATCACATGCCTTCTCTTAAGTCTTGGGCAATGCATGTTTGGGAGCGTATTTCTGCGTATATTATTAAGGCTGGTACCATTATTTTTGCTGCAGCAATTGGAATTTGGGTTTTATCCAATTTTGGTTGGGCCAACTGGGACGGCGCAAATGGAGTATTTGGCTATCTTCCAGCTATTCAGGGCGCTCCTGACAATGTTTTGGACTTCTCTTTGCTTGCTGCTATTGGAAATTCTATTGGGGGTATCTTTACTCCTCTCGGATTTGGAAATTGGCAGGCAACTGTAGCTTCTATTTCTGCTTTGATTGCAAAAGAGAATCTTGTTTCCACCTTTGGCGTTCTTTATGGCCTTGGCGATGCAAGTGAGAAGTCTGTCACTATGTGGTCTGGCTTTGCTGGTATGTTTACTGATGCTGGTGGCATTCTTCACGTTGGTGCAATGTGCGCATTTGTTGCATTCAATATGCTTGACGCACCTTGCTTCGCTGCAGTAGGTTCTATTCGTCGACAAATGAACGACTCTAAGTGGTTCTGGTTTGCTATTGGCTATCAGTGCGTATTTGCATGGATTGTTGGTCTTATCATCAACCAGTTCTGGGAGTTCTTCGTTCTTGGTTCCTTCGGTGTCTGGACTGTTATTGCTTTTGCCTTCTTGGCAGCAATTCTCTTCCAGCTCTTCCGTCCTGCTCCAAAGTGGGATAAGAAGGACGATAAGATCCTTACCAACCTTACCGAGGTTGTAAAGGCATAAGCTACTACTAGCTGAGTACGCTGACCTGATCCCCCGCACCAATTCGGCGCGGGGGATTTTGTTTATGTTTATTTCGGACTTTCTTGATATAAGATAAAAATCCATAGACATGTAAACTTAGTCTAACTTTTTGTAGAGTTTACGAAATTAGATAAAAAAACTAAAAAGATTCTTGTAAGTTTCCCTCGGTTAACTTACTATGTTTTTAAGCAATTTACTTGCTTGCTTTATTCAGGTTCCCGTAGCTCGGAGAAAGACCCTCTCCCTTTCTTGCGAGCGTAGAACACGAGCCGCTGACTCTGGGTGTCAGCGGCTCGCCCCTTTTTAAGATGTATTTACTTGCTTTTAGTGCAAGTCTCTGTCTTCTTCATGTTCAGAAAGATCGCTTGTATCGCGGTCCAAAAGAACCGAGACATTCATATTAGGGTAGGCTGCTTCTACTTCATGAATAATATCGTGGACAATTTGCTTACCGTCATAGCCAAACTCAATGACTGCATCAAAGGCCATAAATTGATTTTCAATGTCAGCAATAAAACCATGAACTTGAAGAACACCTTCATGAGCTAAAGCCATTTCAGTTACTTCAGTGCGCATCTTTACAATGCGATTATCGGTGGTGTTTCTCGCATAAATACCAATAGCAGCAATGATTATTTTGCCTGATGTCTGCTTGTAAATCTCTGTACTCAGACGCCTAGTCATCGTATCAATCTCAATAGCTGAAGTGGTATCAAGAACCTCAGTGTGGAATGAGCCAACAAATTTATCTGGACCATAACTGTGGATAATAAGGTCGTAGACGCCTTCTGCGTCTGGATCCTCTTTCACAATGTCATAAATGAGCGTTGAAAGAGTTGCATCGGGACGCATGCCAATAATTTCTTTAATGGAGCCCTGTAACAGCTCAATTGAAGCTTTAATGATAAATACAGAGATAACAATGCCTACGTATGCCTCAATGCTAATCCCTGTAAAGATAAAAATAAGAGCAGCTGCTAAAACAGAAGTGGAGAGTGTAGCGTCAAAAAGTGCATCTGAACCCGACGCAATAAGGGTGTCGGAGTTTACGCGATTACCTACAGAGCGGACGTAGTGACCCAAAATAATCTTTACGAGCACAGCTACTGCAATGATGACTAAAGACAGGGGACTATAGTCTGGAGTAACAGGATCTATGATGTCTTGGATAGATTTGATGAGTGAAGAAATACCTGCATACATAATGATTGCAGCAATTACTGTTGTAGTGATGTATTCAATACGTCCGTGACCAAAGGGGTGCTCGCGATCAGCTTTTTTGTTAGAGAGTTTGGTTCCCACAATGGTAATGATTGATGAGATTGCATCGGAGAGATTGTTCACCGCATCAAGAGTAACGGCAATTGAGTTAGATACAATGCCCACAGCTGCTTTGAATGCCGCAAGTGCAACATTGGCTGCAATGCCAATGGCGCTCGTGCGTACAATGGCGGTTTCACGTTCAGAAGAGGTTATAGTTACCTGTGATTGGGTCATAGTAAATCTAGCTTTCTGTAACGTTAGAAAGAACCTTTAAAAGCAATCGTTTAAGCTCAGCGCCTTCTTCGGGCAAGAGATTAACGCATGAGCCGATCTGGTGTGGGACTATTTGCATTTCTCGCCTCAGGTCTTTGCCTTTTTGGGTGAGGGAAACAATTAGCTGACGTCCGTCTTTACCTGTTTTTTGACGAAGCACAAGGCCTTTCTCCTCAAGCTTTTTAAGAAGTGGGGTTAAGGTACCTGAATCAAGAAATAAAAGCTCACCTAAGGTTTTGACATCCAAGGATTCATGTTCCCAGAGCGCCATCATGGCAATGTATTGTGTATACGTCAGATTAAAGGGCTTAAGCAGCGGCGTATACCTGCGCACCACCTCTTTTGAAGCGCTGTAGAGCGGAAAGCAGAGCTGGTTTTTGAGGAGAAGCTCGGGGATATCGGGGGAGTTGTCGAGTGTAGAAGAGCCGCTAGCAAAAGTGCTAGCGGCTGCAACGGACTGTATTTCTTTTTGAGAAGAACTCATGAGTAAATCGGTCCTCTCGCCTTACGCAAGTAGGTTTTTAATTGCAGACTCAACTTCTGCCATATCGGTGGTTGGCTCAAAGCGTGCAACAACGTTTCCCTGACGGTCTACAAGGAATTTAGTGAAGTTCCACATGATATAAGCCTTGTCACCAAACTTCTTGTTGTTTGCCTTTGCAAATTTATCTAGCGCAAGGGCTTTGATGCCCTTACCAAAGCCTTGGAAGGGGAAAGCTGTTGCAAGACGCTCAAAGAGAGGATTTGCGGTCTCTCCGTTGACGTCGCCCTTCTTGAACTGTGGGAAATTGGTACCAAACTTCATAGTACAGAACTGGTGAATCTCTTCGTCAGACTCTGGGGCTTGGCCTGCAAACTGATTGCAAGGGAAGTCTAAAATCTCAAAGCCTTGATCTTTATAAGCAGCGTAAATGCGCTCAAGATCCTCATACTGTGGGGTAAAACCACAGCCAGTTGCAGTATTAACAATAAGAAGAACCTTACCGTCAAATGAGGAGAGGGAAGTAAGAGATCCGTCACGCTCTTCTACGGAGAGGTCATAGATGTTGGTGTTGGCCATGATGTTCCTTTCAACGAGCCGCGGATTGTCCGAAGCATTGGATGGTTTTGTGTATTGGGTAGTGTACCCCGTTTGGATTAGCTTAACACAAATAAATTGTGTACAATTTAAATTTCATAGTAAGAGCACAGAGGAGGTGTTATGTTTCATTAATTTGTTAATCCAAATGAACATGATATCAAATATTTAAGTAACGCCTTAGAGCAGCTTCTTCACAAAATTTATATGTACACCATGGCTAACCATAGGAAACGTTTTCGCAGGTAAGAAATTACTTGTGTACAATTGTTTCATTAGGATAACCAATTAGTAATGATTTTCACTTGTTTTCTCGTCAAAAAACCCGTATCTTCAATATGTCATTAACCGATTAATTTGCAAAAAGCAGATGGGGGATTTTTATGAAACTGAACAATTGGTGTCTCGCAGCCGGTGGCGCTGCACTTGCTGGCGTTGTTGCTGGTCTTGCTTCTAACGGCACTCTTCACAAGGCAGCTGTCAAGGCAACTGCATGTGGTCTTCGCGTCACTGACCGTGTTTCCGCAGAGACTCAGAACGTCGTTGACGAGGCTAACGACGTTGTCGCAGAGGCTCGCCGTGAGTCCAAGATTGACGCTGCAGTTCGCGCTCGCCTTGCTGAGCTCGAGGAGGGTATCCGCGCTGAGGTTACCAAGCAGGTCGACGCAGAGGGCGCACAGGCATAATTCATGCGCTTTACAATTACTAATGAAATCTCAGGTCGCATTCGTGCAAAATGCGACCTGGGTCATATTGATGAGGCTGAAGCCCGTGGTATTTCCTATGAGCTGATGCGTGTTGACGGAGTTCGTCACGCTGAAGTTCACATGGCAAACGGTTCTCTCTTGCTAAGGTTTGACCCTCTCAAGAGAGATCAGGTACTTGCGGCTGTTGGCGCTTTTGATGTCTTGAACTTGCCACGAGAAGAAGAGGCAGGTCTTGAGGACTTCTGTAGCTCAATTGAGATGGCTCTTGAGAACAATCGCTTCCAGATGGAGGTTGTGACCACATTCGCACGCCGCTGGATTATACGTTTTTTGCCACTGCCTGCAGTTGCTAACTACGCTTACGTTATTCTCCGCGCCATTCCATTTGTCGTGGAAGGCGTTAAGCGCCTGTTTAAGAAAGAGCTGACCGTTGAGGTTTTGGACGCAACTGCTATCACCACTTCAATTCTAAGAAATGAGTGGGCAGATGCATCTACGGTCATGTTCTTGCTTGAGCTGTCTGCTGCTATGGAGAACCACGTGGCAAGCCGAGCACGTCTTGCACTTCGTGATGGCCTAATCACTCGTTCTGAGAACGTCTGGGCTCGTATTGACGGCAAGGACGTTATGATTGCCCTTTCTGAGGTTGAGAAGGGTATGATTTTGCACCAGCGCGCTGGTGGCGTTCTTCCTGTTGACGGCAAAGTTGTTGAAGGCATTGGCCAGATGAACGAGGCCGCCATGACAGGTGAGTCTCGCCTTGTTACCAAAGAGCCTGGTTCAACCGTTTACGCAGGCACCGCTCTTGAAGATGGTGACCTTATGGTAAGCGTCACTGCTCCTCCAGGAATGTCTCGTATCGACAATATTGTTGATATGGTTGAGCAGTCTGCTGAGCTTAAGGCTGGCGCACAGTCTAAGGCAGAGCGCCTTTCTGATGCATTGGTTCCTTACAGCTTCCTTGCCTTCTTTGGTATTTGGGGCATTACCCGAAACATCACTAAGGCTATGACCGTTCTTATGGTTGACTATTCCTGCGCCATTAAGCTTTCCACTCCTGTTGCAGTGGGTAGCGCAATGGATGAGGCAGCTAAGTTTGGCATGACGGTTAAGGGCGGAAAATACCTCGAGAAGATCGCTGCTGCTGATCTTATCGTCTTTGATAAGACCGGTACGCTGACAAAGGCAGTTCCACATGTTGAGTGCATTGTCAGCTTCTGTGGTCGCACCGAGGACCAGCTTCTGCGTCTTGCTGCATGTATTGAGGAGCACTTCCCACACAGCATGGCTCGAGCAATTGTGAACGAGGCAAAGGTACGTGGCCTCAAGCACAATGACGAGTTCCACGCAGAGGTTAAGTATGTTGTTGCTCACGGTATTCGTACCAAGGTTAACGACAAAGAGGTCTGCATTGGCTCAGCTCACTTCATTTTTGATGACGAGAAGACCCCAATGCCCGAGGGAATTCAAGACGACCTTGCACAGATTGCTCCAACCTCGTCCATTATCTTTATGTCCGAGGATTCAAAACTTATTGCAGCAATTTGTATTACCGATCCTGTAAGGGAAGATGCAGCAGCAACTATTACGCAGCTCCGTGCTCTTGGTGTTAAGCGTATGGTTATGTTGACTGGCGACTCAGAAAACGTTGCAGCAAGTGTTGCTAAGAAGCTTGGTCTTGATGACTATGTGGCACAGATTCTCCCAGAGGATAAGTGCGAGTATGTTAAGAAGTTCCAGCAGGAGGGCTACACCGTTGCAATGGTAGGCGATGGTATTAACGATTCACCTGCACTAGCCGTATCTGATGTTTCACTGGCTCTGTCTGATGCAACTGATATTGCTCGCGCAGTTGCGGATATTTCGATTAAGAATGATTCGCTTGAATCTTTGGTAATCATGCGTCTTTTGGGCCAGCAGGTAATGAAGAGGATTCATGCTGACTATCGCACAATTGTTGCGCTGAACAGCTCTTTCATCGCTGCGGGTGTTGCAGGTCTTATTACCGTAAGTACTGCTGCATATATGCACAATCTTCTGACACTTATGGTAACGCTTGCAAACACAAGGTCACTGCTTACCACTGCAGCTCATAACCCTAATGTTCCTTCTGAGGTAAAAATGCTTTTAACTGAAGGACAAGCTGTCTAGAACGCACTTGCGCGTCAACAAAGCGCTTTTTTAGATCGCGTTAAAGCTCCCGTTTCTTATTTGTAAGAGGCGGGAGCTTTTTTCTGCTTGAATTGTCAAAAAGTAAAAATATTTTGAGTTTTCTCTTGCATTTAGTTAGCTATGGCTTACACTTTAAATAGTTAGAAGAGGTTAACTTGTTAAGGTTTTTATATAACAGGAGCTAGTTCTAACAAAATTGCTTTATCAGCCCGGAACCTTTCCCCTCTCCAAGGGTCCGGAATCCAGGCGCCGTCGGCTCCCTTTTAGTCGACGGCGCATTTTTAAGAAGGGAGCAAGTACGGTATGGATTGTCTTACTTCTTTTGAGAATTCATCGCTCCTAGACGTTCCTTCTCCCTATACCTATTCTGCTGATAAAAAGCCTGTTTTTAATGAGGGTAAGAGAGCGTATGCTCCCGAGCTCTGTCATGATTTTGCAACAACATTTGTTCGCTGTGCTGCTGGTGTTATTGCTCACGTTAAGCCGGCTGCACTCTTTTCATTTGCTTCTCATAAGTCTTGTAGCTCTTGTGCAAGTCTTGTCTGCACTGATCCAACGTTGAGGTCATTTCTATGCAACGCTACTCACGAGCTCTCACTGTTTGGGGTAACGCTCCTTGCTACCTCTGCTATTTCTGGCGGAAAGGTGACGTTTGTTGCCTATAGACCTGAGCTTATTGAGGATATTCTTGTCAAACCAGAGCACTGTGAGTTTCTGGCTGCCTTTGGCCATTCCACTGAGTCCGTACAGGCGTTGATGAAGAGCATGCGTTCAAGAATTTTTGCTTTTCACGCAAGGAAAGCCGCGTTTCCGCACGAGATTGGACTGGTACTGGGCTATCCACTTGCTGATGTTCAGGGCTTTATGAATGGACAGTCTGAGCTTTTTACTGGTGCTTGGAAAGTCTATGACAACACGGAAGAAACTCGCCTGCGTCTCGAGAGACTTAAAGATGCAGAAGACCAGTGCAAGCATCGTTTTTATCAAGGGGAATCTTTAGCGCAGATTCTCTCATCGTATGGCAATACCAAGAAATGCCAGGTTGCATAAGGGGTGCACTTGGATTTCTTGTTGAGGTATTGAAAGTAATGTGTAGTTTTCCAGGGGGAACCTGGACACAGAAGGAGGAAATGTATGAGTAAAGTAGCAGTTGTGTATTGGTCCATGACGGGCAATACTGAGGCAATGGCAAAAGAGCTTGCAAGTGCAGCAGATACCGAGGCTATTGAGTCTTCTGAGTTCTCTGCAGATATGTGCGATCAGTACGATGCATTTGCTTTTGGTTGCCCTGCTATGGGTGACGAGGAGCTTGATCCTGATTTTGAGGAGCTCTTCAACGATTGTGCTGGCAAGCTTGGTCAGAAGCCAACCGCTCTCTTTGGTTCTTACGACTGGGGAACCGGCGACTGGATGGAGACTTGGAAGCAGAATGCTGAAGCAGAGGGTGTCAACGTTGTTGAGACTTTTATCTGCAACCTTGAGCCAGATGACGATGCTCTTGAGGCTCTTCGTGGCCTTGGTGCAAAGCTTTCTGCTTAAGCTGCATTACGATTTTTACTGTTGCTGTTAAATTTTGCGAGAAAAAACATCATTTTTTGAATAATCTAGAAAATGATGGGTAGTAAAACAGCAACAGAAAGGAAGTTTGTATGTCACCAATCAATATCATTGTTATTCTTGCTGTTGTAGCGCTTTGCGGTTTTGCGGTTTATCGTGTTTACGGAATTGCTGCAGGTAAAAAAGGCTGCTGCTCTGATGAAGGAACAGGTGTTACTACCTGTAACACAGAGCAGGTTTCTGCTGCAGATGGTCCAGAAGACAAAGATGAATCTCATTACCCTTATGTTCAAACATTTGAGATTGGTGGTATGACTTGCCAGAACTGCGTCAATCATGTGACTCGAGCTCTCGATAGTATTGAGGGAACATGGGCGCAGGTTACTCTAGCTGGTGGTCAGGCACGTATCCTCAGCAAAAATCCAATTGATGTCGATGCGTACCGAGCTGCCGTAGAGAAAGAAGGCTACCGTCTTCGTGCGTAAGCACAACAAGATCTTCTCGCAAGAAACAAACTTTGAAGAAATTTTGTAAAACTTGCGTAATAGCTGTGCAAAGTAGCGCTCTTTGGCTTGTTTAATCAGCCGAAGAGCGCTATCCTATTGCCCGTATGGCGTCAAGCTATGCACTGTATCTGTTGGCCCCCGAGAGCATGTAAGTTTCCGAGTAGAGAAGCCCACGTATTGGCACTCTGGCAGCAACCATGTTGACCGGGGCCCCGTTTTGGAAGGGGTCCACCTTTGAGTGAGATTCAGAACTCGTCCATCTTCTCTTTGGATGAAATTTCCGATGAGGAAATGAACAGCCTGATCGACGGCACTGTCACTGATTTTGATGAGGGAGATCTTGTCAACGGCACCGTCGTCAAGATTGAGCGCGATGAGGTCCTCGTAGACATTGGCTACAAGTCTGAGGGCGTTATTCCTGCTCGTGAGCTTTCTATTCGTAAAGACGTTAACCCTGCAGAGGTCATCTCCCTGGGTGAGGACGTCGAGGCTCTTGTTCTTCAGAAAGAGGACAAAGAGGGCCGTCTGGTTCTCTCCAAGAAGCGTGCTGAGTACGAGCGTGCTTGGAAGGCAGTTGAGGATAAGTTCAACGCTGGTGAGACCGTTGAGGGCGAGGTTATCGAGGTTGTTAAGGGCGGCCTGATTCTTGACATTGGCCTCCGTGGCTTCCTGCCTGCATCCCTTGTTGACCTCCGTCGTGTCAAGGATCTTGGTGCATTCATGGGCACTCGTATTGAGGCTCGTGTTATCGAGATGGATCGCAACCGCAACAACGTTGTTCTTTCTCGCCGCATTGTTCTTGAGGAGGCTCGTAAGGCAGAGCGTCAGGACATCCTGGGCAAGCTCCAGGTTGGCATGAAGCTCAAGGGTACTGTTTCCTCCATCGTTGAGTTTGGTGCATTTGTTGACCTTGGCGGCATTGACGGCCTGGTTCACATTTCCGAGCTTTCTTGGAACCACGTTAACCACCCATCTGAGGTTGTTAAGGTTGGCCAGGAGGTTGAGGTTCAGGTTCTCGACGTTGACCTTAACCGTGAGCGTATCTCCCTTGGTCTTAAGCAGACTTCCGAGGATCCATGGCGTGTACTTGTTTCCAAGTACCCAGTTGACGCTATCATCGAGGGCACTGTCACCAAGCTTGTTACCTTCGGTGCTTTTGTTGACCTTGGCAACGGCGTTGAGGGCCTCGTCCACATCTCCGAGATGGCTAAGCAGCACGTCACCGCTCCATCTCAGGTCTGCAAGGTTGGCGACGTTGTACAGGTAAAGGTCATGGAGATTGATCTTGACCGTCGTCGCATCTCCCTGTCTATGAAGGCAGCTGCAGAGACCCTTGGCATTGACATTGAGGTCACTCCACTTCCAGAGGAGGAGCGTGCAGCAGCAGAGGCAGCAGCAGCTGAGGCTGAGGCTGATCTTGAGGCTCACCTTGTTGAGTCTGAGGCTAACGCACAGGCAACCGAAGAGGCTGCAGAGTAGAGCACTTTGCGCATCTAGAGATTTGTCAAGAGACGTCATCGAAAGATGGCGTCTCTTTTTTTATGTGAGTAACAAATATCTCCATTCCTTCAGCAGTACGTTAATGCGAAAATACACTGCTAAGTTTTTATTCTGAGGAGGAATACGCCTATGACATCAAAGATGCAGGGCCGCGCTGTTCTTGCTGTGATGTTTGCATTTTTGGCAGCTTTAATCTTTATGCCAAATATTGCATACGCTGCAAGTAACAATTCGTTCTATAACGGCACTACTACTAACGTGTCTCCATCTGTGAGTGCAGATGGTCTTATTGAGCGTTCTATTTACTTTACAGATGCTTCTGGTCAGACATCTAACTACGCTTATAAGGATAATGACACCACTCAGATGAACCGCTCCATTGTAGATATTGATAAGTATCAGAATCTGCAGGCAGTGGTAAAGATTACCAACATCTCTTCATCTCCAGTTTCTGTTAACGAGATTATGCAGCTGCCACTGACATACTATGTCAGCTCTAGCCCAAATCCTGATTTGCGTGCAACAGGATTTACCTTCTCGTCAACTAATGCAGCAACTGCAATTAACCTGAATATTAACGGACTTAACGGCGGCTCTGGTTTT
>CALGXY010000111.1:0-8783 GCA_937935155.1 uncultured Atopobium sp. | reverse complement strand
GCAGACGCCGATCCCGCAGCCGACGCCGCCGACGAGCTCGCTGATGCAACAGCTGTCGAGGACGCCACCGACGACTCTGAGGTTACCGACGTCCCAGATGACTGGAACATGATTAACGTTCCTCGTCCAAAGCCCGTTCGATAAACGCCCGTATTGCGGTATGATTACGTACAGCGTTTTGCTGTTTAACAGGAGGTACTTATGAGCAAGAAGTCTGCTGGTTTCTTTCTAGGCGCTATTTTTGGTGCTGCCGCTGGCGCTGTAGCTGGTCTTTTCCTGGCTCCACGTTCCGGCGAGGAGACTCGCGCTTTGGCTGCAGATGCTGTCAATGACGCATGGGATTCCGCACTTGATTCTTATGAGCGCACATCTAAGGTTGTGAGCACTAAGATTGACGAGGTCAAGCCTACTGTTGACGCAAAGACCGACGAGCTCCGCGCAAAGGTTGACCTTGCTCGCGAGCGCATGGATCAGCTCCGTGAGTCACTTTCTGACGCTGTGACCTCTGCTTCTAACACTGTCGCAGATGCTGCTGATGTTGTTGCAGACTCCTTTGTTGTTCCAGAGCCAACCGCCACAACCGCTGAGGCCCAGGCAGTTCGCATCGAGAACGTTGAGTCCCACGAGCAGGAGAACGCTGGCGAGGGCTACCAGGAGGCATAAGCCTCACTTACAAGCAATGTGACGGGACGCCTTATGACGTCCCGTTTTTTATAGAGAGGTTTCACGTGAAAACAACCGAGCTCCTAGGCGCAAAGGTCCTTCTCCCCAAAAAGCCTGCTACAAAGGGCAAGCACGCGGGAGAAGAGCGTTTTTCCAAGTTGGGAAGAATCCATAACGTGGTTTTTGCACCCTTCAAACAGGGCCAGCCTTCGCAGGTAGTGGGCGTGATGGTTCAGAAGCCCGATATTGCCGGCATGATTAAGCAGGATGACGCGTTTGTCACGCTGGAGTCTCTGGAGACCATTGAACAGGGGCTTTGCGTCAAAGATCCCGAGAATAACGTTGATAAAGCAGCAATCAAGCGCTTGAACTTGGATTTTGATACCTGCATTCTATGGCACGGTATGGAGGCTCGCACTAAGAGTGGAAAAAGTCTGGGCTACGTGAGTGGCGCTGAGTTTGACCAGGTCACTGGCGTGGTTTCGGCATTTCTCGTGGGCGATGGAGCCGGATCAGAGGCGCTGGTGGGTTCGTTTGCTATCAAGCCAGAGTGGCTGCTCGGCTACTCCAATGGCTCAATGATTCTCTCCGACGAGGCAGCAAATGCCCAGCTCACCGGTGGCTTGGCCGCAAAGGCGGGCGAGGGTTACGCGGCAGCTGCCGCAAAGGCCTCTGAGGCTACCGCTAAAGCCGGAAAGGCTGTTGCAGAGGCTACCGAGAAGGGCGCGTTTGCCCTGGGTAAGACGTTGGCCAAGGCAAAGCGTGCCATCGAAGACGCTACCGAGCCCGACGCAGAAGACGATTCCGAGCGACCAGCTCCCGTTGCTGCAGAGGATGTTCGCCTCGAGAAGCCATCTGCGGAGGAGCAGGTTGTCGCTGACAAAACCGCTGCAGAGAAGGCTGCTTCGGACAAAACTGCTGCTAGTAAGCCTGCTGCTAAGTCTGCAAGTAAGTCGTCCACGCAGGTTACTGCAAACAAGGCTGCAAAGAGTTTTGGCATGCAGCTTGGACGCATGGGCAAGATGTTCTCTGACTTCAAGGACGAGTTCGACAAGGCAAGCAAGTAATAAGCCGCAGATAATCGCATAAAACAAAGGGCGAGAAGACCGATCTTCTCGCCCTGTTTTTGTGTTGCGATTGCGTGACGCTCGCTACAAGCCCATGGCCTGCAGGATGAACATCACAATGGTCAGGATGATGACGGTGACGATGGTGAACCATGTCAGCGCGTTCCAGATGCGACCGTTGGCGTACTTGCCCATGATGTGTTTGTCGGCCGCGATGATAACCATAAAGACAAGCAGAATTGGCAGCAGAATACCGTTGATGACCTGGGCAGCCATCATGATGCCAAAGAGGCTCATGCCTGGGATCAGAACAACCAGCGCAGAAATGACCAGGACGGTTGTAATAATGCCGTGGTAGACGGGGGCTTCCTGCCAGCTACGGTCGGCTCCGCGCTCCCAGCCAAATGCCTCGCAGATAGCGCTTGCGGTAATGCCTGGTAGAACGCATGCTGCAAGGAAGGACGCACCAACCATGCCCAGCGCAAAGAGGGTACTTGCATACTGACCTGCAAGTGGTTCAAGCGCGCGAGCAGCGTCGGCAGCAGAGTCAACAGAGATTCCGCGAGGGAAGAGGACGGCGCCGGTGGTCAGCATGATGAACCAGGTAATGATCTCGGCCAGGATTGCGCCGGCAACATTGTCTGCACGCTGTGCAGGAATGTCGCTGGTATCAAGGTTCTTCTCGACAACATTTGATGCAACCAAAAAGATCATGTACGGGCTGATGGTAGTACCAATATTTGCAACCAACAGAGAAATGTATGACGGTTCAGCGGAAGGCTGCGGAATGATGGTGACGCGCAGGGCCTCGCCCCAGTCTGGTTGAGCAAGCACGCCAGCCACCACGTATGTGACAAAAATGCAGCTAATTGCCAGCAAAATCTTCTCGATGCGGCGGTACGATCCACCAACAGTTAGGAGCCATACCATCAGAGCGCTGATAGGCACCGAGACGTACGTTGGGATGCCAAAGAGCTCCATACTGGAGGCAATACCTGCGAATTCGGAGAAAGTAACAGCAATGTTGGAGAGCAGCAGCGCGCCCATTGCCAGCGTGGACAGGCGGATGCCAAAGCGTTCGCGCACCAGCGATGCAATACCTTTACCGGTGACACAGCCCATTCGAGCTGCGGTTTCTTGAACCACAATCAGCAAGAAACACATGAGTGGCACGGTCCACAGCTGCGAGTAGCCAAAGGTAGCGCCCGCGCTGGAGTAGGTTGCAATGCCACCGGCGTCGTTACCAGCAAACGCGGCGAGAAGACCGGGACCCATTGCCATCAAGATGTACTTGAGGCTGTTTTTATTGACCGGAGCCTTTTGCTTAGATGTGCGTTTGCCCTGCTCGACAACGTTTCCGTCGCTCGCAGTAAGCTGACCAGCGGCGCCCTGCTCTGCAACCGCTTCTTTTACCTCTGCGTTCTCCTGCGCCATTTACATCACACTCACAAGAGAGAGAGCGTAAGAGAGGACGAAGAATGTCACCACCGAAAGGCTCATGGAAATCAGGGTAAGCGTGAGACCTGAGGTTTCCTGGTTTTTCTCCTCACGGTGGCGAAGTACAGCCAAGAAAATTGGGGTCAGCAAGAAGGAAATAAGCGTAGAGCCAGCTGCTGCACCAAAGATTTGGATAATGGTCTGGTCAAAGAGTGCGGCATAGAATGCGCCTGCATTTGGATCGTATGGGTGGAACAGAGCTTCTAACAGGGCGTGAGCTGCGGCACCAAGGATACAAATGAGTCCGCTGACCAGAAGACCCAGTAGAAGCGAGCGGAAGGCAAAGCCCAAGATAGAAGGAGACTTCTCGCTGCCAGGATCGTCTGTGAGGAAGAAGTTTGTCACGTAGTTGACGGTATTCTCGCTCAAGTTCAGCGAGATTGGCATGGTAATAGTGCAAAGAGCTGCGAAAATACCCATGATTGGATTGGATGTTGCGGCTGTTCCTACAAAGGCAGCAATCACAACGGAAGCAACCCAGAACAAGAGCCAGAGGTTGCGGTGGAGGAACCAAATAATGTTACGGCCACGGTCGCCAGAGTCGGAATCGCTCCTGCCGCCACCAACAATCTGCAGGTCCTCGGCGTGCTCCTCTTCAAGAACGTCAAGGGCGTCGTCGACGGTAACAATACCCAGCAGGCGGTTGTCGTCAGAAACAACAGGCATGGCCAGCAGGTTGTATTTTGCAATGTTACGAGCAACGTCCTCCTGGTCGTCCTCTGGTGAGGCGGTGACCAGGTTCTTATTAGCAATCTCCTCCAGACGAGTTTCTGGCTCGGAGACAATCAGGCGGTTCAGCGTAACGGTTCCAGACAGACGGCCATCCTCGTCAGTAAGGTAGAGGTAGCGGACGGTCTCAAAGTCCTCGTCCAGGTTACGCAGGCGATCAAAGGCGAATGCAACGGTCTGGTCCTCAGGAACAGAAAGCGCCTCGGACGTCATAATACGGCCGGCGGTGTACTCGCGATATCCCAGCAGTTGCCTAATAGCGCGCTGCTCCTTAACGCCCATCAAGCGCAGGAGTTTCTCGGCACGGTCGTAGCTCAGCTCGGAGACAAGCTCGGCTGCGTCGTCTGGGTCCATCTCGGACAGGATGCGAGATGCTTCTTTTTCGTTCAGGCCGCCGATGAGCTCAACTGCCATGGCGTCGTCGTTGAACTCTGCCATTGCGCCGGCTCGCTGCTCGTCATCAAGCTGGGCAAACACCTGGCTACGCAGGCGAGAGTCCAGGCGCTCGATGATGTCAGCGACGTCAGCAGGGTGCAGCTCGTCCAGAGTCTTGTGGGAAACGGAGAGCTTAACGTTGGAGAGGTCGCGCTCAACCAGGTCCATGTAACTCCACGCAATGATGCGCTCCTGCATGGGGTGACCCATAGCGCGCGCAATACGGGTGACCAGGTGCTCTAGCTGGGGAGAAAGGCTGCGCAGCAGACCGCGTGCGCCAACCTCTGCGCCCAGGAGACGCAGCTGTGTTGAGCTGGTATCGGAAAGCTTGAGGTCGTTTACGCGGACAACACGAATGCCACGCGTATCAACAATCTGCTTGTTCAGAATATCTCGGGCCAGAAGAACCTCGTTAGGCTGCAGGTACGAGAAACGAATCTCAGTTGAAGGCACCTTGAGCCTAATGACATCCTCATCGTAGGTATCAACATACTTGCGCCAAGAAATCATCATTGGCGTGCGGCCAGGGCCCATAAAAGCTAGGGAAGTAATGCGGGGAAAAACTTCTCCGGTAGCAATTCCAAGGTCGGAGACAGAACCGATCTTCTCGCCTTCTGAATCTAGAACCGGATTACCCATTAACTGGGAAAGATAAATCATGTGTGCTCCTTACATGCGTCCGAAGACTAAAGCGTGGCTTTGGCGAGAAACTCCGCGTAATTGCCACGGGGACTGCATTGCGATTTCACCCCTCACGGTGCAAATCGGCACACCGCAAGAGGTCAGCGACTGTGAGGTCGAGGTTTCATGCTGACCTTTCTCTTCAACCAATAGGACGTGAATTGTGCTTGCGAGGACAATTCACAGATGTAACTATTTTAACGATTTTCTCGCGAGGCTGTAAAGACTCTTCACATAATCTAGCTGCTCGGATTTACCTGCAGCCGAGGTGCGCCCGTCGCGCGTTCAGCGCACGGACAACGCACGACCAGTGCGCGGCCAGCGCAATCCGCGAAGCTTCACGTCGCACAAAAACCCGGTACCTGCGGGAATGCAGATACCGGGTTGTACTGGTACAAAGTGTAAACGAAACAGCTCTTAGAACTGTACGTTTGGTGCCTGACGAGCGGACTCGTCGGTAACCTGGAAGCTTGTACGTGGGGAACGTCCACCAGCAAGAAGGTTGTTTGGGAAAACAGCGATGATGTTGTTGTAGTTCATGACAACATCGTTGTAGCTCAAGCGAGCGTAGCTGAGGCGGTTCTCGGTGTCAGTAAGCTCTGCCTGGAGCTCCAGGAAGTTCTGGTTTGCCTTGAGCTCTGGGTAGTTCTCAACAACAGCAAACAGGTTGGTCAGAGCGTTGGAAAGAGTGCCGGAAGCCTGCATCTTCTCTTCAGGAGTGCGAGCGTTTGCGACTGCAGCGCGAGCAGAAGTAACTGCCTCAAAAGTCTTAGACTCGTGAGCTGCGTAACCCTTAACGGTGTTGACCAGGTTAGGGATCAGATCGTTACGACGCTGAAGCTGCGTATCGATAGCTGCCCAAGCGTTATCGCACCTGTTGCTTGCGCGGATGATGTTGTTGTGAATGCTAATGGCCCAGAAAACCAGAAGGACAATAACTACAACTGCGGCAATAATCATGCTAAATCCTTTCAATCACTGACAATCCTGTGTCAGCCATCCATTTGGACAGGTTAATTATACCCAAAACTAAAAATCTAAGGCGTTTTTGATTAAAGCTTTTAACTTGTTAAGGAGTCTTTCGGTGAATGGAATGCTCGCCCACACACTGGCGAGAAGAACGTTGAGCTAGAAATGACGTGAGATGGAATGGAACTTCTGAAGGTAAAACGTTAAGTTGAGGTCCGCCAAAAAATGGCGGAGAGGGAGGGATTCGAACCCTCGGAACGGGGACACCGCTCAACGGTTTTCAAGACCGCCGCATTCAACCACTCTGCCACCTCTCCAAAGCGGTAATATCCTACCGCATAATTCAGTTTTTTGCGAGTAGGGGATTTGGTAAGTTCGGTTTTGCTTCATAATTAAGTGAAGACAAATAAGTGTCAGGTTCGTGACGGGTTTGCGTCAGAATGTGAAAGATAAGCGTCAGGTTCGTGACGGATTTGCGTCAGAACTGCGTAAGAATTACGACAGCAACTAGACAAGTGAGGAGCAGCTATGAGCGACAAAGCGCAAGAGCCTTTGACCCCACAGGCTGCTCTTGATCAGAAGTACATGAAACTTGCTCTTGAACAGGCAGAACTTGCAGCTCAGATAGGAGAAGTGCCTATCGGCGCAGTTGTAGTGTGCGATGGAGAGGTTATTGCCGTTGCACATAATCGCCGTGAGATTGATAACGACCCTTCTGCGCACGCTGAGTTTCTCGCCATGCAAGAGGCTTCAAAAAAGCTTGGCCGATGGAGGCTTTCGGGCTGTACGGTTTACGTGACGCTGGAGCCTTGCTTGATGTGTGCAGGGCTGATGGTCAATGCTCGTATTGATCGCTGCGTGTTTGGCGCGTTTGATCCCAAGGGCGGCGCAACAGGCACGTTGTTTGACGTGAGTGGTGATCCAAGACTTAATCACGAGTTTGCGGTCTCAGGTGGAGTATTAGCAGACGAGGCATCTGCACAGCTCAAAGCCTTCTTCAAAGAGCGTCGTAAAAGCAAAAGTTTGGAAAATTGAGAAGTTTAGAGGAATTATTTAAAAGAGATCTTGATTCCACTAGCGTTTATCAGCAAAGCCCCAAGACCAATAAAAGCCACTACAAGAATGAGCTTTATTGCCATCGAGATACTGAATACAAGAGATAAAGAGGCGCTTGCTAATAGGAATAATGCAAACACAGTGATTGTGATTAAGATTAATTTGTCATTATCGTCAGCTGTTTGGGGCTGAGACGCGTGCCCTTGGACATTTTGATTAGTTACATTTTTATCAAAGACGATAGAGAGTGTAATAAAAGAATTTATAAGCACGAGAAGAGCATAGAGATACCAATAGTTATAAGAGACAAGAAAATAGAGAAAACACCCAGATAATACAGCCCTGAAAGACGAGATTTTACCTGTTTTATAAAATGTGTGGAGTCCGGCAAAGCCACCAATAAAAGCTAATAGCCCGTAGGTTAATCGGGACGAGTATTTGCTTGAGGTTACTTGTTCAGATGAATTACTGACATCCGTCTCAGCCATAAGAGCCTCCAAAGTATGCCGTAAGTACTCTTATAAATTCATAAAATATTTTATAAGAGTATTCTATCACAATATGGAATAAATTTCATAAAGTGTTCTTTGGAGAATGGAATTGTTATTCTTAGATCACCTGGAAAATAAAGAAATCAAGGTAATGGCTCTCGGGAACACCCCAAAGAATTGGGTGGTCAGGAGCTTGCTGGCGCTCTTCAATTTGTTTGAGCTGCACGTTGGTATGGTGAGCTGCCTCGGCAATTGCCTGGGCGAGAAGATCTCTGGTCATGAAGTGAGAGCAAGAACAAGTTGCCAGGTAGCCGCCTCGAGGTAAGAGCTTCATGGCTGCAGCGTTGATTTCCTTATAACCACGCATGGCGCTGCGAACCTTGTCACGTGTCTTGGTAAATGCAGGCGGATCCAGAACGATGAGGTCAAATGGACCTCCTTCTGCCTTGAGTTGGGCGCGGTCATGAGCCAGCTCAGGCAGGTATTCAAGAACATTTGCGCAGGTAAAGTCCATGTTATCCGCTAAGCCGTTGAGCACCGCATTTTGGTGAGCAAGGTCAATGGCGGTCTGGCTGACGTCTACGCAGCGGACAAAATCTGCCCCTCCTGCTGCAGCGTTAAGGCCAAACGGACCAACGTGGCAGAAGCAATCCAGTACACGACAGCCTTGTGCAAGCTGACGAACTGCTCGGCGGTTGTATTTTTGATCCAAGAAAAAGCCGGTTTTTTGACTGTTCTCCAGGTCAAGATTGAACTTGAGTCCGTTTTCTGTTGCAAGAACATGAGTTGAAGGCAGGGCAAGGGAGCTTTCTGCAAGCAAGCCATTCTCGTCAGGAGAAGCGCCTGTCCACCAGCCCTTATATTGTGGAAGTCCTTCTTTAAGGCGCGAAGGAGAGTCATTTCTCTCGTAGATGCCATCAATTACCTGGCCGTCTGCAGATAAAATCTCAAGCAGCAGCGGATAGATAACGTTGCGCAGACGCTCCATGCCTACGGTTCCTACCTGCGCAACAAGTACGTTCTCGTAGCGGTCTACGATCAAGCCAGGAAAACCATCGGCCTCCGAGAAGATGACGCGACAGCAATTGGTATCGGGCTCAGTCCCTGGTAGAGCGCGGTTTCCCATAGTGGTCTTACGGTGCTCCCACGCCCAGCTAATCTTGCGACCCCAAAACGCTTCGTTGAGCCTATCGTT
>CALGXY010000110.1:0-4374 GCA_937935155.1 uncultured Atopobium sp. | reverse complement strand
CATAGTTCATGCGAGGGCCCTTCATCAGGTACTTAGGGCCGTGATCTCCGCACCTGTACTCAAAATCGTTCTCGTTGACAATAAACATCTTGCTTTTCTTTCAGGCGCAACTTTTGATGCGACCAAACGTTCTTCTTGCGTGCCTCGCGGCGTTTGCGTGCGGCGCGGCGGTTTCGTGCTCTGCGGCGGTTACGTGCGGCACGTAGCAGCGACCTGCCGTGTGCCGCTCTCCGCAGCGTGGTGAGCCCCAGTGCTTACAGGCCAGGTGCTCTCCACATGCTCTTGATCTTGCCTTCTTCTGCAAGCTCAAGCTCACTCTTGTAAACATCCTTCCACTGGACATACAGCTGGTCGTAAACAGCCTTGTTGTCGTTGGGTTTTAGGTCTGGCGCACAAAATAGTACAGCTTTGTTAGGTCTTGCTGGGAATCGTATAGCTTTTAACCAATATAACCGGACAGCTTGGTGCATCCTATCTGACGGCCGAACGGTACCACTATCTGATATACATCTCTATGCATAAACGTTGCTTAATATTCTGAAAAATGAATATTAAAATATAAAGAATTTAACTATGGGTAAATTCCGCTTCTAAGGAACACACCTATGACAGATATTCTGCACAATTGCGGGCATATTACACACCTAATGAAGATAATCTGCATGTTTAAGCTATTTTCAGCGTCATGTATACGTCTTTTTGACAGATTATCTGTCATAGGTGTGTTTTGGAGGTCTGAAATTTGGCCCCTGAACGAGCGGCAAGAGGAATAACGGCTAAAATAGTGCTCAGCACATAGATGCCCTAGTGATAAAGGGGAGCCAAGCATGGAGTTTATTCTAGATACAGCTGATCTTGAGGCTGTTAAGCAACTTGATGAGCTTTTGACCATCGATGGAGTTACCACTAACCCTTCAATCATCACTAGAAGTGGCAAGCAACCTGAGCAGGTAATCAAGGAGTTCGTAGAGTATCTGTTGCCTGAGCAAAAGTTCTTTGTTCAGGTTGTTTCGACTGACTATGAGAAGATGTTGGAAGAGGCTCGCTATATTTGTGGTCTTCGCCCCGAGAATACCTATGTGAAGATTCCTGTTACCCGCAATGGATACAAGGCGATTAAGCAGCTCAAGTCCGAGGGTCTTGGCGTTCTTGCAACGGCAATCTATTCAGCCGACGAGGCATTTTTGGCAGCGATGAATGGTGCGGATTACCTGGCTCCTTACGTTAACCGTATGTGCAATTATGGCGACGGCATTGGCCAGGTTATTGATCTTATGCAGATGCTTGAGACTCATGGACTGAATTCCAAGATTCTTGCTGCATCTTTTAAGAATACTGAGCAGGTTCATGCGCTCATCGCTGCAGGTATTGATGCTGTTACTCTTCCACCTGATATTGTCTACACGATGATGGATCACCCTGGAACAAAGATTGCTGTTGATGAGTTCTCCGTCGCATGGCGTGAGACTTACGGTAGGGATACGCTGTTCTAACACGCTATATACACTCAACAAAAAAGAGCATCTACGCCAGTAGATGCTCTTTTAATGCCAACCTGAAACTTTGTTTCATGCCCAAAAATTTGTGCTTAAAGCGTTTACCTCAAGAATTTCTTATCGCTTAGTCAGATAATCTGTCTGCCAAGTTCCACTATCGGAGCTAACAGCAATGGTGCGACCACCATCTTTGGACGTGATGGTAAATGGTTCGCTTCGAGTACTGATTCTGCCGCCAAAACTAATCTTGACAGTATTCTCGTCACCGCTCCAAGTGCCCTCTGTGGTCTTATTGTCGCCCTCACGATAAGTGACTGTTCCATCACTCTTCAGAACAATCTCAAGTTTCTTGCCATCGGTTCCTATGCCCGTGTAGGTACCAACCCACTTGCTGACTGCGGACTTAGAGGCCTGAGTATCTTCCTTCTGCTGATTCTCCTTACCTTTGAGCAGGGAAGTAATCTTGCTTACTTGACCGTTAATCTTGTCGCCGAATGAAGCATAGCTGTAGTCTTTATCGGTGTTGCTATCCCAAACAGCCTTCTCGTCCTCAAGGTTATTTTGAAGGTTTTTCAGCTCAGTCAGCTTGTTGTTTAGATCAGTTGCATCGGAGTTGTCTGCTGTTGCGCTTGCGTCAACGGAGTTGGCTCTTAGACGAGTTTTGTAATCGTTGAGGAACCAATCAAAAATCTTTTTCTGCTTATCCGTAATTGAGCTGGTGACGTCTTTGAGATGAGAGTCGTCATTGCCGTCAGAAAGAGTAAACTTACCGTCTTTTTGATCTGCGCTGATTTTGTTTTGAATATCTGCAAGCTGATTATATGCGGCGAGAAGGGCGGACCTATCTCCATCAGAGATAAGAGAATCAACATCAACGGCATCAATTTGAGAAGAGTAAGACTTCTCAAGATCAGTCACCTCTTGCGCGCGAGCGTTTTGCTGATGGTTCTTGTAGAACATCCATCCGCCAAATCCGGCAGCACAAAGCAAAACAAGAGCAACGACTACAGTGAGGACAGTCTTACCAGCACTGGAAGGTTTTTTGTTGCTGCTTTTTACCTGAGGTGCATTCTGAACAACAGCGGTGTCTTCAGGGGTTTCGACAGAATCAAAAGAACGTGAAGCTCTTGTTCGCGCAATGCTTGGGAAATGTGTGGTCGGAGTTACCTCTGGCTCCGAATTACGGTCATCTGATACGAATGTATCTGCATCAGTAACTTCTTCGACAGTAGGTGACTCGATTTTTTCTCCGCAGGACGTACAGAAGACAGATCCGTCGTTAATTTCTGCGCCACAATTAGGACATTTCATCTTTGAAATCCTTACTTAACAGCGGTTCCGCATTTACCGCAGAACTTAGCGTTTTCTGGGAGCTCTGCACCACAATTAGGGCATGCAGATGGAGCGTCATTATTGTCTGCAGCAGGCTGATCAGCAGTTGAACCTACTACAGGGTTTACGTTTTCTTCAACCACGTCAGCGGTTGGTGCCACGGAGTCGCTCTGAGTGGATGGTGCTGCAGATGTGCTCTGAACAGTTGGAGTTTGAGCTGGAGCAGCGGTGAATGCGTTACTGTTTTGCTGCTGAGAAACAACAGCAGCGGCAAATGCAGCCTTCCTTGCCTCATTGTTGCGATAGAAAATGAGTGCGCTTGCGCAAACGATTGCAAGGTGAATAGCAACGTAAATATAGCCAGCAAGAGAAAGCTCACAGCCAACACTATAAGAATAAGATCCACCTACTGCTTGAGTGATTCCATTTGTAATAGTAGATTTGGTGAGAAAAAGAACTAAAAGGTTAGCAAGCCCAAGAATCCATAGGAAAGAAATGAAGTTTTTAAACTTTGGAGAAAGTGAAACAACCATCGTAACAAGAGAGATGAAAAGCGTCACGTTAAGAATGGCGGTATCAACTGTTCCTGCCTTGAGAAAGTCAGAGATGGTACTGCTTCCATTGCCGAGAAGGCTTGAATACATTTTTATAATCGAGAAAATCGAGGAAAGCTCGGCAAACGAGAAGCTAATAGAAGCAAGTTGACCAGCGTGAATCTCAAATATAGGAGCTAGGAAGAAAACTGCACTTAAAACGGCTGCAATTGCAACGACAAGGGACAGTTTCTCGTTGTCATACTTATCAAGTTTAGCTAGGTGCTCTTTAACATTGATTGCTTGCTGATTGGGGGATGAAACTTGTTGATCCATGGTTCCTTCTTTCCTTACTAATAACAGGCACTATAAATGTATTATTTCTAGAAACTAATTTGCTGTTTAATTGCATAATACATAATCTGTTCATGATTTAGCTGATTAAACTGAATAAATTTTACCTTCTGCACTTTTACGTAAAACCTTCTTTGCTGAGCATGGCAATCCTTTCATTGAGTTTTGCTTTCAATTACTAAGACGGAGTAGAGCTATGAAAGGTTCAAAATATTTTGCTAAAAATGAGAATAGTGAATCAAAGTAGTGAATCAATAGATACTTCAAACTCCTCAGATAGAGAGGGAATCTTATTAGATATTTCTACTTTTACACTTGATGGAACTACATTTGATACAATTTTAAAGTTTTCAGTAATTGTCACTATGGCTAATGTCCAGCGTTGGATGAAGATACATGCTTCAATAAGTTCTCTGTCGCCTGGTGTTAAGCCTACGGTAAGGAAATGTTGCAGAGTAGCTTTTATTGCAGGAGAGGTGGAGCGCAGCTTTTTAGATTTGGCGTACAAAATAGCGCAGCTTTGTTATGCCTTGCTGAAGAATCGTCAAGCGCTTAATCAAGGTAACCAGGCAACTAGGGGCTCAATGTCTGACATTTAGAGAGCCTCGCTACTTGAGATACATTTTTATGCATAAACTTAACCTAATATGCTAGAAAAT
>CALGXY010000109.1:0-9762 GCA_937935155.1 uncultured Atopobium sp. | reverse complement strand
CCAGCCGCGGCGTTAAGACCAAACGGACCAACGTGGCAGAAGCAATCCAGTACACGGCGACCTCGTGCAAGCTGACGAACTGCTCGACGGTTATATTTTTGATCCAAGAAAAAGCCGGTTTTTTGGCTGTTCTCCAGGTCAAGATTAAATTTAAGTCCGTTTTCTGTTGCAAGAACGTGAGTTGAAGGCAGAGTAAGAGAGCTTTTTGCAGTCAGGCCATTCTCGTCAGGAGAAGTATCTGTCCACCAGCCTTTATATTGCGGAAGTCCTTCTTTAAGGCGCGAAGGAGAATCGTTTCTTTCGTAAATGCCGTCGATTACCTGGCCGTTTGCAGAGAAAACTTCAAGTAGCAGTGGATAGATAGCATCACGCAGATGCTCCATGCCAACGGTTCCTACCTGCGCAACAAGCACATTCTCGTAGCGGTCAACAATTAAGCCAGGAAAGCCATCGGCCTCGGAGAAGATGACACGACAGCAATTGGTATCGGGCTCAGTCCCAGGTAGAGTGCGGTTTCCCATAGTGGTTTTACGATGTTCCCACGCCCAGCTAATCTTGCGACTCCAAAATGCTTCATTGAGCCTATCGTTGGCGTTTCTTGTCACAATTCTGACGCGAATCTTGCTCATTTCTGACAGAAGGCCAGTTCCCTGGTAGGTGCCGTTCTCCTCAAAAACATCAACGATGCAACCATTTTGAGCACGCTCGCCGCTTTCTGGAGATGGCTCCATGCGAATAACCTCGCCCTCAAAGACCCAAGGATGTCCGCCTGCAAGTGCGCGAGCAGCTTTCTTGGTGATAATAACCTGTGGATAAGGGCGGAGTTGCTTCATGATGGTCCTTCTCGCGAGAAGTGCTTACAAAAGGCTGGGTGCTTGTATGTGCCCAGCGTCGATGCTCAATAGTTACAAAATCAAATTGCAGAGAGCCATAAGAGGGAATATTGCCTGCTTGATAGCTGCAGAGCGTTTGTCGGGAGAAGTTACATAGAGAAGAATTGCGGCAAACGCCATTGAACATACAGCAAAGATAACAAGCGCTTTACCAGCTGGATTTCTGGTGGCCATCAAGAAGACGCCAACGAATACCTCAATGGCAAGAAAGAGATTGTAAAATCCCTGGTTAAAAGCTATTTTTTCGGTGCTCTCTGCCTCTTCTTTTGTCATGTTAAAGGCCTTGAGTGTGCCGTCAGAAGTCCAGGCAAATGACTCAAGATAAAAAATAACCACATGAAGAGCTGCTGCTCCAAGAGCAAAAATTACACCAACGCCATTAAAAGGGCCCATTTTGATTCCTTTACTGTATTAGCCAACTGCGTCTGATTATAGATTACGTGTGTCGGCCGTATCTGCCGCCAAATCCAAATCCTTTGCCCCTTGACCTTGAGCCCGAGAACATCGAACGCGTTGTCTTGGTGGTAGAGCGGGAGTCCTGGAGCATAATGCGTCCCTCATCGTAAGAAAAGCCAGGTAAATCCCATGTTGGAATTAACGCCTTTGTAAAATATTCAATTTCTCTGAGCGGAGTAACCTCGTCTGGTCCCATAAACGTATAGGCCTGACCTGCGGCTCCAGCGCGACCCGTTCGGCCAATGCGGTGAACGTAATCCTCGGGGTCAAGTGGCACGTCAAAGTTGATGACGGCGTCAATGCCCTGGATATCAATGCCGCGGCTCATAACATCGGTTGCAACAAGAACCTGAATGGCGCCGCTGCGGAATCGCTCCAGCGCTCTTGCGCGAGCCTTTTGCGGACGGTCTGCATGCATAACATCAACCTTCAGACCTGCAGCTTTGAGGTTTTTGTAAATACTGTCAACGCGCGACTTTGTCCTACAGAACACCAACACACGCTCTGGCGCAGGATCAAAGGAGTCGATAAGCACCTTTAAGAGCTGCGGTTTTTGTCCCTGGGTTACTGAGCACAAATGTTGCTCGATTGTTGCTGCAGTCTGTCCCGTTCTTGCAATCTCAATACGCTCTGGATCTTTGAGCAGCGCATCTATGGTTGAGGTAATTGACGCGGGGAGCGTTGCCGAGAAGAGTAGCGTTTGATGCGCCTTGGGCAGCTGCTCCATAATGCGGCGAACGCTTGGCCAAAAGCCCATGTCAAGCATGCGGTCTGCCTCGTCAAGTACCAGCACCTGGATGTTCTCTAGGCTTGTATGCTTCTTGTCGAGAAGATCAATCAAGCGGCCAGGTGTTGCAACCAGTACATCACAACCTTTTTGCAGTGCGGTTATCTGGCGTTTGTAGCGAGCGCCACCGGTAACAATGACGGCCTGCTGACCAGTGGATGCGCAAACGTTCTTGGCAACGGCATCAATTTGAGCAGCTAGCTCTCGCGTTGGCGTGATGATGAGTGCGCGGGGATATGCGTTGCGTTTGATGTCGCCTCGCTTGGCGTTGTGTTTGGCACCGCGCTCGGCAGCAGCGTTGGGTTTGGCGCTCGCGTTGGTCTCCTTGGCGTCGGGCTTCTCGGTCCCACCGGGTTTCTCGACAGCAATACGCTGCAGCGTAGGCAACATAAACGCTGCAGTTTTACCCGTTCCCGTTTGCGCTGACGCAACAACGTCCTTGCCCGCTAGGACGGCGGGAATTGCCGCGGCCTGCACGGGAGTGGGCGCGTTAAACCCAAGTGTTGCTACGCCTGCCAGAATTTGCTCGTTTAGCCCGAGCTCGGCAAAAGTTATTTCCATACAAACAAGTATACTTATGTGCAACGATTAGCTAAAGGAAGTTACCATGCCTATTAATATTCCAGATGGTTTACCAGCTAAGAAGACACTGCAAGAAGAGCGCATTTTTGCGCTTGAGGAAGAAGTTGCAGAACACCAGGAGATTCGTCCGCTGCGCCTGGCAATTTTGAATTTAATGCCTAAGAAAATTCAGACAGAAACTCAGATTCTCCGTTTGATTTCAAAGTCTCCTATTCAGGTTACGTGTGACTTTATGCGCATTTCTTCGCATGAATCTAAAAATACTGCCGCTGACCACCTGGTAACGTTTTATTCAACTTTTGATGACTTCAAAGATAAGAATTACGACGGTCTGATTGTTACGGGTGCTCCTATCGAGGATCTTAAATACGAGGACGTTGACTATTGGGATGAGTTTTGTCGCATTGTTGACTGGTCTCAGGAGCATGTCTTTTCTACCATGTACCTGTGTTGGGGCGCACTAGCTGGCCTGTATTACTTACACGATATTCCTAAGAAAATGCTGGGTGCTAAGCTGTTTGGTATTTTCCCACAGCGTTTATGCGATGAGTATTGCTTCCTCACCAATGGATTTGACGAGGTACATTACATGCCGCATTCTCGTCATGCTGCGATTGAGACATCAGCTCTGGTAGACCATCCCGAGCTTGCCGTACTTTCTGAGGGCTTTACCAGCGGTCCTGCACTTCTCGCCACCAGAGATTTCCACGAGATTTTTGTAACCGGTCATTTTGAATATGATCGCGACACACTTGCAGAAGAGTATTGGCGCGACTTCCACAAGGGCCTGCCTATTCGCCTGCCAGAGAATTACTTCCCTGATAATGATCCAGAAAAGCAGCCACTGTTTACCTGGCGTGCGCACGCAAACTTGCTGTATCGCAACTGGATTAACTGGGTGTATCAGATGACGCCGTACAACACAGACGAGATACCTGCGGCTATTGCAGATCTTCGTCAACGTGTTTCCGAGGCTGATCCTGACGCAAGGATGACCGGTAGGTTCTAAGCAGGCATTTGCACGGTGACCGAATTGCCAGCGCTTGTAACTGGCTGGACGCCATTAATACAATAAAATAATTGATTGATACGCGCGTATGAAGCTACGTGTAGAAACACGTATAGAGAGGATACGTTGATGAAGGTTGTAATTGCTTCAGATATTCACGGCGCTGCCGACTATTGCGAGAAGCTCATGCAGGTCATAGAGGAGGAGCAGCCAAAGTATGTTTTGCTTCTTGGAGATTTGCTCTATCACGGACCTCGCAACGATCTTCCTGCAGACTACGCACCAAAGCGCGTTATTGAGATGTTGAATAGTATTTCCGATAAGGTCATCGCGGTCCGTGGAAACTGCGAGGCAGAGGTTGACCAGATGGTTCTGGACTTCCCTTGCATGGCCGATTACAACATCTTGTTTGATAAGGATCCAAAGACTGGTAAGCAGTTCACTATCTTCTTTACCCACGGTCACGTTTTTGGCCCTGGTGTTCACAACAGCGTTGATAAGTGGCCTCAGATGCCAAGCCTTGATGCATTTGTTTACGGCCACACGCACAGAAAGTATAACGAGAAGGGTCATGACCATCCTGAGGTCACCGTATTTAACCCAGGTTCCGTAGGTATTCCAAAGGATGGCACTCACAGCTGCGGAATCTATGAAGATGGCGAGTTTAGGCACGTAATTCTTGGCGAGTAGTTGCCGAGCAGCTGCCGAGCAGCCGTCGAGCGCTTGCCGAGCAGCAACCAGGCTGCGTTGCGCTGCGTGCTGCACCCCGCGCCGCGCACCCATACACGCAAAAGGCGAGAAGATCAATTGGTCTTCTCGCCATATTTGTAACGTTATACCAGGGGTTAGTGCATAGAAATAGTCATGAACTCATAGCCATGTGCATGTCGCGAGATGGAATATTCAAACGCACGACCGTCGTCGATATAGCCGATTTGCTCAACCTCCAGGAGGGGATCGTTCGTGCTAATTTCTAGCCTCGAAGCCTCAACCTCAGTAGGCATGACTGCTCTAATAACACGGTGAGCGTTGGCAATTTTGAGCCCAATTTCGCTTTCAATATAGTTGTAAATTGAGTGCTCTAGATGGGTCATTTTAAGATTGGGAATTAGGCTAATGGGCATGTAGGTATACTCGATGACCTGCGCAGTCCCTTCAACAAGCCTGACGCGCACAATTCTGTATACAAAATCTTCGGTAGTAATATCAAGAGCTTTAGCAATGTATTCAGAGGGACGCTCAACTTCAAAGGTATAGACCTTTGATTTAACGCGCTCGCCTCGGGCAGCGTGTTCAGCCATGAAACCTTCCATTTGACCGGAGATTTCTTTACTTGGCTTAATTTGTGTTCCTTCTTCCAGCTTTTTGACAAAAGTGCCGGAGCCTTTTCGCCTGAAGATAAGTCCTTGCTGCTCAAGAACTTCTAGTGCCTTATTAATGGTAATTTTGCTCACTTCATAGTGTTCGCAGAGCTGAGCAACAGAAGGCAGGCGAGAATAAGCAGGATATGTGCCTATAGTAATATCAGTTTTAAGATCCTGAACAATCAAGTCGTACTTATTCATGACACCTCCTCAGGTAGCAAAATTTTTACTTTGCATTCTATCTGATTTGCATTAGTATACTACATAGAAAACCTAACATATCTATTTCATAAAGTTGACATGTCAGGTTTAGATACTTTTGAGAAAGGATAGGCATGTCGTATCAGTTGCCTGAGAATTTCTTCTTTGGTGGGGCAATGTCTGGTCCACAGACCGAGGGTAAATGGCAAGACGGCGGAAAGCTGCCAAACCTTTGGGACACCTGGTCTAACCTGGACATTCATGCATTCCACAACCGCGTTGGTTCCTACGCTGGAAATGACTTTACAGAAAGAATGGAAGACGATCTTCAGCTTCTCAAGTCTCTTGGCATGGATTCCATTCGCACTTCTATTCAGTGGAGCCGTTTGTTGGACATTAACGGCAACCTTAATCCAGAGGGCGAGAAGTACTATCACCACCTTTTTGCTGTTGCTAAGAAGGTTGGTATTGAGATTTTTGTAAACCTTTACCACTTTGACATGCCTGAATACCTTTTCAACCGCGGTGGCTGGGAGTCTCGTGAGGTTGTTGAGGCATATGCGCATTACGCACGTATTGCTTTTGAAACGTTTGGAAAAGAAATACGTTATTGGTTCACTTTTAACGAGCCAATTGTTGAGCCAGAGGTCCGCTACACACTTGGTGGCTGGTACCCCTTTGTTAAGAATTATTCGCGTGCTCGTGCAGTTCAGTACAACATTTCGCTTGCTCACGCACTTGGCGTGCGCGAGTATCGCCGTGCAAAAGCAGCAGGCTTTATGCTTGAGGACTCTCGCATTGGCCTCATCAACTGCTTTGCACCACCATATACCAAAGAGAATCCATCTGAGGCAGATCTTGAGGCACTACGCATGACCGACGGCGTCAACATTCGCTGGTGGCTTGACCTGGTAACTAAGGGAGAGCTTCCACAGGATGTCATCGATACACTGCAGACCCGTGGTGTTGACCTGCCTATTCGCCCTGAGGACAAGCTTATTCTTGCCGACGGCGTTGTGGATTGGCTGGGCTGCAATTATTACCACCCAGAGCGTATTCAAGCTCCTGCAAAAGATACTGACGAGAATGGCATTCCAAACTTTGCCGATCCCTATATCTGGCCAGAAGCAGAGATGAATGTATCCCGTGGTTGGGAGATTTACCCACAAGGTCTTTACGACTTTGCCATGAAGGTTCGCGATGAGTATCCAGAGCTTGAGTGGTTTGTTTCCGAGAATGGCATGGGTGTAGAGCGAGAAGATCTTAAGAAAGACGAAAACGGCGTAATTCAAGACGATTATCGTGTTGATTTTGTCCGTCGTCATCTTGAGTGGATTGCCCGTGCAATTCAGGACGGCGCAAAATGCCGTGGTTATCACTACTGGGCCATCATCGATAACTGGTCCTGGGCAAATGCCTTCAAGAACCGTTATGGCTTTGTTGAGGTGGATCTGGAAGATGACTACAACCGTCGTCTTAAGAAATCAGCTGAGTGGCTTAAGCAAGTTGCCACTACACATATAGTTGACTAGAAACTCGTGAAAGGAGTTTGTTCATGGCAAAAGAGAATGGCCAAGCATCGTTTCTAGATAAATTTGCAGAAGTTTCTGCAAAAGTGGGTAATCAAGTTCACTTGAGGAGCCTGCGCGATGCATTTGCAACTGTCAGCCCAATTTATATTTTGGCTGGTATTGCAGTACTGATCAACAACGTTCTGTTCCCACTCATCTTTGCAAACGACCCAGTTACCCTGGCTAATTTCAAGGTTTGGGGTGCAGCTGTTGCTCAGGGCACTCTGAGTTTCTCAGCAGTTATTCTTGCAGGCATTATTGGTTATTGCCTTGCTCGTAACAAGCGTTTTGAAAACGCAATCTCTTGCGTTGTTATTGGTATTGCTGCACTTATCATCATGATGCCTCAGAGCATTGTTGCCACTGCAGGTGCTGTTCTTCATGCAGCAAACGCCGCTGATGCAGCAGCTGCAGGAGTTGCACTTCCTGTAGCTGATGTTGCTAAGCTTCTGCCAACCGGCTATGCAGTTACCGGCGTTGATGTAACTGGTGCTTTCTCCACTTCCTTCACCGGTACTAACGGCCTCTTTGGTGCAATCATCATTGGCCTGCTTTCTACCACCATCTTCATTAAGCTCTCCAGCGTTAAGCAGCTGAAGGTCAGCCTTGGTGAGGGCGTTCCACCAGCGGTTGCAGATTCTTTTAACACCATGATTCCTATGATGTTGACCCTGACCGTCTTTGGTATTGCTTCTGCTCTTCTTGCAGTTTGTGCTGGTACTGACCTTATGACCATCATTGCAACAAGCATTTCTGCCCCACTGAAGGGCCTCATGAATGCTGGTCCATTTGCAGTCATCATCATTTACACCTTTGCAAACCTGCTCTTCTGCCTTGGCATTCACCAGTCCACCATCTCTGGTGTTCTGATTGAGCCAATCCTGACCATGCTTATTGTTGACAACATGGCAACCTTTGCAGCTGGTCAGCCAATTCCTCAGGACCACTACATGAACATGCAGATCATCAACACCTTTGCGCTGATTGGTGGTTCTGGTTGTACTCTGATGCTGCTTCTTGATACCTTTATCTTCTCTAAGAACAAGGCTTCCAAAGACGTTGCAGCACTTTCTCTTCTCCCAGGCATCTTCAACATCAACGAGCCAGTTATTTACGGTTACCCAATCGTCTTTAACCTTCCTTTGATGATTCCATTTGTTCTTGTTCCAGATTTGTTCATCGGCCTAACCTACCTGCTCACCAACCTTGGTTGGATTAACCCTTGCGTTGCCATGGTTCCTTGGACAACCCCAGTCTTCCTGAGTGGTTGGCTGGCAACCGGTGGCGACATTCGTGCCGTTATCTGGCAGGTCATCGAGGTTCTTCTCGCCATGGCAATTTACCTGCCATTCATGAAGATTTCCGAGCGTGCACAGGCCAAGCAGGCTGAAGCTCTTGCAGAGAACGCTCAGGATGCAGAGTAGTTTGTAAGCTTATAATCTGAGTATCACTTGAAGCCAGCCATCGTATTTGGTGGCTGGCTCATCAAAAGGAGATTACATGAAAATCTTACTTGCTTGCAATGCCGGAATGTCCACGAGCCTGCTTGTTCAGAAGCTTCAGAAAGAGGCTGCTTCTCGCGGTTTAGATGTAGAGATTATTGCAAATCCTCTTAATAAGGCACTTGAGCTCATTGATGGCGCAGACGTCTTTTTGCTTGGACCTCAGATTGCGTATGCAAAGGCAGACGTTGAGGCCGCAGCAGGATCTACTCCTGTAGCTGTTATTCCTATGGTTGATTACGGCAGGATGAACGCTGCAAAAATCCTTGACGACGCACTGGAGCTTATTAAATAAGCGGCAAAAGATTTTCTGAGCTTCCAGGTGCTCAAGAAAAGAGTATGGGGTAAAAAATGGCTTTAGATGACGGCATGACTGCTACGCAAGAAGCAGCCTTTGAGATTATTGCTACCGTTGGAACAGCAAAGTCAATGTATATTGGCGCTATCCAGAAGGCAAAAACGGGCGATATTGAAGGCGCGCGTGCAGATATTCTTGCTGGTACAGAGATCTTTAATGAGGGCCATAGCACGCATCTGAACATGCTGCAGCAGTCCGCAATTGATAACAGCAATGTTGAGTTCTCACTCATCTTGCTCCACGCTGAGGACCAGCTTATGCAGGCCGAGTCTTTCCGCATTATTGCTGAGGACTTCATTGACGTGTACGAGAAGCTTCTTGACAAGTAACTGGCGAGAAAAACATGTGTGCAGAGACGCTTCTTGGTGGTATTGAGTTTGGCGGAACAAAGATTGTTCTTGCCACGGGTACACCAGACGGAAAAATTTGTGAGCGCGAGGTCTTGCCCACGACAGCGTCAGAGTCTGTTTTGCCAAAGATTGTGGACTGGTTCAAAGCTCGCTCTATTCAGGCTCTAGGTGTTGGCGCATTTGGCCCCACGGGAGTCAATCCTGACCTGCCTAGCTACGGAAAGATTCTCTCGACTCCTAAGCAAGGTTGGCGCAACTTCAACTTGTTGCAGGCGTTGAAGGATGGACTGAACGTCCCTGTTGGATACGATACCGACGTTAATGCAGCTTGCTTAGGAGAAGCAGTTTTTGGCGCAGCTCGCGGCCTTGATAACGTCGTCTACCTGACAGTAGGAACCGGAATTGGCGCCGGCGTGCTGCTTGAAGGAAAACTCCAGCACGGCATGCTCCATCCCGAGGCTGGTCATATCCTTGTTGAACGTGAGGTAAACGATCCGTGGCAGCAAACTAAGTGTCCCTATCACCAGAACTGCCTTGAGGGGCTGGCATCAGGTCCTGCTATTCAAGAGCGTTGGGGGCTTCCAGCTGTTGAGCTTACTGAGAAAGACGAGGTATGGGAGCTTGAGGCTGCCTACCTTGCAAAAGCCCTCTTCACATATGTAATGTGCTACTCACCTCAGCGCATTATT
>CALGXY010000108.1:0-2250 GCA_937935155.1 uncultured Atopobium sp. | reverse complement strand
ACGGTCAGGCGTTGCTTGACCTTGACTATCCCGAGGATTCTCATGCGGACATTGACATGAACCTTGTGGGAACAGAAACTGGACAGATAATTGAAGTACAAGGAACAGGCGAGGGTGGTCCGTTTGATCGAGAGCAACTTAACCAGCTGCTCGACCTTGGTCAAGCTGGCATCGCTCACCTTGTTGACCTGCAGAATCAAGTGACTGGATTTAGGGAGTAACCATGAGTCAAAATAGTGAAAATCAGGGTTCTAACGCTGTGACCTTTGATCCAAATACAACCGTGGTAGTTGCAACGGGCAACGCTCACAAACTTGTTGAGATTGAGGCTATCCTCTCTAAGGTAATGCCTGGTATAAGCTTTGTAGCGCTTGGTCAGCTGGGCGATTTCCCTGATCCAGAGGAGAACGGCCAGACGTTCCGTGACAACGCTCTGATTAAGGCAATGGCCGCGCTTGACGAGGTAGATTGCGTAGCGGCTATTGCAGACGATTCCGGCATTTGCGTTGACGCTCTGGACGGAGCTCCTGGAATCTATTCTGCTCGTTATGCTGGCGAGCATGGCAATGATGCTGCAAACAATCAGAAACTGCTGGCAGAGCTTGCCGACGTTGCTGACGAGGACCGTACTGCTCGCTTCCACTCCACTGTTGCTCTGGTCTATAGAGACGGATCTGTGCTGGTAGGAGAGGGCGACTGCGAGGGCGTTATTGGCCACGAGCCAAAGGGTCACAACGGCTTTGGCTACGATCCACTCTTCTGGCCTGAGGATGCTCCAGGTAAAACCATGGCAGAGCTTGAGCCTGACGAGAAGAACGCTATCTCTCACCGTTTCCACGCTCTGCAGAATCTTTCCAAGCAGATTCAGGGATAGACGACGCCGACAGCGCGTCAGGTTGACGTCAGATTGGCGTCAGGTCCACGTCAGATTCTGGACAGATAACTGCCGCCGCGTCAGGTTTGCGTCAGGCTCACGACAAGTCCATGTCAGATTCCAGACATATAACTGCCACCGTGTCAGCTTCACGAAAGATTCGCGTCAGACTCGCGACAGAATAGCGACAGAAATACACCATATAACAGGTCAAAACCGGTCAGCGAGATATTTGTTCTTCTCGCCGACCGGTTACTTTTTTGCTTGCTTCAAATGTTAAACTAAATGTAACTGTGACTTCTGTCTTGGAGGTAGACATGAGGATTGTTCGCACTCGCGATTACGAGGACATGAGCAGGAAAGCTGCAAACGTCATCTCTGCACAAATCATTTTGAAGCCAAATTGCGTTCTTGGTCTGGCAACTGGTTCAACGCCAATTGGTACCTATGCTCAGCTCGCTGATTGGTGCAAGAGGGGAGACCTGGACTTCTCGCAGGTTTCTACGTATAACCTTGACGAGTACCGCGGTCTTTCTCACGACGATCCTCAGAGCTATCACTATTTCATGCGCAAAAACCTCTTTGACCTGGTAAATATTGATCTTGAGAACACTCATGTGCCCGACGGCTCTAATCCTGACGTCGAGGCAGCTTGCGCCGAGTACGATAGGCTTGTTGCTAAGGCTGGCTATCCTGACCTGCAGCTTCTTGGTATTGGCCACAACGGTCACATTGGCTTCAACGAGCCCGACGACCATTTCTCCAAGGGTACGCACTGCGTTGACCTCACCGAGAGCACCATTCAGGCAAACAGCCGCCTGTTTGAGCGCATGGAGGACGTCCCTCGTCAGGCTTACACCATGGGCACGCAGACTATCATGTTCGCGCGCAGCATTCTGATTGTGGCTAGCGGTGAGGACAAGGCTAAGGCTGTTTACGACATGTGCTACGGCAACGTTTCGCCTCAGTGCCCAGCCTCTATCCTGCAGCTTCATACTAACTGCACCGTTATTGCTGACGAGGCCGCGCTCTCGCTCTGCCCAGCTAAGTAAGGTTTGGTTGGCCCAAAGTATCAAAAAAGCTTCCAGAAGGTATCTTGAAGGCGCCTTAAAAACTTCAAATAGCATCTGCCGAGAAAAACAAAACTCCCATTCACGAGAATGGGAGTTTTTTTGTTGCGGCTTATTTTGCGCGTTCAGCGACGCATGGTTAGTTGTACTCCTTTATTGGAATATCAAAAATTACTTATAGTCCTTGTAGTAACCGCTGAGAGCCAAAAGGGTCTGGTAGTTAAGGCCAAGCACGTAGTCGCCCTGATCAGTATGAACTGTGCGAAGCGTAAACTCAAGATTGTCACCAAACGTGATTTTCTCGCC
>CALGXY010000107.1:0-16127 GCA_937935155.1 uncultured Atopobium sp. | reverse complement strand
AAACTTTTATCTGGGCAAACGTTGTATGCAGAAAAATGAAATCTCCAACTAAACGGATTTTTTACCACTTGAGGATATGTTTTGCCTCAAACAGCGTTGATTACACAGACTGCGCAGACCAACGCCCAACTAAGCATCTACCCCACTCTGCTTTACCAGCAAAAAAGAAGGCTGTGCGAAGCACAGCCTTCTTTGCACTTGTGATCTATACGTCAAAACTAACGACGAACCTTTACAGAGTACGCAAGACCAGAAGCAATAATACCTGCAGCTGCAAGTGCGCTTGCAATGGACATTGCATCGCCAGTATCTGGCAGGTTAGACCTCTTCTTCTTAGGAGTCTTAGGCTTTGGCTCTGGATTAGGATCCGGCGTTGGGGTTGGTGTAGGAGTTATTGGCTTATCAGCTGTGGTAACTTCCGCAGGAACAATAGTCTCATCTGCAGCGTTAAATGTTGCAGGAGCTACGGTAAATGGAATCTGATTTGTATTGAGCTCGTATCCCTCTGGAGATGCAGTCTCAACCAGATAATAATCGCCCGGTGTCAGATAGAACTTATTTCCATCCTGATAGATACCCTTAGTCAGCAAATCTGCAGTTGCCGCAGTGTTCTGAACCAATGTAGTCAGCTCAGTCTTTGTAAGAACATCTCCGGATGTAAAGGTACCGTCTGCGCCAGTAGTAAGCCCCTCTTTAACCAGTGTGCCATCAGCCTTGTATAGGCTATAGGTTGCACCAGCAACAGGCTTGGAAGCATCGTCAGAGTCAGTCTTCACAAGCTTTAAAGGAGATGGAACTGCACGATACGTGAGGTAATACTGCCTGGTGCGGTTTACAGAACCGTCCGCATTGAAGCCAGGAGCCAAAACGGAATTATCGCGAGGACCAGAGTTATACGTACCAATTGCAAGAGATGTTCCCTCTGGAACGTCGATATCGTTTGCAATATAAACGTAAGAATCACCAGGTCCCGCAGCCTTGATCTCGTCGACTGACTTGCGAACAGTAGTCAGCAACATGTTGGTTGATGGATCGGTCTCAAATTTATTACCGCCAGCAACAGAGTCATCTGCAGTAACGCCAGCATACTCAGGCATATACACGACATGACCCTTTGTGTTGTAACGAGCAGACACCTGACGATCCTCAAACGCTGCAGAAGTTGTATACGTAGCAGCAAGATCATCAAGACCAAGAACGCTTACTGCGCCGTTACCATAAATAGGAAGACCAGCATTTCTTTGTGCAATAGGGTCACTAAGGCCAAGGCCGTTAAGCTGCCTGTACGCAAGGTCATCGACATAGTGATACACAGCTGTTGCGGTATCAATAACTCGCGCAGGATAACGCTTGGTGTATGCGTGAGTGCCTCCCCAAGATTTCTTAATGCCACCCTGAATTCCCAGCTGATAAGACCTATCAGAGATGTTCAATGGCGCGGAGAACTCAATGTACTGACGAGCTGTAACTGGTGCAGTAAATACAGCAGCGGGCTCCTCATATGAATTACCACCCATGATGGACTGGCCATTTACCTTGACAGTAAACATCAAATTGGTCTTTGGACCACCACCCGAAAGAGCACCTGTTGCATCCATTGGCTTGTAGGTATCAACGGCAGCATGAGCTGAGACAGCTACCTTGCGCAGGCCATAACCATTTGGATCGTTCTGTGGGAAGTTGATCAGATTCTCTGCATCGCCGAGAAGGACGTAGTACGCACGAATTTCTCCGCCTTCAGCAATCATCTGCGCAACGGAATATTTAGTTGGATCCATGTCCAGCTTGAGCGCAGTGCCATCAGGCTTTACCCAGTAATAACGCGCGATAACACCTGTACGGTCCTCTCGCGGCTTGGCAGCCTGAGCATTAATCTCTGCCTGAATCTCAGCATCAGAGATAAAATCTGGGAATGGATTTGCCGAGGTATGTGTTCCGTCCAGCGGAGCGCCATCCACATCTTCGGAATAAACTGTTGGGTCAGCAGCAAATGCCGTGCGTGGAAGGGCAAACGCCAGAATTGCGCCCACAAAAAGCATGCAAATTGCTAAAACCGTAAAGCGAGAAAACCAAGCGCTTCTTACGCTTCTAACAGAAGTACCGTTCATACATCCTTCTTTCAGCGTGAAGGGTGAATATTTATGTATATACCATAGCTCATTTCTTGTCATTTATGCAGATGAGACCAAAACAGATGATATTTTTGTTCATTAAATCGCTAGAGGAACACATTTAAGCGGCCTAGACTACTGGTCTAGGCCGCTTGTTAAGTCCGCTTGTTAAGACAACATTAGACCGCTGGCTTAGGCTTAAGCAGTGGTTTACTTGTCTGTACTGCTTACATTACTTATCAGGGGTAAGATGCCAAATCTCATCGTTATATTCAGCGATAGTTCTATCAGATGAGAATGTTCCTGCCATAGCAATATTTACAAGAGACTTCTGGAGCCACGCTCTCCTATCCTCATAATCATCGAACACGTGCTCTTTTGTTGAAATGTATGCTTCCAAATCAAGCAGCGTCATAAACCAGTCTTTTGAGCACAAGTTTTTGTGAAGACGCTCCAGGCGCTCCTCATTACCAAGAGAAATAAACTCTGGGCTAATTAAGAAATCAACGAGTGGTTTAATCTGGGGTTTCTTATAAAACTCTTTTGCTTTGTAACCTTTGTGCTCATAAAGGCTTACAACCTCATCACTTGAAGCACCAAACGCGTAGATATTCTCCTTGCCTACCAAATCGGCAATTTCTACATTTGCACCATCAACTGTGCAAACGGTAACAGCGCCGTTAAGCATGAACTTCATGTTGGAAGTTCCAGAAGCCTCCTTGGAAGCCAGTGAAATCTGCTCAGAGATATCTGCTGCTGGAATAACGTGCTCAGCGGCAGTAACGTTGTAATTCTCGATCATTATCACCTGAAGATATGGTGAAACATCTGCATCGTTTGCAATCAAAGACGAGAGAACAAGAATTGCATGAATGATATCTTGAGCAGCCACGTATGCTGGTGCAGCCTTACCACCAAAAATGACAGTAATAGGATGCTTTGGAAGGTGTCCGGACTTAATATCAAAATATTTCCAAATCAAATAAAGCAATAGCATTTGCTGACGCTTATATTCGTGGAAACGCTTTACCTGGACATCAATGGTGGAATCAGCGTTGACCCTTGCATCTTGATTATCCAGTAAAAACTTAACCATTCGATCTTTAGCAGCTTGCTTGATGTCTTGTAGTTTATTGAGGACCTCTTCGTTGTCTCGATACTCTAAAAGTCCCTCGAGATGAGCAGTTGTTCTCCAACTATCTCCTAATAACGTATCAAGATACTCTGCGAGCTCAGGATTACAGCCCATTAACCAGCGACGGAACGTAATTCCATTAGTCTTGTTTGAGAACTTTTCTGGATACAAATCAAAGAATGGCTTGAGTTCTGTCTCTTCCAAAATCTTAGTATGGAGTGCCGCAACACCATTGATACTAAAGCCGTAATGAATGGCAAGGTTAGCCATGTGAACTTTCTTATCAATGATGACTTGTACGCTTGGATCAGCAACGGTACTGCGGATGCGCTGATCAAGCTTTTTGATAATCGAAGCAATCTTTGGAGAAACTTCCTCGATAAATTTAAGAGGCCATTTCTCAAGAGCTTCTGCCAAAATCGTATGATTTGTGTATGCAACTAGTGAAGAAACAATGGTTACAGACTCTTCAAACGAGATATCGTATTTCTCAGTCAAGATACGAATAAGCTCTGGAATTACCATTGTGGGGTGCGTATCGTTAATCTGAATCACAACATAGTCAGCGAGGTCATGAACATTACTGCCGCGCTCAACCGCCTCTTTAACAATCAGCTGTGCAGCATTTGAAACCATAAAATATTGCTGATACACACGAAGAAGCTGACCGTCTTCGTCCGAATCGTCGGGATACAAAAAGAGTGTTAGATTCTTTTTTAAAGCAGTCTTATCAAAATCAATAGCGTCATCAGAAACTAATGATTCGTCGATACTTTGCAGGTCAAACAAACGAAGTCTGTTTTTCTTTGTTCGGCCATATCCCAAAACATCAATGGAATAGAGCTCAGATGTCACCGAGAAATCTCTAAATTCCACGGTAAATGATGTCTTCTCGTCTTCAAGCCACCTATCATCAGCAAGCCAAGCATCTGGAACGGCAGTTTGCTGTCTATCTAAAAACTGCTGATGAAAGAGTCCAAAATGATACTTAAGGCCTACACCATCGCCTGGCAGACCAAGTGTTGACATGGAGTCGATAAAGCATGCTGCCAATCGACCAAGACCACCGTTACCAAGTGAAGGCTCAACTTCAATCTCTTCGATGTCTTCGAGCGAATGGCCTGCTTTAGAAAGCTGCGCTTTTACCTCGTTATAAATTCCCAGATTGATGAGGTTATTTGAAAGCAGCTTGCCAATAAGAAACTCAGCGGAGATGTAATAGAGCCTCTTCTTACCATTATTTAACGGAAGAGCTTCTGACTTACTCTTAACCACTTGAAGCAGTAATTCAAAAACCTGCCTGTCAGTAATTTCAGACAGAGGTTGGTTAAATTGTTGAAGAGACAAAGTGTCTAAGTTCATTACTTCTCCTCTTTGTACACTCTGAAGTACATCTCAGTAATAGTTCTTAAAAAATCTTCTATGTGACGCGTAATGGCTCCTTGCTTCATACGCCAACACCAGTTACCTCCAACAGTGGCTGGAACATTCATGCGTGCAGAATCATCTAAGCCAAGAAGATCTTGCATGGTATGAATACAAGTGTCACTCACAGAAGCTGCAATTCCACGTGAAAGCGCCTCACCAATTGGCTCATCTTTTGAGCGATGCAGGTAAATATCTGCCTGTTCACGCTCTCTATCAGTAGCCTGAGTCTCATACCAACCACGAGCAGTTGGATTATCATGCGTTCCCACATAAGCAATGGTATTTGCAGTGTAATTGTGAGGAAGATCTCTTGAATCATGCTTTCCATCAAATCCGTACTGCAAGATTTTCATTCCTGGGAAACCAGTTTTGTCTCGCATGGCGATAAGCTCTGGTGTAATTAAGCCAAGGTCTTCCGCAATGATTGGAAGCTTACCCAGCTGCTTTTCCAGTTCCTTAAACAGCTCCAAATCTGGCCCTTTAGTCCATTTGCCTTCTGTAGCATTTGCAGCTCCGTAAGGAATCTCCCAATAGGCTTCAAAACCTCTAAAATGATCAATTCTAAGCACATCAAACATCTCAAGATTTGTCTGTACACGCCAAACCCACCATGAATAGTGCGATTTCTTCATATACTCCCAGTTATAAATGGGATTTCCCCAATATTGACCGGTAGAAGAAAATTGATCAGGAGGAGTGCCTGCAACCGTAATAGGGCGTCCTGTTTCATCCGTTTTAAACAGTTCTGGCTGTGCCCACATCTCTACAGAATCTCGTGAAACATAAATGGGAAGATCACCAATTATAAGTACTCCCCTTTTATTGGCATAAGTCTTAACCTTTGCCCATTGAGTAAAGAAGAAATACTGAGTCATCTTGTGATACAAAACTGACTTTTGCAGTTTCTTAATTTCTTTTGCAGTAGTCTCGTTTCTGTGCTGATAAAGTTCTGGCCACTCCCAGTAGGCTTTATGTCCAAACTCTTCCTTTAGAGACATGAACTCCGCATATGGATCAAGCCATTCTGCATGATCATGACAGAACTTCTCAAAATCAGCAGGAACATCTTGCATAAACCTATCAAAGGCACGGTTAAGTAAACGACGATGATTTACAAAAAGTGCACCATAATCAACACAAGTATTGCTAGTCCCAAAAGAAATATCTTCAAAGTCATCTGACTTTAAATAGCCAAGTTTCTCAAGATTTTTTAAATCTATATAGTAAGGACTTCCCGCTGCAGCAGAAAAAGACTGATAAGGAGAGTCACCATAACTTGTGGTAGTAAGAGGCAAAACCTGCCAATACCTTTGTTTTGTCCTGACGAGAAAATCAATAAAATCGTAGGCTTCTTTGCCAAACGTGCCAATCCCATATGAATTTGGAAGAGAAGAAACGGCCAAAAGTACTCCGCTTGCTCGTCCCATAGTTGCCTCTTTCACAAAAAGAGTACTGGCTTATCTTTTCAAGATAAGCCAGTACAAAGCTTTAATACTTAACTAGATTATCCTGTGTATTCTTATCAAAGAGATGAACAGCATTGTCTTCAAATTTAAACCACACTTCATCTCCAATTTTGAGGTTTCGTTTAGCAAACTCAGTTGCTGGAACGATAAGAACAAAGTTGCCGTCATCAGTATGAACATGAAGATGCACAGTGGAGCCCATAAGCTCGCTTACCTCAAGATTGCCCTTAAAAGCGCCAATTCCATTTGGCTCAGTCAAATAAATTTGCTCGGGCCTAATGCCGACAATGACATCTGTTGCTGGCGCAGCAACCCAAGACTGTGCTAACAGATTAGCCATCTCAGGAGAAATTTCAAATGACATGTTATCTGTCTCCACATGGAACTCATTGTCCACGCGAATAAGATGTGCGTTAAAGAAATTCATTTGAGGCATGCCAATGAAACCAGCAACAAAGAGATTAGCCGGTCTATTAAACACTTCTTGTGGTGTTCCAATTTGCTGAACAAAGCCATCCTTCATAATGACAATGCGATCGCCCAAGGTCATTGCCTCTGTTTGGTCATGTGTAACATAGACAAAGGTTCCATCAACCTTCTGACGAAGCTTAATAATCTCTGTACGCATCTGGTTTCTTAGCTTTGCGTCAAGGTTTGAAAGTGGCTCATCCATCAAGAAGACTTTTGGATCACGAACAATTGCACGACCAATTGCAACACGCTGACGCTGACCACCGGAAAGTGCCTTTGGCTTACGATCAAGATATGCCGTGATGCCTAATGTTTCTGCAGCTGCACGGACCTTCTCGTCAATGACTTGAGGATCAACCTTTTTAAGCTTAAGGGTAAACGCCATGTTGTCGTAGACGGTCATATTTGGATACAGCGCATAGCTTTGGAAGACCATTGCGATGTCTCGATCTTTTGGTGCAACATCATTGACAAGCTTTCCATCAATATAAAGCTCGCCAGCAGAAATATCTTCTAGGCCTGCAATCATGCGAAGCGTAGTAGATTTGCCGCAGCCCGAAGGACCAACAAGCACCACAAACTCGTGCTCCTTGATAGTGAGATTGAAGTCTTGAACAGCGACAACACCCTCTTCAGTCACCTCAAGGTTGCTCTTTTTCTGCTCAGTTTTCTTACCAAAGAGAGACTTGCTCTTCTTCTCATTTGGGTAAATCTTTTTTATATTCTTTAAAACGATTTCTGCCATGATAAAACCTTTCAGAAATGCCTATAGCTTGCTGCAATACATTGAGATTTAGCCTTTTACCGCGCCAGAAATGACACCATTGATGATGTAGCGCTGGCACAGCAAATACATAATGACAATTGGGACAATAACCATCATGATGCAGGCAAACATTGGACCCATCTCTACGCGTCCATATCCACCTCTAAAGTACTGAATCAGAATTGGGATAGTTTGGTATTTGGTTCTATCCAGTACGAGGTATGGAAGCAAATAGTCATTCCAGACCCACATGGTTTCGAGAATACCAACAGAAATATACGTTGGCTTCATAATAGGTAAAACAACATGGAAGAATGTCTGAAGTGGGTTGCAACCATCAATAGTTGCAGCTTCCTCAATCTCAAGAGGAATGGTCTTAACAAATCCAGCAAACATGAATACTGCTAATCCAGCGCCAAAGCCCAAGTAAATGAAGCAAATATTGAAAGGAGTATTAAATCCAAGCGTGTTTGCCATATTGGACAGCGTGAACATAAGCATCTGGAAAGGCACTACCATCGAGAAGACAAACAGGTAGTACAAAATGTTGCTAATGCGATTTTTTACACGAACAATAAACCATGCACACATTGAGCAGCAAACCAAGATCAGTGCTACAGATGTGATGGTAATTACTAGAGAATATCCAAAGGCTGCTAAGAAACCTTGCTTCTCTAAAGCGGCAATGTAGTTAGCAAAACCTGCAGAGTTCTCTGATGTAACAAAATCAAACGCCGTGGATGTAGTAATAGTTGTTTCTTCTTTGAATGAATTCATCAAGATCATAACCATTGGATAAATCCATGCAAGAGAAAGAATGGTAAAGAATACAGCAAGAATTTTATTAATGATTTTATCGCGCTTCATTATTGCTGCACCTCCCTCGACCTGGTGGCTCTCAGCTGAATCATGACAATACAAATAACTAGAATGCAGAAAATAACAGCTTTAGCCTGGCCGATACCCATCCACTTTGCTCCCTGTCGAGCGTAGAAGGTATTGTAGATATTAAGAGCAAGCATTTCGGTTGCGTGCTTAGGCTCACCTGCAGTAAGTGCTAAGTTCTGATCAAATAATTTAAAGCCATTTGTTACCGTCAAGAAAAGACAAATAGTAATGGTAGACATAAGGTTTGGAATTTTTACCTTCCAAAGTGTCTGCCAAGCATTTGCTCCATCAACTCTCGCTGCTTCAAGATAATCACTTGGGATAGACTGCAGGCCAGCAATATAAATGATCATCATGTAACCAACTTGCTGCCAAAGAGTAAGAAGAATCATTCCCCAGAATCCAGCAGTGCTATTAAGCGCAAGAAGCTGCTCGCCCACAATAGAAAGCGCGCAGTTAATCAAAATATTCCAGATGTATCCCAGAACAATGCCGCCAATAAGATTAGGCATAAAAAAGACAGTTCTAAATGAATTGGTACCCTTAAGGTCTTTTCTAGTTAAGGCAAGCGCAATTGCGAGCGCTAATACATTAATAAGAACTGTTGAGACTAATGCAAATAATGCGGTATACCAAAAAGCATTAGCAAACTGTGGGTCAGAGAACGCTGCTACATAGTTATCTAGACCAACTGGTTTAGCATCGCTAATGGTAATAAATTTACAAAACGAAAGATAAAATCCCTGCACAAACGGAATCATAAAGCCAAACAAAAAAGATAGCGCAGTAGGCAGAACAAATAATGGCCACCACCGCTTCAACATCTTAGCCATAGAGATACCCTCCAATAACAAGAGACGAGAAGAGAGATCTCTCTTCTCGTCTCTCACCAATCAAAGCATTACTAGAAGGACTACTATGCGTTAGCCTCTTTTTCAGTCTTCCAACCGTCAACAAATGCAGACTTAACAGCATCCCAGTCCTCTGTTCCTGCTGCATAGCCCTTAAGTGCACTGGAGAGATTGTTCTTCCACTCCTGAGAAGGAATGTAAATGAAGTCCCAAGCCACGGACTCATTACCCTTCTTTGCATACTCAGCTGCAATGTTTGCAAGAGCATTCTTAGTTGCCTTTGCGTTCTTGAATGGAATGGTGAAGCCCATATCCTCAGCAATTGCAGTGGTAGCTGTATCAGAAGTTACGCACCAATAGATAAAGTCAAGCGTTGCCTTCTGGGAAGCGTCGTCTGCCTTGGAGCTTACGCACCAATAGTTCTCGCCGCCGGAGCACATACCCTGCTTCTCTTCACCCTTAACACCAATATAAATTGGAATCATACCAAGAGCATCGTCACCAAGCTTCTTGATGTCATTGTATGCCCAGGTACCGTTCTGGTAGAAGACTGCGTCGCCGTTAACAAACTCTGCCACAGCGTCATCACCAGTCTTGCCAGAAAGCTCTGTTGGGCTGCATGTAGCATTGTTGATATAGAGATCAAAAATCTGCTTGTAGTTAGGGAGATACGTTCCCTTAATTTCTTTAGCCTCAGGCTTACCAGTGTCCTTGAACTCATAGTACAGAGGAAGATTTGCAAGGTGTGTAGTAAAGCGCCAGTCAGAACTGGAATCAAGACCAGCGCTGGTGAATGCGCCCTTTACGCCAAGCTCTGCTTTGCGAGCCTGAATATCCTCAACGACCTTCTTCAGTGAAGCAAAGTCCTTGATGTCGTCTCCCTTATAGCCAGCCTTCTCAAGCAGCTTCTTGTTGTAGATAATGCCGTAGTCTTCCTCTACATAATCAACACCGTAGACAACACCATCCTCCTGAAGTTTAAGAGCGTCATTGGTGAGCTCATCCAGAATCTTGGCGCCCTTAAGGTCAATGCAGTAATCTTTTACGCCAATAAGACCAGAAGGTCCATTTGTCTGGAACAGTGTTGGAGCTACAGAGGCGTCCTTGTTAATCTCAGACTGGAATGTCTGTGCATAAGTATCAGAAGCAGCGGTTACTACCTTTACAGGAACCTTTGTTTCCTCAGTATACTTAGCTGCAAGATCTTTCCACTGCTGATCAGCCTCAGGCTTGAAGTTCAGGAAATAAACTGAACCGTTTGCAGAATCAGACTCTCCCTGCTTTTTGTCGTTATTTCCTCCACATGCGACAAGACCCAGCGAACAAAGAGCTGACGCACTTAAGGTGACAAACTGCCTACGATTGATACCGGACATAAGACTCCTCCTTAGAGAGCGCTCCTATCCCTTTGCTGGGTTGGCGCCTCTTCTCTTGATTTTCATAAGCCATGCTTTGACACACGTTCAAAACAATTTTGCTTACGTCTACAAAGTAATAGTATATTAGTACTAGCGAGTTGTTTAAACAACTTACTTCTGAGCGGTATGAAATTATCGGTAAATGGTATGAATGGAATCATTTTATGTAACTTTCATTTTTATAAAGCTACTATCTAATCAAGAGCAATTTTAACATGCAACTCCAACCTTCAACAGCACGTTAAGGAAAATAATATGCCAAGCGCACGGTTTAATACGATTTATCATGATTTAAAAAATAAGATCTTAGACGGGACATATGCGTATGAGTCCTATTTACCAACCGAGATGGAGCTTACTAAGATATATTCCTGCTCCAGAAACACCGTTCGACGTGCGCTCACACTTCTGTCCGATGAAGCTTTTCTTCAGCCTATTCACGGTAGAGGCGTACGCGTTATTTGGCAGAAAAAACCAAGTGAGGTTATTGGCTCATTAGAAGGACTTGAGTCCTTTCAAGAATATGCCCACAGAAACAATCTTGTACCTGAAACAAATGTCATTGTCTTTGAGCACGTTCCTTGCACAGACAGTATTTCTCATCAAACTGGTTTTAAAGCAGGAGAAGAACTTATCCACATTGTTCGAATCCGTAAACTCGACGGATCTTCTCGCCAGATAGATAACGACTACCTTTTAGCATCTGCCGTTGGAAATCTAACCATTGCTGATGCATCAACGTCTATTTATGCATACCTAGAAAACACGCTTCATATGAAAATTCTAAAGAGCAAAAGAACAATCAGTGTTGAACTGGCAACTGAAGAAGACCAGCAACATTTAGAGCTTGGAGATTTTAACTGCGTTGCAGTGGTGGAAAGCCATTCATTCAACTCAAAAGGCGTTATGTTTGGCTTCACACAAACTCGTAGTCATCCAGAAACGTTCTGCTATAAGGTTATTTCAAAAAGATAATCTGCGGTTAAATGTGCAGAATAAATTTCTTCTCTAGTTTATGGAAGACGATATAGCCAATTACGAGGGCAAGAACTGCAGAAACAAGGCAGCCTAAAATGGTGCTTGTTGCAGGAAACTTCTGGAAAAGAAGGCAGTCTCTAATAAATGTTACAAAGTGGAACATTGGATTAAAACGCTCAATCTGAAGCATCCAAGGCGACATGATATTAACGGAGTAAAAGAGCGGTGTACCATACATCCAGGCAGTGGTTACAACGCTCCACAGGTGAATAACGTCTCTAAAAAAGACTGCAAGGGCCGAGAGAAGCATTGCAAGACCGATGCAAAAACAAGCCAGAAGCAGCAAAGCAACAGGTGTGAGCAATGAATAAATTGTCAGCGGAATGCGGAAGACAAGCATAACAATGCCAACAGCAATGAGCGAGAAAAGATAGTTTACAACCGCAAAAAGCACTTTCTGAACAGGGAAAACAACACGATTGATGCGAACCTTCTTAAGCAAGCTAGATGCATCAATAATTGAGCGCATTCCCATAGTGGTTGCATCGTTCATCAGCTGAAACGCTGTGTTACCAAGAATAAGATACAAAGGATAGTTCACAACATCCTCGGCGCGGTTGCCTAAAAAAGTAGAAAAGACAACTGCCATAACGGTCATCATCAAAAGGGGGTTCAAAACTGACCACACAACGCCCAAAATGGAACGGCGATATTTGAGCTTGAAGTCTTTACTTACCAGCTGACGCAAAATGAACTGGTCACGCTGATGTGTTGGATACCATGCATCTCGAGCAGAAACAGCAACAAGACTTGCACTTGCACTATTAGTATTTGCAGAAACTACGCTTGTGTCCTGCGCATTATTAGTTTGTGTTGAAGACTCGCTCACGCGCTATCCTTTTCTACCGATTTCTGTATGGTTTATCCTAGCACAGACAGACAAAGCCGTTTAAACTTGAAACGTTGTTGAACTGTTTTCTCCACTATTTTATTTGGATATGTGGTGACAAGACTATTTAGTAACAGCGCGCTCAACAGCAGCGCTTGTAGAAATGGTGCAAAATGTCTCAATCCCCTCTTGGACGCACACTTATCATAGCTAATCCTGCTGCTCATAGTGGTAAGGGCGCTGCAGGCGCAGAGTTTGCTCGTCACTTTTTGACCAGCTATTCAGCTGCGACTGACGGATATGAGCTTAAGCTCACCACGGCCATGGGAGATGCTCGTATCATGGCTGCAGAAGCTGCAGATTTTGATACGGTTGTCGCACTTGGAGGAGACGGCGTCATCCACGAGGTGGTCAATGGCCTCATGACCTTATCGCCAGAGGAGCGTCCAGCGCTTGGCATTATCCCTATGGGCTCGGGAAACGACTATGCACGCACCTTGGGCATGAAAATTAACGACCCCGAAGGCGCGTTTGCACAGCTGGTTCGCGGCAAGGTTAAGCAGCTAGAGATTGGTCGCATCAACGACGTCTACTTCATGGAGACCATGTCGTTTGGACTTGATGCAGCTATTGCAGCCGACACCACAAAGCGCCGCGCGAACAACTCCTCTACCGAGGGCGAGGCGCTCTTCTTAACCTCGGGCCTCAAGTTTATGGCTGCAGGTAGCAAGGGTTACCCTTGCACCGTCTCGTTTGATGGCGAGAAGGACATTGATCTTCAAGCGCTTATCATGGCCTTTCAGATTGGCCCTACGTATGGCGGCGGCTTTAAGGTCTGCCCGCATGCGCAGCCTGACGATGGCCTTCTTACCGTCTGCTACAACACTAAAGTGCCTGTCATTCCTCACCTGCTGGCTCTGTTTGGCCTGGCAAAGGCTGGTAAACACGTCAACTCCCGCATCATTGAGGAGCGTCACCTCAAGCAAGCAGTGGTAACTTTCCACAAGCCCGTCCCTATTCAAGTAGACGGAGAAGAGCTTCCCTTTGCAGAACAGTTTGTCATTGAGGTTATTCCCGCTGCGCTTTCCGTGATTGTTCCCTAGCGCACAGAGCGACTCCTGCGTCGTAGGTCGCGCTTCGAGGCTCGGGCTTTGCTGGTTGCGCATTGCGAGAAGATCGGTCTTCTCGCCAAAAGGTTTAACGTTAAAGAAACAGGGGCACCTGCCAGCGCAGATGCCCCTAAATTTGTATCGTGTAAGCTAAGATTTAGAAACTAGAACTTAGCGAGCTTCACGCTCAAGCAGAGCCTTAACCTCAGCTGCAGTATCAAGTTCCATGACGCGAGCAGTGAGCTCGTCTGCCTCAGCCTTTGTCCAAGCAGCAATGGTCTTGCGGGTGCGCAAGACAGATGGTGCAGAAACGGAGAACTCGTCCAGGCCAAAAGAAAGCAGAACTGGAATGAGCAGTGGATCTGCAGCTGCCTCGCCGCACATACCAACCATAATCTTCTCCTTGTTGCCCTCGCCAATGAGGTACTTGAGGGAACGGAGAACGGATGGCTGGTAGACCTCGTAGAGGTAGGCAACGCGATCATTGCCGCGGTCAGCGCACATGGTGTAACCGATGAGGTCGTTGGTACCAATGGAGAAGAAGTCGCATTCACGAGCCAGCTTATCTGCAATCAGGGATGCAGATGGAGTCTCGATCATGGTACCGACCTCGATGTCCTTGTTGTAAGCTACGCCCTCAGCGTCAAGCTCACGCTTGCACTCCTCAACAAGAGCCTTTGCCTGGCGAACCTCGTCAACAGCGGTAACAAGAGGAAGCATAATCTTGATGTCGCCAAATGCGGATGCGCGGAGAAGAGCGCGGAGCTGAACCTTGTACTGTTCAGCATTGTTGAGGCAGTAACGGATAGCGCGGAAGCCCATGAATGGGTTCTCCTCAGCCTTCATGTTGAGGTAAGGAATCTCCTTATCGCCACCAACATCAAGAGTGCGGATGATGACAGGCTTATCCTTCATGCGTAGAGCAACCTTCTGGTAAGCAGCAAACTGCTCTTCCTCGCTTGGAAGCTCCTTTGCATCCATGAACAGGAACTCGGAGCGGAACAGACCAATGCCTTCAGCGTCAGCGTCAACTGCGCCGTTGGCGTCATCTGGATTACCGATGTTAGCAACAAGCAGAACCTTGATGCCGTCAGCAGTTACGGTCTCCTTGCCGCGATAAGCCTCAAGAGCGGCCTTCTCTGCAGCATAAGCCTCAGCCTGAGCCTTGTACTCAGCAAGCTCAGCCTCGGATGGATTGACAACAACCTTGCCGTTAGTGCCGTCGACAACAATAGCGTTGCCAGTTGCAACCTCAGAAGTGATGTTAGGAACAGAAAGAACTGCAGGAATCTCAAGAGCACGAGCAATGATTGCGGAGTGAGAAGTACGACCACCAGTCTCGGTAACAATACCTGCAACGTGGTCCTTATCGATGTCTGCAGTCATAGAAGGAGTCAGCTCATGGCAGACAATGACGGAGTTCTCTGGAAGTGTGGAGAGGTCAACAACCTCTTTACCAAGGAGGTCAGCGAGAAGACCAGTCTTAACGTCAGCAACGTCTGCTGCGCGCTCACGGAAGAGCTCATCCTCCATGCCAAGGAACATGTTGTAGTACATGTCGTAGGCGTCGCTTACAGCCTGCTCAACGCAGGTTCCGCCATCAATAGCACCGTTAACAGCCTCTTTGATGCCCTCATCCTCAGCAAACTCAATGTGAGCACCCATAATTGCAGCAGCTTCCTCGCCCACCGTCTTGGTCATGCGCTCAATCTGCGCATTTGTCTGTGCGATGAATTTAGTTACGGCCTCTGCGTAACGAGCCTTCTCTGCAGCTGTGTCTTCAACAGTGTGTGGAGTAAAAGTAAGATCTGGATCTACGGCAACCTGAGCAGTACCGATGCCGATTCCATTGGACGCATTGACTCCCTCAAACATACTTGCTCCAATCATTGTCCGCGAAGCGGTGCGTATAGTTCTGCATGACTGCCCAAAAGGACAACAGTCGCAGGGTCAAACCTATCTTTGTACAGAGTAACATTTTTTTATACCGTTACGTTATGAGTATCTTCAAATAAATCTCAATAAAAAGCACTTGGCGAGAAATTACTTCTTGCCAAGTGCTTGTGCGTTCACGATAGTAAAAAAGTTATGTATGCTTCATGCAATACGAGTGCTCAATCTGAGGGTTTCTCGCCAAAAGAACTACGTGTTCTAGCTGAGATTACTACTCAGAATCTGCAAGCCAAGAAGACTTACCCTCGCGGCTCTCCTCTTTCTGGCGAGCAAGCTGAATCTCTTCTGCGATAGAAGCAGGCATTTCTCGGCCCATCTTCTTGTAGAGAGCAGTGACAACACGATCGATGGTTGCGCGCTTTGCGATTCCTCGGCTTGCTGCAGTTGCCGTACCGCAAGCAGAAGCGTAGATAAGCGCAGTGTCGTAATCGTAGCCAGCGGTGGTCTTTGCCAAAAAGCCTGCAACCATGGAGTCACCAGCGCCAGTTGCGTTAACAAGGCGAATCTTTGCAGTTGGGACAATGTGCTCAGTGCCGTACTCGTCCAGGAGCAGCGAACCTGCACCACCGCAAGAAACGATAACGTTGCGAGCGCCGCCATCCTGGAGCTTCTTTGCAAATGGAATGCACTCTTCTGGAGTCTCTGGATTAGCACCAAAAATACG
>CALGXY010000106.1:0-1417 GCA_937935155.1 uncultured Atopobium sp. | reverse complement strand
CAATTTGTGCATAAGAACCTGATTTGTCCTCTACGTCTGCACCATAGCTCCAAGGCTGCAGCTTGTTTGTTTTTCTCGCCATTTACAACAAAGGCTTACGCAGATGGAACATTTGAGATTACTGACTGGCTCTCGGGCTATGGTTCTAGTAGTTTGCAATACATCTACAGCAACAACAAGGCTGCGATGGACGCTGCATCTACGTGGTCATTCTCTGGTTCAAGGGTGACTATTGGCGCCAGTAGCGGTTCTTCTATTCAGGACTTCACTGTTCCTACTACCGTAACCAACATTACTAGTACCTATCAGAGCACGTATCTGGGTAACGGTACGCGCGTTCAGGTTTATGCTGGTCTGAATCCTAAGGGTTCTCGCATCATTTTCCCAGCTGGCTTTAACGGAACCGTTTCAAACATGAAGTTTGAGGGCGATGTTATTGTTGAGGCTGGTGCAAACGTAACCTTTGATAATGTTACGTTCTATAACGGTCTTGATAACAGGGGTACTTCAACTGTTAAGAACTCCACGGTTGTTCAGATTGATCTTACCACCACCAATGGCGGTGATTTGACTATCGAGAATACCAGGTTCCAGAATTCCAACAATACCGCTGGCGTAGTGCTTCCTTCTAACAAGATCACTCCTGCAAAAGTTGGCGAGGCCTACAACGAGCCAATCACCATTCCTTGGGCTGCATCTACTATGGGTTACGACACCTTTACCGTAGACAATTTGCCTGCTGGTCTTACACTTAGTCCAATGGAGAATGACGCAACTGCTCGTAGAAGCACTGCAACTATTTCTGGTACTCCAACTGCTGCAAGCAATGGTTATACGCGCATCACCATCAAGAACAGCGGTCTGTATGACTTCACCATTCCTATGAAGATGAGCGTTCAGAAGGGCACTGTTGCTGTTCCAACCGCAACTAACTACACCTATAACGGTCATAATCAGCGTGGTTTTGATGCCACCGCTAACCCACAGGTAGTTGTTAGTGGCCAGGTTTCAGCAACTTATCCTGGTACGTATGAAGTTGAACTTGATCTTGCTGACCCTATGAACTATACCTGGGAAGATGGCACCACTAACACCAAGGATGCAACTTGGACCATCAATAAGGCTCAGCTTGTTGTGACCTATGCTGGCGAGACTGTTCAGAAGGGCGTTGCTCCTCAGCTTGCTCTTACTGTTACCGGTTTTGTAAACGGTGAGACTGCTGATACTGCTCGCAGCTATACCGCTCCTACCCTCAGCGCAACTGACCTGAGCGTTGGTGCGCACGAGCTGACTCCTGCAGGTGGCTCAGCTGACGACTACGAGTTCGTCTACGTTTCTGGAACCCTTACCGTGACTGACGTCGCAAGCGATCCATCTAACAGCAGCTCCAACAACGGCACCAACAACGGCACCAACA
>CALGXY010000105.1:0-73021 GCA_937935155.1 uncultured Atopobium sp. | reverse complement strand
ACAGAACAAAGCTCAGTGGCAGGTCGTTAACGCCGCAGTCGAATACGTTTGCAAGAGCGGTTGCAATCTGAACAGCGCCGTAAGCGTCGTTGCACTGACCAACGTCAAGAATGCGAGGAATGCCACCAATGGTGCCCAGGTCAAGGTCATTGAAGCGGAACTTACCGCAAGCAACGGTGAGGACAACGGAGTCTGCAGGAGTCTGCTCAACAAACTCGGTGTAGTAGTTACGACCAGGACGAGCACCGTCGCAGCCACCAACAACAAAGAAGTGCTTGATAGCGCCCTGCTTAACAGCATCGATGATTTTATCGGCAATGCCAAGAACGGCACCGTGGCTAAAGCCGGTGGTTACCTTGTGGCCACCGTTGATACCGGTGAGCTCCTGAGCCTCAGCGTATCCACCAAGCTCCTGAGCCTGCTTGATAACAGTGCTGAAGTCCTTCTTGCCGTTTGCGTCCTCGTCAATGTGGACGAGCTCTGGGAAAGCAACAAGCTCAGTAGTGTAGACGCGGTCCTTGTAGCTAGGACGAGGTGGCATGAGGCAGTTAGTGGTGAAGACAACAGGAGCAGGAATGTCCTTGAACTCCTTCTGCTGGTTCTGCCATGCGGTACCAAAGTTGCCCTTGAGCTGTGGATACTTCTTGAGCTCTGGATAACCGTGAGCTGGGAGCATCTCGCCGTGAGTGTAAACGTTAACGCCAGTGCCCTCGGTCTGCTCAAGGATCATCTTGAGGTCAAGAAGGTCGTGGCCGGAAACAACAATGAAGGGACCAGGCTCAATAGTCAGAGGAACCTCAGTTGGAACTGGAGTACCATAAGCGCCGGTATTTGCGCTGTCGAGAAGAGCCATGCACTTGAGGTTGACCTCGCCTACCTCAAGGGTAAGAGGCAGCAAAACGTCAACGGAGGACTCGGTAGCAAGAGCAGCAAGTGCCTTTACAAAGAAAGCGTCAACTGCGTCGTCAGTCTTGCCAAGAACGCGAGCGTGATAAGCGTAAGCAGCCATACCACGAATACCAAAGAGAATGAGGGACTTGAGGGACCTAATGTCCTCGTTGTCGGACCAAACGCCGCCAAGTGGAAGATCCTCAACAGGCTCTACACCAGCCTCTGCGGCTAGACGGTTCTTCTCGTCACGAACCTGAGCGGTAATTGCGTCAACAGCACCCTTGTCAAAGTTGACGTTGGTGATGCAGGTAAACAGGCCGTCAACAATTAGCTGATCAGCACGGTTAGAACGCTTGCCAGCAGCAAGCTCGGTGCGAGAAAGGCCAACCAGAGCGCCGGTGAGCTCGTCCTGAGCAAATGCGACGTCAAAAGGCTTGCCACAAACGCCAGCAGCGCCGGTACATGCAGTACAAGCAGCAGTCTGCTCGCACTGGAAACAGAACATCTTGTTATCCACTATTTTTCCTCTCCATAAAACCATATAGCGAGAAGAGATTTGCTCTTCTGGGTTTCATGATTACAGGAATGTGGAATAAGGTATGTTGTAATTACAACAAAACGATACTTGTTGAGGAATTTTTGGAGCATTGATGAACGTACAAGATATTAAGCCTTCGTTTTTGCTCAACACGGTGGTGTTTAAAGGCGTAAAGCCAGAGCAGCTTGAAGCTTTGCTGAAGCATCTACGTGCGACAGTGCATACCTATGAGCCTGGAGAGATTATTCTATGCGCTGGCGATAAGGCACATCAGTTTGGCATTGTTGTCTCCGGTGCTATTCATGTTGAGGGGTCAGATGCTCAAGGTAACATTTCTGTGATGGGGGCCTTCCATACAGGAGAAACCTTTGGAGAGGCATATGCAGCTCTTGGAAACGTGCCGCTTTTGACCTCGGTCGTTGCTACCGAGAAATCGGATATTCTGCTGCTAGACGTGCGACAAATCACCACCAGAACCTGTGATATCTGCGGCGGCGTGGATATTATCACCAGAAACCTTATGGCATCTATTGCGCAGAAAAACATCATGCTGAGCCGTCGTATTCAAGATGCTGCTCCAAAAAGTATTCGCGGCAAACTGATGGCGTACTTGAATACACGCTCGCAAGCAACAGGTTCTGCGGAGTTTGATATCCCCTACAATCGTCAGCAGCTTGCCGATTATCTTGGTGTAGATAGAAGCGCCTTAAGCGCGGTAATATCTTCTCTATGTAAAGAAGGCGTCTTTGAAGTAAAGCGAAGCCACTTCAAACTTTTATAACAGCATTTCAGCCTAAGGAGGCTTTTATGGCAGAGATTTATCTAGCAGGTGGATGTTTCTGGGGTCTTGAAGAGTACTTCTCCAGAATTAAGGGCGTTACTGCAACCACTGTTGGCTATGCAAATGGAAAGACCTTGGATACCAACTATCAGGAGGTCAAGGCTACAGATCATGCAGAAACAGTGCATGTAACCTATGATCAGAGCGTTGTAAGCCTCTATGACATCCTGCGTTATTACTTTAGGGTTATCGATCCCCTCTCAGTAAATAAGCAGGGTAACGACGTTGGTAGGCAGTATCGCACCGGCATCTATTACACAAACGATGCTGATCTGCTTGTAATTGATCGTATTATGTCTGAGCAGGAGTCTCTGTTTGGTCAGAAGCTTGCCGTTGAGGTAGAGCCACTGGATAACTACGTTCTTGCCGAGGAATATCATCAGGACTACCTGAAGAAGAATCCTGGTGGCTATTGCCACATCAATGTTGATGATGCGTATAAGCCGCTCTCATAAAGAAGCTTCTGCATACACCATGGCTGATGTTTACAAGATAAGGTGCTCGCTTGTGAACTGCCTCCCATTTCTTGGACACGAGAAATGGGAGGCAGTTCAAAACACACCTAAGTCAGATAATCTGTTAAAAAGACGTATACATGACGCAGAAAATACCTCAATCATGCAGATTATCGTCATTAGATGTGTAAAATGCCCTCATCTGAGCAGATTATCCGACTTAGGTGTGTTCCGTAGATACAGAATTTATCGATAGTTAAATTTCTTATATAAGTCTATTCATGTTTAAGCATATTAGATGAAGTTTATGCATAGAGATGCATATCAGGTAGTGCGACCGCCTAGCTGCCTGGCTATCTTGATTAGGAACATGTCGATTCTTCAGCAGAACCTACCAAAGCTGCGCTATTTTGTGGGCCAAGCCTAAAAGCCGACGCTAACACGCTGCAGAATCATAATCCCCCGCATATGAACCGCCTCCCATTTCTTGGACATAAGAAATGGGAGGCAGTTCACATTCGTCGGGCGCTTTTTATGCCGTTTACGGGAGTACATTTGGAACGCGGCGTGTGTACTGGTAAAATATTAAAAAGTTGATGAAGGAGGTATGTATGTCACTACGTCGTCATCTGATTAAAGGTTTGGGTTCAGCCCAAAAAATTGCGTTTGCTGTTAGCGTGTTTGTAATAGCAGTTGCTTTGCCAGTCATTGCAAAAGCTGATGTTATTTCTACGCCAAACATTGAGAGGGATTCTAGTTTCCTGGTCATGGCTGCAATTTCTACTCTTGTGGCAGTAATTGGCTTCATTATGATCATAAGGCGTCGCAGGTAAAACCTTGTCCACAACACAGCAGATTCTTCCCAAAAAAGAAGTCACTACCTTTGCATTTGCGTTATGTCATTTTGTAGTTGACTTTGCATGCGTATCTACCATGCTCTGCGCGGTAAGCCGAGTGTTGGGCGAGTCTGGCCAGGGTTCGATGGAAGTTGTTGCGCTAAGTATTTTACTGTATGACATAGTTGCCTTTACCCTGCAGCTCCCTATAGGCATTGCGCTGGATCAGCTGGATAAGAACTCCTATGCCGCCTTACTTTCGTATGCTTTAGTGGGCGCTGGAGTTATTCTTTCGCTGGTCCCTATAGCCCTTCTCGAGTGGCCTGCGATTCTTTTGCTTGCGATTGGAAATGCGCTCTTCCATAGTGCAGGTGGACTGAGCGTCCTTAATATCTCGCAAAAACATGCAGGACCTTCGGGAATCTTTATTGCAACTGGTGCAATTGGAGTCTTTTTAGGCACACAAAGTGCTCAAATGGGAAGACTTCAGATTGCATTTTCCCTGCTTGTGCTATTGTTCTTATGCGCGCTTATCACGCTTGTAGTACAAAAGGTTAACAAGAAGTACTGGAACGTGCATAACGTTACGTTTGATATTCCTAGGCTTTCGTCCAATACATTGCTTGCGATTGCACTGCTGAGCCTTGTGGTGGCGCTGAGAAGCTATGTCGGCATGGTTATGGCATTTCCTTGGAAGAGTGAGACGCTCTTACGGGTATTAAGTATCCTTGGCGTATTTGCAGGTAAAGCGCTTGGTGGAGTGGTTGCTGATCGTATTGGCTTCAGGACTACAGCTATCTTTTCGCTCATTGCCGCAGCTACTTTATTTGTGCCTTCATGGGAGATGCCTCCTATGGGCCTCCTAGCTGTGTTTTTCTTCAACTTTACTATGTCCATTACGTTGGCATCTCTAGCAAACATCTTGCCTAACGCAAAAGGCACCGCGTTTGGACTGGCCAGTTTCTCACTAGCCGTAGGTGCGTTGCCTGCGCTCGCAGGATTCCGTATTGAACATCCTGCGATGCTCTCTGGTATCAGTTTGGTCTCGGCACTTGCGTTGGGCGTAGGTCTTACGTTAGTCAAAGATTCCGTGGCTACAGGGCCATTTGGTCATGAGCGTATGTTCCAGGCAGCACAAGTTGTTGAGGCTGTAGAGGAAGATGTTCTAATCGCAGAGCTATCTGATCAGGTTGATGAGCTTGCGGTTGAAGATGAGTGTGCGGCTGAAGACAATCTTGTTGCTGAAGACAAACAAGTAGAAGGCTAATGGCATGGACGACCAAATATTTTTATTGCCGTATTTGGTGACCATTATTCCGATATTTGCGTTTTGTCTGATTCTGACTATTACTGTTGAGCTTATTGTCGCAAAATCGCTGGGCGTTAAAGACAATCAAGCACTGTTGATTCTTGTTGCTGCTCAAGTGCTTACTAATCCAATTGCTGTTTTTATTACAAGTGCCCTTGTTGATGTGGTTGCTAACGACGCCCAGTACTGGGCGTGCGTCATAGCGGTTGAACTGGTTGTTATTGCTGTTGAAGGTCTCATTTACAAGGTAAAAAGAGTAAGTAACACCCCATGGACTCTTTCAATCTTGGCTAACCTTGCGTCAGTATCCGTAGGTATTCTCGTTCAAACACTTATATAAAAATTTAGCGAGAAACCCTTTGAATAGAAGGGGTTTCTCGCCAAACTTGGGTGATTATTTGAGTTGAAGCCTTAATGAACCATCGCAATAAGAAGAGCTCCGACCATAAGACCAATGGATGTTCTGAGAGCCGCTGAGGCTTGCCTGTGCAAGAGTTTTTGTGCACGAGTTGCGCAAGCGAGCTGGGCTTTTGAGGTGTTGAGTGTATGCATTGGTCCTCCTTTCTTAGTTCTTGCTTAGTATATGTCCAAAAGTAAGCTTTGGTAAACTCTTAAATATAAAAATGATACAAAAGACCACGCCGAGAGTGAGTCCAATCATTCCTCCAGAAGAGGCGTCTAAGTAATAACTGCCTGTTATTCCAATCAAAACGCTAATCGTGGCAATAAGCGGAGAAATCCAGAGCATATGCCGCATCTGATTGGTAAGAAGCCTTGCGCAGGCACCCGGAACAATAAGCAGCGAGACTGACAAAATGACGCCAACTGCCTGGAGCGATATGACAATTGCGAGGGCTAGGGCAACAAGCAAGAATGAAGTGAGTGTTTTAGTAGAAAGACCGATTGCTTGAACCTGCGTGGGATCAAATGAAAGCAAGGTCAGGTCCTTGTTTTTAAGGATGAGCAGGATTGCAATGGGAAGGCCAATACAAAGAACTTGCAGCATGTCGGGAGTAGTGACCCCCAAAAGGTTTCCAAAGAGTATGTGTGAGAGGTTAATTTGGCTTGGAACCTTGGATATGAGAACTGTTCCTAGTGCAAAAAACGTTGTAAATACAATGCCGATAGCAGTATCGGGGCGCACAATTTGGCTCTTTTTGACTTGTCCGACCAACACCACGGTAATGAGAGCAAATACCAGTGCTCCTACCAGATAGGGAAGCCCCAGCAGGTGAGCAATGACCACGCCCGGGAGAATAGAATGCGAGATGGCGTCGCCCATAAGCGACCATCCCATGTGTGTGATCCAGCAGCTCAAAAGCCCGCAGACTATGGCGGTTGCAATTCCGGTGATGAGGGCTCGCTGCATGAATGCGTATTGGAGAATGTCTACCTCAGGCATGGAGCACCTCCTCAATGTGGGTATCTTCGGAAATACCAAGGTTCTGCAGGAGGGCATCTCCAGAAAGAATTTCTTTTGAAGAGCCCTGTGCGGTTATGGTTTTATTGATGACCAGGCAGAGCGGGAATTTTTGCTGAGCCAAATTGATGTCGTGAATTGAAACGAGCAATGTTTTGCCTTCTTTGCTGAGGTTATTGAGCTGTTCGGTGATGATAGCCTCAGAGCGAGCGTCTACTCCCGCAAACGGTTCGTCGAGAAATACCAGCTCAGCAGCTTGCGCTATTCCGCGTGCCACAAAAACACGCTTTCTTTGTCCGCCCGAGAGTTGGGCAAGTGGACGATCTGCAAGGTCGGCCAGGTTAACGCGTTCAAGCGCCTGGGCAACCAGCTCTTTGTCCTGAGCGGAAGGTATGCGCATCCAACCCTGATGAACATATCTTCCCTGCATAACAACGTCTTTTACGAGCAGCGGAAACGTCGCGTCAATTGCCTCCGTTTGAGGAACGTAGGCTACTTTGCCCTGCTTGCGCGCCTGTGAAAGAGGTTGCTGACCCCAAGTAAGTGACCCCTCCCATGCGATGGTGTCCATCAATGCTTTGAAGAGCGTAGATTTTCCGGCGCCATTGACGCCAACAAGTGCGCAAAGATCTCCTGTTGAAAGCGAGAAATTCACGTCATAAATGATGGGTTTCTCGCGGTCTTTTTTCTCGTACCAGGCACAAAGTTGCGAAACACAAAGATTCATCGAACAATTACCTTCCCATGAGACCAGATACGATTGCGTCTGCGTCGTGTTGCAGCAGGTCAAGATAGGTGGGAACGGGGCCGTCGGCTTCCGAGAGGGAGTCTACGTACAAGATGTTCTTCTCGTCAGTTTTGAGGACAGCGCCCGTCTCGTCGGCTACCTGTTGCATTGCCTTGGGGCTTACCGTGGATTCGCAGAATACTGCGGGGATTTGCTGGGCTTTTACAGCTTCGACAACCTTGGCAATCTGCTGCGGAGTGCCTTCATCAGCGGCGTTAACGGCCCAGAGGTAGAGCTCCTTCATGTTGGTGTCGCGGCACAGGTACGAGAACGCTCCCTCGCAGGTCACAAGCGTGCGCTGGCTCTCCGGCAGGGTGCTAAGCTCCTCAATCAGGTGAGAGGAGATGTTGTCGAGCTCCTTTTTGTATGCGTCGCCGTTGGCTTCGAAGTCTTTGGCGTGGTCAGGGACAAGGTTGCTGAGCGCGCGGACAATATTCTCGACATAGATCTTGCCGTTTGCGGGCGACATCCACGCATGCGGATTGGCCTGACCCTGGTAGTCACCCTCGGCGATGGGGATGACGGTGATGCCTTCGCTGAGGTCAGCGCGCTGTGCTGACGAGTCGGCAACAAAGCGCTCAAACCAGCGCTCAAGCCCCAAACCATTGTTGAGGATAAGCTGGGCTTTTTGCGCGCGTTTAAGGTCGTCGGGCGTGGGTTCGTAGTCGTGGATTTCGGCACCGGCTTTGGTGATGGATTCTATCTGGCAAAACTCGCCCGCAACGCGAGAAGCCATGTCTTGAATGACGGTGAAGGTGGTCAAGACGAGGGGAGCCGAAGAGTTCTGGTTTTGCGCGGCGTCTGCGCTAACAGCAGAATCGCGTGGACTACATGCGGCGAGAGAAGCGATGGTAGCCGCAGAGCTTGCGCCAAGCAAGGTGAGCGCTGACCTGCGGGATAGGAGAGGGTTGCAGGTGGAGTGAGGCTGTGAGTCAGCGTTTGGGCGCGGATTCGTGCGCGGTTGCAGACTTGCAGCTACTGAGTTATGTGTGCAGCGATGTTTCATGGCGACTTCCTTCAAAGAGATAAGAGCAGGTAGCTACGGGACTGAAAGCAAGAAACTGATAGCGTGAAGCCAAGAGTTAGGTGTTTGGAGCTACGAGCTCAACGGGTTTCTCTCCCTATTGTATTCCTAAAAGTTAGCTTTGTCTAACTTTTGAGATTTACGAGGAAAGAAAAAGGGTTAGATTTGCAGACAAATGTCCAAAAGATTGAACATGAAATTTAATGTGTCATTTATGTCGCATTTTAAGCAAATTATTTTCCTTTGGCTTATTTACCATAGGATTTGTGAAACAAAAATAATTTTTCTATAGCAAATTATGTGAATATGGCTAGAATTTATTTTGTTTCCTAATGGTTTGTGCTCGTTAAAAAAGGAGAGAGCATGGCATTCGATTTTACAGGTAAGCTGGTTCTGGTTACAGGCGGAAGCGCTGGTATTGGCGCTGAGATCTCCAAGGGTATTGTTGCTGGAGGTGGACACGTAATCGTTTGCTCTCGTCACGAGGACACTGGTCGCAAGTTTGTCGAGGAGCTTGGCGAGGGTAACTTCTTCTACACAATGGACATTGCAGACGCAGAGGGCGTCAAGAAGACCGTTGCTCAGATTCTTGAGGAGTGCGGCGACGTCAACGTTCTTATCAACTGCGCTGGTCGCATCAGCTCCGTTCCTTTCACCGAGGTTGACGACAAAGAGTGGAACAACACCATCAACACCAACCTCACTGGTACCTACAACGTAACTCACGCTCTCTGGCAGCACTTTATTGACCGTGGCGGCGCTCGCATTGTTAACGTTTCTTCCGTTGCAGGCAAGATTGGCGGCGGCCTCCTTGGTACTGTTGCTTACGCATCTTCTAAGGCTGGTATGAACGGCTTTACCAAGGCTATCGCTAAAGAGGGCGGCAAGTACGGCATTTCTTGTAACGCTGTTTGCCCATCCTTCACCATTACAGATATGACCACTGCACTCTCCAACGATGAGGAGAAGTACAAGAAGGTCGTAGGCATTATTCCTCTCGGCCGTCCTGCACAGGCATCTGAGCCTGCACAGATGGTACTGTTCTTTGCTTCCGACGCTGCTAGCTTTGTCAACGGTGAGGTTGGCGACTGCGACGGCGGCATCGTAATGGATTAGGTGATTGTTGATGGCTACAAAAGAACCAATTTCTCTTCAGCACCCATTTAAGGCACTGGGTCGCATTCCAGGCGCAAACATCCTGGTACCACTGCTTCTTGGCGTTTTCATGAACACATTTTTCCCAGATGTATTCCCAACGCTTGGTAGCTTTTCTGCAGCTATGACCGTTAAGGGTACTGCTGCTCTGGTTGGTGCTTTCATGTTGTGTGTTGGTGCAACTATTTCGTTTAAGAGTGCACCAAAGGCTGCTCTTCGTGGCGCTATCATCATCATCTCTAAGGTTGTGTTCTGCGTTGCTCTTGGTCTTGCAGTTCTATTCTTCCTGAACGACAACCTGCTTGGCCTTTCTTCCATGGTCATCCTTGCTGCTTGCTCTGGTGCAAACAACTCCATGTATGCAGGACTGATGGCTGATTATGGTAACGAGTATGAGCAGGGCGCAGTCGCAATTACTACGCTGGTCGTTGGCCCTCCAGTTACCATGCTTGCTCTTGGCGCAACTGGTCAGTCTCCAATTAACTGGTCTTTGCTTGGTGCAGTTCTCCCAATTATCCTGGGTATTCTGCTTGGCAACTGCTTCCCATCTATGAAGAAGATGCTCACAAGCGCTCTGCCAGCAATTATTGTCATGACCTTCTTTGCTATGGGCACAACCATGAAGTTTGATTCTCTCATTATGGCTGGTCCTGCAGGTATTCTGCTTGGCGTTATCTGCTCCGTCTGCGGTGGCTTTATCAACTACTTTGTTGATCGCGCAACTGGCGGAACTGGTATTGCTGGTGTTGCTATTTCTTCCTGCGCAGGTGCAAATGCACTTACACCTGCTGCTATGGCAGAGGCAAACCCAGCCCTGTATGGCGGCGCTGCTCTTGCAACAGCAAATGCACAGGTAGCAGCTGCAGTTATCGTTACTGCAATCCTGACTCCTTTGATTACTGGTTATGTTGCTGAGCACTTTGCTAAGAAGGACAACACTTCAGAGGAAGTTGTTGAGTCTGCTTAATTGCCCTTAAAGTTTCAAGTGTAAAATCCCAGCACCTAGCGGTGCTGGGATTTTTTGTGCTGCGAAACTGCACTGGCTCCGTGCAAGAGTTGCTCGAAGAATGGCAATAGACGGCTGATAGGGGGGGCGGTGGATGCAGAGATCCTTCGCGAATCACTCGAATAAGTCTCCAAGTGGTAAAAAATGCGTTTAGTTGGAGATTTCATTTTTCTGCATACAACGTTTGCCCAGATAAAAGTTTTTGAGGCGGTAAAAAATCGTCTTAGTTGGAGATAAAACGTCTAATTTTCAATTTTCATTTCCAACTAAACGCATTTTTTACCTTTTTCGGCACATAATTTTGAGCGCAAAAATTACGTATTCATGGAAATGAATATTACAACCGGATTATGCAAAAAAGGGTCAGAGCGGAACGTTCTAACCCTTTGATTTGCAATAAAACCTGCGACCAGCTTTGCCACAAGTAATTGGGCAAGTAATTTCTGCAAGTAGCAACAGGCAGTCTTAAACGACAGCTACTTAATCAGGACGTTTCCTTCATAGCTGTCATGAACATCCTGAGGCGTGACGCCCATGTGCTTCTTATATAGTCTGCTGAAATAGAACGGATCGCTATAGCCAACCGCCTCGGAAGTCTCTCGCACAGAAAGACCAGATTGAAGTAGCTGTTGAGCATGATCAAGACGCTTTGCAATAATGAATGTCATTGGGCGAACGCCAAATGTTTGGACAAAATTGTTGGAGAAGCGTTGAGTGCTCATTCCGCAACGTTTAGCCAGGCCAGGGATGGTAATTGGATCTGCAAAGTGGAGCTCAATATACGTGCGAGCCTCGGCCATGCTCTCCTGAACCTTTTGGCTGTTGGTGAGTAGGAACATAGACTTGATGAGCTCGGTGCCATTGACAATCTGAGCAACACGATTGTCCAGCGATGGGGTGGTGTTAAGTTTTTCCAGGTCAAGCACCTTATCAAGAATGCGGTCGAATCCTTGAGGATCAAATGCATAGGCATTGAAGATTGGGCTGGTGACATCGCCCTGAATGCCATCATAGTAGATGTTTACATGGTCAAACGAGCGTCCGTAAAGGGTTCGATATGTTACTGTCTGACCTGCAGGAACATGTACAACCGTAGTTCCTTCGCAGACAAATTCATTTCCACCAATAGTAATCTCGGCAGCTCCAAAAACAGGAATGATGAAAACAGAATGAGCAAGCGAAAAGGTAACTTGGGAGTCAGCAATCTTCTGTTGGCGGTTGATCGAAAACACACTATACGTCTGCCGCGAATAGGTCTCTTTTAGCTCCTGCAGATTAGCCTGCATAGAATCTCCTCATTTCAAAAGCGCTCTAATGCGCCGAATATTAAAAATAACATGGAGAGTATTTTAGCCAGCAGAACCGCGATTGCAACCCCAAAATCAAATAAAATGCCATTTCAGGGGTTAAATTTTGATTAACGAGAAAGACAATTGCCTACGTAACTTTTATAGAATGATTTTAAAAAGAACAATTTATGAATAAATTTTGTCCATTCAAATTAAAGATTTTACGTTTTGATTGTTCGCTTTAAACTGCCGATAAATAGCGTTTTTTGATACCATAAATTAGTTATGCACAAATGGTTTCTTCAGGTTAACTTTAGATACTACAAACTTCTTTGAGATGTCGTAGCTTTCTTTTAGTTTTCATGAATTCCATTGGTTTTGCAGGTTTTAGGTTTAGGTTTTATTGGCTTCTGTAGAGGTTTCTCGTAGAAGGTTTGTATATGGAGCAGCTTGCACACGTTTTTTCACTTATCGTTCAGCCCGCATACGACTTGACCGGCAGTTGGTGGGCGGCAATCTTTCTTTTTACTCTTGCAACTAAAATCATCCTGATGCCTCTGGCACTTTGGACACAACAAAATTCTATTGTTATGGTGCGCCTTATGCCCGAGACCTTCCGCTTAAAGACTCGCTACTTCGGCGACAGGGAGACCATCGAGGAGCGCTCCAACGAGCTCAACAAAAAGGCAGGCTATCACCCGCTATTGAGTCTTATTCCTCTGGCAATCCAGGTAGTCATCCTGTTCGGCCTAGTTGACGTTATCCATGGCATCACCGATTCTGGTGCGCCTGGCACAGAGTTTTTGGGCATGACCCCAATCATCGATGGCGGTATCACCTGGATTATGCCACTGGCAGCAGCTTTGTCCTCGGTTGCTCTTGGTCTTGCTTCCAACAAGCTGAATCCGCTTCAGCGCGAGCAGTCTCGTGCAGAGAAGAACACCACAAACGGCCTTTCTATTGCAATGTCGCTGGTACTTGCAGTCTACGTTGTCTGTGGCATGGCATTCTATTGGGTTTGCTCAAACCTTCTCTCAATCCTGGTCCAAATTGTCTGCAACATCATCATCGACCCTCGTAAGCAGGTTGATTACGACGATCTCAATGCTGCTCGCGACGAGTTTGAGGCAATGGACGCAGCAACCAAGTCCACTCACAAGTGGTTCCAGCGCGATCCTCATGCCGCTCGCGAAAAAGAGGACTACAAGCGCTTCTTTGACACCATCGGCAAGCACCTGGTTTTCTATTCCGAGTCAAGCGGCTTCTACAAGTACTTCCAGGGCGCCATCGAGTGGCTGCTGGCAAACTCTGACATTCGTATCCACTATGTCACCTCTGACCCTAACGACCAGGTCTTTGAACTGGCAAAACAGCAGCCTCGCCTGATTCCGTATTACTTGGGTCAGCGTCGCCTTATCACGCTTTTCATGAAGCTCGACGCTGATGTTGTGGTAACTTCCCTCGGCGACCTGGAGAGCTCCTACATGAAGCGCTCCTACGTGCGCAAAGACGCTGAGTACATGTATATGTGCCACCACATGACTTCCATGACGGTTACCTCAACGCGCAACGAGTACACCTACTACGACGACGTCCTCTGCGTTGGCCCTCATCAGCAGCATGATCTTGAGCTGGTCGAGAAGTACTACGGTACGCCATCCAAGAGAAAGCCTGCTATTGGCTACGATCTTCTCGATAGGTCAATCAAAAACTACCAGAAGCAGAATCTGGGCCAGCGCAAACCTGGCGAGAAACCCCTGTTGCTGATTGGTCCTTCGTGGCAGTACGACAACTTGATGGACAGCTGCCTTGACGGCCTGCTTGAGCAGCTCATGGGCCGCGGCTGGCGCATTGTGGTCCGCCCACACCCAGAGTATTTGAAGCGCTATCCTGCCCGTATGGAGGAGATTCTTGCTCGCTACGCTGACGCGGACCCAGAGGAGCTCTCCTTTGAGACCGACTTCAGCTCCAATACTTCGGTTCTCTCGGCTGACCTGCTGTTTACTGACTGGTCGAGTGTTGCTGAGGAGTTCTCGTTTACCACGCTCAAGCCGTCGGTCTTCATTGACACCGCGATGAAGGAGAACAACCCTGACTGGAGCAAGATTCATTCGGATCCATGCGACATTACACTCAGAAATGAGATTGGCCGCAGCTTTGATCCTAAGGACCTCTCGGGCCTTGGCGACGCGGTTGCGCAGATGCTGGAGGAAACCGATAGCTGGTCGCACAAGATTGAAGAGATTCGTAACAACATGATCTTTAATCTCGGCCACGGTGGAGAAGCCGCAGGTAAGTTCATCCTCGAGCGCGTTTTGGCGCACCAGGAAGAGGCTGCCGCTGAGGTTGCAGACAACGCTACTACCAAGAAGAACGCTGCTGCGGACGCTGCAGACGATGACGAGAAAAGCGACGACGTCAGCTCCACTAAAGACGCCACAAAGACAACTGATGAGGACGGTGTTTCTCGTGACTAAAACAACAACTTCTACCATGAGAAACTCTTGCAGCGCCGCTATTCAAAGCCGCGCGTCCTTCCTTCATGGAGCGTTTTTTGTCGCAGTACTGACGTTTGCGTGGTGGGCACTTCTACCAGCAACAGCTCAGGCTTACGTTGACCCGTCAGTTATGACCTACACCATCCAGGCATTGGCAGCAGTTGTAGTTGCGCTCTCTGCGGTCCTTGGCGTTGCGTTTAGGCGTTCTCGTAAGGTGCTCTTCCGTCTGCTTAAGATTGATGAGAACGCCAATAAGATTGTCGAAGGCAAAGTTCACAAGATTGACGCCAAAGGTGCAGAAGCTGCAAATACTCAGATGAAAGAAATCCTTGCAGCAGAGGCCGTCCGTCTCAAGGAACAAAAAGAGGGAACCCTCAAACCTAAGGGTCGCATTGGTGTCGCATTTCTTGTCTCTTTCTTTACTGTCTTTACTATCTTGGTTGTAGCCCCACTTGAGCTGGTAGCAAGCAATGCGCGAGACCTTTCTTTCAACCTCAATGATGTTGCAGGTCCCGTTATTATTGCAGGCCTTATTATTACGATCATTCTTACAGTATTTCTATCGCTCCTGCGCAAGCGCGCGTTTAACGTTGCCGTTGCGTTTATAGGAGCCATCGGTGTGGCGTCATACGTCCAGGCAGTATTCTTGAACGGTGGTATGCCACTTGCCGACGGACATGCAGTTATTTGGTCAGATTTTACAACTCAAATGATTGTCTCTGGCCTCATTTGGCTGGCAATCATTGCAGCTGCAGTGACCTTCTCGCTCCTAAAAGCACGTCAGCTTAGAACAGGTCTTCTGGTAACCGCAACCGCTCTTGTCGTTGTCCAGACAGTGGGCGTTGCAAGTCTCTGGGGTCCTGCAATCGCAGCGTCGATAGATGCTCATGCCGAAAACCAGCAGGTTATCGCAACGCGCGAGGGCCTCTACAGCGTTTCCTCCAAGAAGAACGTCGTGGTGTTTGTCCTTGATACTACCGACACTGCTTTTATTCAGAGACTCTACGATGAGCATCCAGAGACATTTGCGTCTCTTACCGGCTTTACCTGGTACAGAAATTCCGTCGGTTCTATGATTCCAACGCGCTACGGTGTTCCATCGCTGCTCTTTGGCTCTCGTCCTCAGCCTGGCGAGAATTTCAACGATTTTGTCTACAACTGGGAACAAAGTGATCAGTACCTCAAGGATATTCAGAATGCTGGATATCAAGCAGGTTTGTATACGGATCAGTTGAACTACTCTCACTACAGAGACACTGCGCAGAAGTATTCCATCAACTACCACGAGCCTCGTGGTCGCGGTACAGATAACCAGTTAGACGTGCTAGGTGCACTGCGCATTCTCTATAAGACGGCATTTTGTAGGGACATGCCTTGGGTGTTTAAGCCTCGATTCTGGTATTATACCGAGGATCTTAATATGCGCATGCGCAAGTTAGTCAACATGGACGAAGTTGATCTCTCTTCACAGCCATACACCGAGGATGATCTCAAGTATTACCAGGAGCTTCAACACTACGGACTCTCGATTGACGACAGCGCTGGTCAGAACGGTTCATTCCGTTTTATTCATCTGTTTGGCTCGCATCCACCTTACACGCTTGATCGCAACGTTGAGCGCACTGAAGATCCAAGCAAGCAAAACGTTGATGAGCAGACTATTGGCGCGTATAGGATTGTTGCGCAGTATATCGCTGAGCTTAAGCGTCTTGGTGTGTATGAAAACACGTCTTTCATCATTACCGCAGATCATGGTGACTGGTACTTGACGGGCAGCGATATTCAGACACCTTCTGCTCCAGTCATTATGTATAAACCAGCTGGTCAGACCGCTGAAGAGGCGGCTCAGCCTATGCAGATTTCTGACGCGCCTGTCTGGCACTACGACATTTTGGCGCAGACGCTGAAGGACATGGGCGTTGACCAGCAGACGCTTTCTAACTACACCACACCGCTTGACGAGTCCTATGAGGGCGAGACTCGTCCTCGTTACTATATCGAGACCATTTCAAACGGCAAGCAAGACATCTTTGTCAGGGAGTTTGTCATTAACGGCGACGCCAATGACATGAAGAATTGGAGCCTCACGGGCAACGAATGGCCTGTTGAACCATGGCATGACTAAGCTGGGTGCTTTGACGCGCCTGGCGAGAAACCCGGCGTGCCCACTGCCGTATTTCTTTAACTCCGATGGATCAATGGCTACCGGTTGGCTGGAGCGGGGAGGCTCTTGGTATTACTTAAGCTCAAGCGGAATAATGCAAACAGGATGGCTTAATAGTTCCGGTCATACCTTCTACCTTAACCAAGATGGTTCAATGCGTACTGGCTGGCTCTCTTACGGAGGCAGCAGCTACTATCTACGCTATGACAATAATCAGCCTGTTTCAGGAGGTCCTACCGGCTCTATGATTTACGCGCAAAAAGCTCGCATTGGTGGTGTTACCTACGAATTTAATGCAAGGGGTGAAGCGCATAAAGCACTACCAGGAAACATTGTTCCTAAAGCATATAAGCCACTAGTTGAGGCTGCGTGATGACTATGAACAAGAAACATAAATGGCTGCCTCTAAAGATTATCTCTATAGTTCTGTTTCTTATGGCCACTGTCTTCCTCTTGTGGAATGCATTTGCTACGCCCTACCCATGGGCAATTGACTCACTTCAGCAAAAAGCGGTAGAGCGGGCCACACAAGAAGCTATCAATACCGCCAGGCAAGAAGGAGACGGCGGAAAGCCTTACCTCAAAGACATCGACTATATGAAGCTCACGCTTGGCAGTTGCTATATAGGAGTAAAACCAGAAACCCGGAACAACCTTATTTGGGAGATTCGATATAGAGATAAACCTGTGGGATATGTCATGCAAGAGCTCGGAACTTTAAGGTTCTCCGCTCTTGCCGGCAATTACGAGTCCTTCAAACTCGTGGATTTGGAGGAAATTTCTCTTGACGACTACAAGGAAGTAAGAGACGGCTCTGTAGAACTTGGACCTTTTGAATGGAAACTTCCCTTCGGTTGGGTAACGGTTGATGGACACAAAGCGTACCGACAAATCAACGGCTACCTTTTTTCACATGGGCTAGCAATAGTTGATGACTACTATTATGAGTTCGATGAGAATGGATATCTCATAAAAGCGATAGGTCCGGCACTGGATTCAGAAACCGAAAATTAAGTGATCCCGCAACAGTTCTATATGTTGTTTACGATCATTCCGGAAATGTAACTGAACTCGCCGAAAAAAGAAGGAGGCCATCAATACTGCCCGTCAGGAAGGAGATGCGGGAAAGCCATACCTGAAAGACATCGACTATACAGAACTTACCCTTGGTGGTTGTTATGTAGGGACGAATTTTAATACATAAATTCCGTATGGAAAAATAATGCCAATTGCCAGTCAAGCTTGCGTGTTTGATGACAGCGGATATCTTGTAAGAGAAGGGCCGTTGGAGGATTCTCCATCAGTTTCGGATACGTAACGTAGGATCCGGATACCTGCGGGTATCTGTGTGGGTTGCGTCAATTGAGTTACATAAACGCAATAGTATGCGGACTCATATAAAGCGAGCAAGAAGAAATCTGTAGTGCAGGAAGCTCAGGTAAACCTGCAAGGTTGCATCCTGACCCCACATACGCAACAAGAATCAATACAAGGCCAATTGCGATAAAAATACCACCGAACAGCGAGAGCAGTCTTTTCGAATGTCCTTCTGACCATGACGTTGTATTTGTTCGCTCCGTGGAGGCTGTGGTCTTCTCGGCAGGAACTTGTGCAAAGAAATGAGCAATCCACTTTGCATAGTCTCGTGCGCTTTGCACGAGAGAATGCATTATGCGAGCTACTATCGGTATTACCAGTATGGAAACACCTCCTATGAGCAGAAACACACCGGCAGAAAGCGCGCCGGAAAGGAACATGTCGTGCAGAAATCCCACTACAAGTGCCGGGATGCTCATTACTCCGCAGAAAAGACCACAGGCAACTGCAAAGCATAATGAAATAACAAGTGCCCAAATTACAAAATAAATGCTCAATGCCGTAAGTGCGAGGACAAACGTAAGGGGTATCCAGACAATAGCGCCTATGACGAGAAGTACGATAGTTATGGACATAAGTACCGAATCAGAGCGGATACGCTGAGTTGCGCGTAGAAACGCAGGCATACTCTCCAGTGCTGATTGAACCGCATCATCAATGCTTCCCATGGCTGCTACGGCTTTTTCCTCGGACATACCGTCTTCCATACGGTCGTGTATTGCCTCGTCGTAATAGGCAAGAGCATCATCAATGCTGTTTTTGGGAACATGCTTTTTCTTAAGGTTTGCGCGAAGTTCGGCAAGAAACTCATCCTTTTTCATGACGATGCTCCTTCTTTAATGTAGGAGAGAATGTCTGTAATGGAGGCCTCATCAGCGATAAATCGTGAGAGCTCTAAGTGTCCCGCGTCAGTAATCAAATAATATTTGCGGAGACGACCGTTGTGCTCACGTGTGTATTCGGAAAGGAAATGTTGCTTAGCAAGACGTTTCAAAATGGGATAGAGCGTTGACTCGGAGAGCTCAAGCGATGCAGGGGCATCCCGGATGATTTGATACCCGTAGGAATCTTTGCGGGCTATGGCTGCGAGGACGCAGATATCAAGAAATCCACGCTTCAGCTGTGCATCCACAATACGTCTCCTTCAATATACTATGTGATACATAGTATATATTACTCAGGCATACTATGCAATACACAGTATGAAAAAATACAGTATGAACTTGCCATCTTTGTAGGTGTTGTAATATTTCTATAGCGCTATGTGTGTGAAAATAGTATGTATGAAAGACGGTCCGGTGGCGGACAAAGGAGACATGAGTTGAACTTCCGTGAAGACGATGCCGATACACAGAACAACACCGACGTGCAAAAAAGCAATGGACTCGCTTGATCACGATTTGCTGACAGGCGAGACGCTGGACGTTGGAGATAAAGTTACGCGTCGGCTCTCACAGGAGCAAGCCACCCTGCCTCATCCCGCTGTAAAATCGTCAGGCCCCATACAGAGCAAGCAAGAAATCGCAGCAGAAGCGGTTAAGAAAAATGAACTGCGTCCCAAAACTTGGACGAATTTAATAAAGACCTAGGCCACTAAGGACTGATTCCGGAACTCCTCTGGGGTCAGTCCTTTCAGTTTAACTTGGCGGCTCTGTGAAGAGAGCTTGCCTGCGACCTGGGATTACTGTGGCAAAATCCAGCTAGGAAGGCCGTCAGAGAAGATACGTGCAAGTGGATACGCTTCTTCAATAGTTAGCGCTGCAACAACGTGATAAGGGCCCTCTGCTGATGCATCAAATACCAGCGCAAGGGGTTTCTCGCCATCAGAGGTAGGAAGCGCAAGGTAGACGCAGTGTCTGGATGGATTGTAGAGCTCAACGGCCATGCGCCATCCATGTTTTGCTGCTCGCAGGGCGTTTTGCACCAGAGGCGAGTCGTCATCAAATCCGCACTCGGGATCAAAGAGCAGAGGCGCGGCACCTGGAACGGGAAGCGAAAAGTCAGCGTCAGTATGCATGAGCTGCTGCTCGTTCTTTCTGTAGACGTACGCTGCGGAAAGGCAAGCTTGCGCTGCCTGCAACGAGGGCGCGTCGCTCAGATAGGTGGTGCAAAGCGCGTTCCAGTCGGAGACAGGAGCCTCGTTCATAACCACGTCAACTGGGTTGACAGGCAGCTGCTTTGCCGCTGCAGGGAGCTTTTCCCACGAAGCAATGGCAGACTTTGGCAGTCCACGAAGCACGTCAACTGTCTGATCATGCAATTCATCTGCGGAAACGCTGAGCTCCAAAAGCGTCCAGGGACGCAGAGCCCCGCGCTTAGATTTGCGAATGGTAGCGGTAATAACCTCGTCTGTCTGCGGTTTCTTGTAACGCGTGTTAAACGTGAACGTGCCACCCTTAGAAATGAGTGCGCGAGAAGCCTCGGCAAGTTTGAAGTCTTCTTCTAGCTGCTTGAGGACGTTGGCGTCGACGGGAGCCATCTGATACAAAATGCCGAGAAGATCATTGTTGACGTGGATATCTTCCTCAAAATTGGCAGGGTATGTTGGGGTAGGGGCAGGAATTTCATCCTGATTGATTGCCTGCGTAGAAGCCTGGGATTCAGAAACTGTAGTGTTAGAGACAGAACTTGTTGCATTCAGTGCCTGTTGCAATACTGAAGGAGCGGCCTCAAGTGTCTTCTCTTCATCGGAGCCGTCGTAGGGGTTGTAGGTAACGGTAAGCGAGATGGTAGGCTCAGGCACTGTAGGCTCGGGCACTACAGGTTCGGGCACTGTAGGCTCGGCAGCTTTAGGCTCTGGAGCTGGCGTTTCGGTTTCGACAGGTTCTGGAGATGCGTCATCGGTTCCAGCAGGCTCTGGAGCGGCATCATCGGCAGATTCTTGCTGGAGATCTTCTTCAGGCGCCTCAGCACAAGGCGTTGCTACAACAGGCGCCTCAGCAGCAGATTCCTCTACGATTGGTGCTGTTTCTGCAGCTGGCAGTTCCTCTGAGCTCTCCGTGACAGGCACCTCTTCTGTCTCCGTCGGTTCTTCTTGGGTAGGAAGTTCTTCCGTTTCAGGCTCTGTCTCAGCTACCAGGTGCTTTGGCTTGAGAGCTCGAATGGACTTTGCCCCACGTCGGCGTTTCCATGGTTTGCCATTGTTTTGCGACTCGACGTTTTTCTCGCCAGCAGCAAGGGCAGCTTCAAAGGTATCAAAGGACAGAAGCGTTGCGTAGACGTAGCCTTTTTTGAACGCAGTGATTTTGATGAAATCGGGGCACGCCTCCATGAGCGCGCGGATGTCGTCAAAGCCAAAATCCTGCGGTGTAAGGTCGTCTTCAATGAGCACGCCCTCAACGGCAGAGAGGGGAGTCTGCTTAGAGACGCCAATGGTTGCTTTGAGTAGTTTATACAGGTAGAGAGCGTGTTCTTGTTTTATAACAGCCATGATGCTCCTGAGATAGTAGTTAGTGGACTACATACTACTCGATTTTGAACAGACAAAGATACTGATTACGCACAGAAAGTCGCAATACGTAGCGAAAAAGCGAGAACTGGACTGATAGAATAAAGCTAGATTGAAGGGAGCTTACATGATTGGTCGTTTTATTAAGAGAGCTGCAGTTAGAGCTGCAGGTTTAGCAATTACTCAGTATGCCGCAAAGGCAGCACTTCAATCCGAGGCTGGAAGAAAGCTGCTTGCTACAACGGCTTCTAAGGCTGCTAACTTAGCAGGCAATATCGCAAAAGAGCAGCTTACAGCTGGGTTTAATGCTCATATCAGGCCAGCACTGCCAAGCGGCGATGCTATTCAGTCATCAGTCGCTCGCGCTCAGTCTGCGCTTCGTTCGGCTCAGACTTCAGTTTTGGCCGCTCAGGCACAGCTTCAGTCTAATCTAGAGAATCGTTTTTCTCGCCCAAAGAACAAGCTTTCTAAGCAGCTTGCAAGCACTGCAGAGTCGCTTGAAGAGATGGGGGAGACCCTGGCTGAGCATCAGGATGCTGCCGCAGATATCGCAGTTGCAGATGTTGTTGAGGGAATTGCCGCTCAAGATGGACAGGATTCTGACGCTCTGTTAGCTTCTACCAAGAAGCGTAAGTCGTTTAGAAATGCGGCAATTGCCGGTGGTGTTGTGGCTGGTGCTGCTCTTGGTTTGGCTGCATACGGTGCTTATTCCATTGCTCCTCGCAAGCAAAATGATCGCCTGCTCCTGGAGCGTTGGCACGAGATTGCTCGTCATCGCTATGCTCACCGTGGCCTCTACAACAACGAGGCGGGCATTCCAGAGAACTCCCTGCTTGCTTTCCGCGCAGCTGTCGAGAAGGGCTTTGGCTCCGAGGTTGATGTTCACCTGACGGCAGACAACAAGCTGGTTGTTGTTCACGATTCAGCACTTGATCGCCTCTGTGGCGTACAGAAGATTGTTGAGGAGTCCACACTTGAAGAGCTCCGTGGCTTGAGACTTCTTGCTACTGACGAGCAGATTCCAACGTTTGAGGAAGTCCTTGAGGTTTATGCATGGAGTGGCTCCGGTGAGCTACCTGCACCTTTGATTATTGAGGCTAAGACGCGCAACAATAACGCTGAGCAGCTGACAGAAAAGATCATGCAGGCTCTTGATCTTCGTCCCGTTCGTGCATGCATCGAGAGCTTTGATCCTCGCGTTTTGCAGTGGCTGCGTCAGAACCGTCCTGAGATGCTTCGTGGCCAACTCTCAGAGAATTTCCTGGTTGACCGCCAGACCAAGCACATGAACATTGCTACACGAGCTGGTGCTACAGCTCTCTTTGGTAATTCTGTTGGTCGTCCAGACTTCATTTCTTACAAGTTTGAAGATCGCAAGAATCCCTTTGTTAAGCTGGCTTGCAATACCATGGGCGCACATCTCATTACCTGGACCGTTAGGAGCGAGGAGGACATGATTGCCTCCGAGCTTGAAGGTGCGCCTGTCATTTTTGAGGGATTCATCCCAACTCCTGCATCGCTGATCAACTAGCTTTCCAATCGGTGAGAAGACCAATTGGCGAGAAGAACGTTTGGCTTAAACTACGGCCAAAATTTATAGGTTTATCTGGGACTCCACGGGTTTCTCGCCCGCGGAGTTTCTTGTGAAAAGTTCCTTAAGATTATTGTATGAATATATGTACATATATCAATTTAAGGAGTAGACTAGGCATAACAACAACCCAAGGAGGAGCCATGAGCTCAAAGACAAAGGTGAAAATTGCTCGCATTGTCTGTTCTGCTGTTTTGCTAGGTATTGCTTACGCGGTTGAACACGCATTTGACCTGCAGCTCTGGCAGGCACTGTTGCTTTACCTGTTGCCTTACGCTGTTGCGGGATACGATGTTGTTCTAGAGGCATGGGAGAGCATCACTGAGGGCGAGTGCTTTAACGAAGACTTGCTCATGACCATTGCTACTGTTGGTGCCTTGCTCATTGGCTTTGTGCCTAACGGTTCTCCTATGTTTGATGAGGCCGTCTTTGTCATGCTGTTCTTCCAGGTAGGAGAAGTGTTTGAACACCTTGCTTCCGATAACAGCAAGAAATCTATTGCCAAGCTTATGGATATCCGTCCTGACAGCGCAACGGTTGAACGTGACGGACGACTGCTTACTATCTCTCCAGAAGAAGTTGGGCTAGGAGAGATTATTGTGGTCAAACCCGGCGACCGTGTCCCTGTTGACGCAGAGATCGTCGAGGGTTCTACCAGTCTTGATACCGTTGCTCTTACTGGTGAGAGCGTGCCTCGTGACGCAACGGTGGGAGACAATATTATCTCGGGCTGCGTAAACCTTTCTGGCGTGGTTCGTGCTCGCGTTACCCACCTCTTTGAAGACTCTACTGCTTCCCGCATCATTAAGCTGGTAGAGAGCTCAAACCAAAACAAGTCCAAGAGCGAGAGGTTTATTCGTCGTTTTTCTCGCGTGTATACTCCAGCAGTTGTTTACAGTGCCATTGCGCTGGCGTTTTTGCCACCACTGCTCTCGGGAGACTTTGTGGGCAACGCATCAATCTGGATTGTAAGAGCACTGACCTTCCTTATTGCATCTTGTCCGTGTGCGCTGGTAGTTTCCGTGCCACTGGCCTTCTTTGGCGGTATTGGCGCTGCTTCGAAGGAGGGCATCCTAATCAAGGGCTCTGCGTACATTGATATGCTTTCTACCCTTGATACCGTTGCCTTTGACAAGACCGGTACGCTGACTGAGGGTGTTTTTGAGGTCCTTGCTGTTCATCCTCAGGCCATTGGCGAGAAGGACCTTCTGCACCTAGCTTCTCACGTTGAGATGCACTCCACGCATCCCATTGCTGCAGCTCTTCGTGCTGCTTATCCAAGCGAGGACGATGACTGTGTTATCACGGACATCAAAGAAATTGCTGGTCAGGGCATTTGCGCTAACGTGAATGGTAAGAGCGTTGCTGTTGGCAACAGCGCACTTATGGAGAGCGTAGGAGCTTCTTGGAAAGCGTGCGAGAACCACGGAACCATCATTCACGTGGCTGTTGATGGGACCTACATGGGCCACATTGTTATTTCTGACCGCGAACGAGCTGATGCTCCAGCAGCAATCGCTTCCCTCAAAGACGTTGGCGTTTCTAAGGTTGTTATGCTCACGGGCGATAAACGCGACGTTGCAGAAGAGATTGCTGCTCAGATGGGCATTACTGAGGTTCGTGCTGAACTGCTTCCACAGGATAAGGTTTCTGCCGTTGAAGGCCTTCTCGCCCAAAAGACAGCTGGTAAGTCCCTTGCTTTTGTCGGTGACGGCATCAATGATGCACCCGTTCTTGCACGCGCTGATGTAGGCGTTGCTATGGGCGTTTTGGGGTCTGATGCTGCTATTGAGGCCGCCGACGTAGTTCTTATGGACGACAAGCTTTCTAAGCTCTCAAAGGCCGTAAAGATTGCTCGTCATACCTTGGGTATTGCAAAGCAAAATATTGTGTTTGCTATTGGAGTTAAGGTTGCTGTTTTGATCCTTGCAGCCTTTGGTTTGGCTCCCATGTGGCTAGCGGTCTTTGGAGACATAGGCGTTATGGTGCTTGCGGTTCTTAATTCCACTAGAGCTTTGAATATAAAGTCGATTAAGTAAAAGAGTCAGGGCTGCTGGCTTAAAAAAGAGCGCTCACAAAGGAGCGCTCCTACAAAGGTTGTTTTCACAAACGGCTGTTTCTACACATAGCCAATTACAAATTACTGAGCCTTCTTACGAAGTCTACGAGCACGGTTTGCAAGATTGCGGACCGTGCTTTCCATTCCATGAGGAACGTAGGTTAGTGACTCTAAATCTTCTGGAAGGTAGTCAACAAGACTGACAGGCTCTGTGGGTGTGAAATCTGCTGGTACAGGACCCGGAGCAATCAGGTAGGCATGAACCTTAGCGCCTTGGGCGCCAAGTTTTTGTTCGTACTCACTAGGAACATCGTGAGGAAAATCGTTCTTTGCATCTCGCGTTTTCCAAATAAAGTTGTATCCAGCAACTTCAACTTGCTCAAGAGAAAAATCAAAAAGTGGCTGACTGTCCGTTTTAAGACGAACAACACCCTCTTTAGCCAAAACATTTCTATATTGCATAAGACGCTCAGCATCAGTGAGGCGCATCTTTGCCTGCCTGATTCGAGGAAATGGTGCAGGGAAGTTGAGGTAAATAACAGAGACTTCTTCTGGCGAAAAATACTCATCAATCTTCATTCCGGTACCAGGAACTACGATGGCGTTAGGCACTCCTGCTTCATACATTGTTTTAGCAGCATATGAAATACAGATAGGTTCTGTATCAATGGCTACAAAAAGCACGTTAGGATTTGCCTTAGCTTGAGCGGCAGTAAAAGATCCCTTGCCGCAGCCAAGGTCTACACGGACCTCAGAGAAGGGAACATGCCCCTCAGCAGTAATTGGCGCACACGCAGAAGCCCACGTACCTCTCAAAGCCTCTGGATGAGGCTCAATAACGCTGGAATACGCCTCTAAGCGCTCTTCCAGAACAAAGTTTTTAGGCAAACGTGCATGTAGTGCGCGCAAAGCAACTCCTTAACAAGCAGACAAAATCAGCGTTTCTTTACAGAAGCTGATCAAGCGTTTCTCCGTACGAAGGTAGGAATTCTGTCATAAAATCGCGCACTTCTGGAAGAGAATCTGCTAAATCTTCAACAACTCCACGAGTTGAGGCTTCAGCGGTAATAAATTCTGAGTTTCCAGACTGAGCCTCCTCAATACACTTAATAAGTGCTGCAATCTTATCTGCAGCTTTAATGAGCTTTCTAAGATAAGCTTCACTCTCTGAAGCCTCAGCGCTGTGAGTAAGCACCTGAGCATAGGCATCTTGCAGGTCTTCTGGCAGTGTGGAGAGAATGGTTTTCTCGGCACGTGCTTCTACCTGATGATACGCATCTCTAATCTCTGAATTAGCATACTTTACAGGCGTGGGCATGTCTCCGGTGATAATCTCTGATGCATCGTGATATATACCAATAAGAGCTGCACGATCTGCGTCAAGATTTCTGTGATAGCGCACATTTGCAATAGTTGCTAGGCAGTGAGAAATAACGGCCACGTCAAGGGCGTGTTCAGCAAGGCTTTCTGAGCGAGAATTGCGCATAAGCGACCAGCGCTCAATGTAGCGCATGCGAGAAATAAGTGCAAAAAAGCTGGACTGCGACGAAGAATTCTGAGACATTGCCCCTCCTTAATTTGTTTTTCTCAACCTTACCACGGATACCGGACAAAAACTGTTTTGACACAACTATGCAATGTAGTCATAGCAAATATGAAGTAATCAAATACTTTAGATGTTTATATGAAATTATTGATATCTGAACATCCGTTCATGGGTATTTTTGCTCCGCTTACCGGCAACCATGGCTAACTTATTCCAAAGGAGTTAACCCGGGCTTACTATGCAAGTAAACCTCGTCCGTTTAAAAGAAGTGAGCGGACAACAAAGGAAGGATGGGAAACATGAGTAAGTATGCTTTTGTAGGCGGCAAGCTCGTTGACGGTACTGGCGCTGCACCAGTTGAGGACTCCCTTGTCCTTATCGATGACGACAAGATTACCTATGCTGGTCCTCGTAAAGAGGTCCCAGAGGGATATGAGGTACGTGACGCATCTGGCCATACCGTAATGCCTGGTCTTGTTGATACACACCTGCACTTCTCCGGCAACCTGACCGACAACGATAACGACTGGGTTATCGAGTCCGTTGCTCAGAAGCAGGCATGCGCAGTCAAGCAGGCTTATGACGCTCTTACCCACGGCCTTACCACTGTCGTTGAGATTGGCCGCAATGGTATTGCTATCCGCGACCTCGTTAACATGGGCATTATGCAGGGTCCTCGTATCTTTGCTACCGGCCTTGGCCTTTGCCGCGTTGCTGGTCATGGTGACTCTCACCACCTGCCACTGCAGATTTCCAAGGACGGACACCCTTGGGGCGACCAGGTAGACGGTCCATGGGAGCTTCGTAAGGCAATCCGCCGTCGTCTTCGTGAAGAGCCTGACGGCATCAAGATCTGGGCAACTGGTGGCGGCATTTGGCGCTGGGACTCCGACCGTCTGCAGCTCTTCTGCACCGAGGAAATCAAGGCAATTGCTGACGAGTGCGCACTGGTAGGCATTCCTCTGTATGCTCACTCCTACAACAACTTTGACGCTGCATACGACTGCGTCCGCTTTGGCTGCAAGCAGCTCATTCATGGCTTTGAGCTTGACGAGCGCACCATGAAGCTTATGGCTGAGCAGGGAACATACTTCACCCCAACCATCGGCTTCCTGCCAACTTGGTACGGAACTTATCCACCAGACTGGACTCCAGAGCTTGACGCATTCCCAGGCGAGACTGTTGTCGAGAAGGGCCTTGCACGCACCTACGCTAACCTGCGTAAGGCTTATGACATGGGTATCACCATTACCATCGGCTCCGACTCCTTCAGCTTTGTCACTCCTTACGGTTACGTCACCATCGATGAGATGTATGACTTTGTCGAGAAGGTTGGCATCTCCATCCTTGATACTGTTGCAGCTGCTACTTACAACGGCGCAAAGATGCTTGGCAAGGAGAACGAGTTTGGTGCTGTCAAGGAAGGCCTCTCCGCTGATATCCTTGTAGTCAAGGGCGACGTTGCTAACAACATTCGCGACCTCACGCCTGAGAACATGGACGTCATCATGAAGGAAGGCAAGATTATTGATCGCGGTAGCTTCTAAGCTTCCAGCTCGATAATTTGTAACGCGAAGGTTGGGCCCTGACTCACTTAAGCGTCAGGGCCCACTTTTACAGTCAAGAAGTTTATTCTTTGATATAAAAGTTTGACATTTGATAGGAGCTCACTATGTCTGAACCAAAGCAGGTGAAAATTGTGCTGCTTACCGGCTATTTAGGCGCAGGTAAGACCACTATTTTGAACCACATTCTCTCTAACACTGAAGGTATTCACGCAGCAGTTATCGTCAATGATATTGGCGAGATTAACGTTGATGCTGGTCTTATTAAAGACGGCGGCTACGCTAAAGAAGGCGACGTTATTCCTCTAACTAACGGTTGCCTCTGCTGCACCCTTTCTAATGACTTGGCACTTCAGTTGGGTGATTTGGCCGATACCGAGGAGTTTGACTACATCATTATTGAGGCTTCGGGCATCTGCGAGCCAATCCCCATTACCTATAACATTTCTGCATTCTGCAATCAGAGCCAGCATGCAACTAATCACTCTCACCTCAACCTTGATAACATCGTCGCAGTTGTTGACTGTGCTCGCATGTTTGAGGAGTTCCACAACGGCGCCGATCTTCTCGACCCAGATATTGAAGAGGACGACATCGAGAACCTGCTTATTCAGCAGATTGAGTTCTGCTCTACGCTGGTGCTCAACAAGACCGATCTGGTTACTCCAGAGCAGCTTCACGAGCTCAAGGCGCTTGTTCGCGGCCTGCAGAAAGACGCCGTTATTGTTGAGGCGGTCAACGGCAACATTCCAATGAGCGAGCTTATCAATACGGGCCGATTTGACTTTGACAAAGCCTACGCCTCCGCTGCCTGGATGGATGCAATGGAGCACCCTGAGGAGCACGAGGACCCAGAGGTTTTGGAGTACGAGATTACTACCTTTGTGTATCGCCGCCGTCAGCCATTTGACCTGGATAAACTTAACCAGTTTGTGGCTAGCTGGCCAAAGAATATCATCCGCGTCAAGGGTAGCATTTGGATTTCACAAGACCCCGAGATGAGCTACGTATTTGAGCAGGCCGGCAAGCAGGTCCAGTTCTACGAGAATGGCATGTTCTACGCATCGCTGCCAGAGGATGAGCGAGAAACCCTTCTTGACGAGAAACCCGAGCTACGCGCAGAATGGGATGATGAACTGGGCGATCGTCAAACAAAACTGTGCTTCATTGGCCGTCATATGAACCATGAAGAAATTGAAGCCGGTCTGGATGCATGCTTGACCGAGTATGTTCCTGACGAGTTTGATTACTAGCGTTTTCAGCGCCAAGAGCTCCGGCGCTTGAGACGAGGGACCCAGTTTATCCGGGTCCCTTTTTTAGGTTAGAGGTGCCTAATGACCAAGATTGAGCAGCTTAAAGACTGGATTCAGTCATCAGATAACATTGTCTTCTTTGGTGGTGCAGGCGTATCAACAGAAAGTGGTATCCCAGATTTTAGGGGTACTAACGGTCTGTATCGTCAGGGCGGCATCAAGGTAGAAAACATGACTATTGGCCTGGGTCAAGACGGCTACGACATGGGAAAAGAAGCCTATGACCTGGGAAATGGTGTAACGGTTGACCCCGATAACGAGGAGTCTTTTGCCTACAGCAAGGCGCCAGACTTTACGCTTGAAGAGATCTTCTCGCTTGATGTGTTTTTTGATTACCCTGCAGCGTATTACACGTATTTTAGAAACTCTCATCATTTGGGGGAGGCTCAGCCAAACATTGCTCACAAGTGGCTGGCAGACTTGGAAGCTGCGGGAAAGTTGCGCGCGGTGGTGACGCAAAACATCGACGGACTGCATCAAGCTGCTGGTAGCAAGCGTGTGTTTGAGCTTCACGGCAACGAGACGCGTTTTTACTGTCCCGAGTGCGGTCACACCTACACGCTTGATCAGATTGAAGAGCAGTCGTCTGTGGTGCCGCTCTGTCAATGCGGCGCAGTTATTAGGCCTGATATCGTCTTTTACGGAGAGGGTCTTGATATGGACACGGTCTACGGAGCGCTGAATGCTATCTCACAAGCGGAGGTTCTTGTGGTTGCAGGAAGTTCGCTGGTAGTGCAGCCTGCCGCCGGTCTTCTCGACTACTACGAGGGCAACAAAATGGTCATTATCAACGACCAACCTACGCCGTACGATGGTCGCGCCAATCTGGTGATCAGAGACAGAATAGGAGCCGTCATAGAACAGCTCCTGTAGAAAAACGCCTACCCGCGAAAGTGCAGGTAGGCGTTATCATTTCAATCAATGGCGAGAAATCCGACGCGCGAGAAACCCGCGCAGTGGAAGCTCGCATAAGGTGCGACGTGTGAAAAACCCGTGTTAGTTAGCGTTTTCCTCGGCGAGCGTCTGAAGCGTTGCCATGAGAGATGGAACAACCTGCTTCTTACGACTGACAACTCCTGGAAGAACAGCAATGTTGCCGTCAACCTTTACGTTAAAGGCGCGCTCGATGACGTTGGCAGCGTTTGCACCGTAGAAGAGCATCTCGGTGACCTGGCTCTTTACGTCGGTGAACATGTAGAAGACCATTGGGAGCTCTTCGGACTTAGCGGCAGTCTCCAAGAATGGTCCAACAAGTTCCTCTGCAGCTTTGCGGCTGGACTCGGTCATGAAGGAGCCCTGGCCAACGCCAAACTTTACGCCACCACGACTGAATACCTTGTAGTCACCATGGAAGACTTCTTCTGCAGTACGACCAGTGAGGTCTGCGCCAGCGTCAAACATTTGCTCAGAGTAAGCGTCAATGTCTTCTCCGCAAATCTCTGCAAGCTTCTTACCAGCAACAATATCGCGCTCAGTGCAGGTAGGGGAGCGGAATGCAAGGGTGTCGGAAAGAATTGCAGAGAGCATGAGGCCAGCAATATTCTTTGGAATCTCGATGCCGTACTCGTGGTAGAGGCCATAGATGATGGTGCAGGTGCAGCCAACAGGGACGTTTCTAAAGGTAATTGGGTTAGAAGTCTCAATGGAGCCGATGCGGTGGTGATCAACAATCTCCATAATCTCTGCCTGCTCAAGACCATCAACTGCCTGAGTGCGCTCGTTGTGGTCAACAAGAATGACATGCTTCTTGCGAGGATTCAAAAGACCAGGACCGCTGATAAGACCAGCAAAAGTTCCGTTCTCGTTGATAACAGGGAAGAAGCGGTGCCTTGAGTTGGTCATTTCCTTACGAGCATCATCAATTGCGGTGTTGACGCTGAACTTAAGGATGTCGTCAGTGAGCATCTTCTCACGGACAGGCATAGACATGATAAGCAGGCGAGCTACCTCAAAGGTATCGCGAGGAGTGCTGATAATAGCGCAATCACGCTTTTTAGCCAGGTCAATGACGTCCTGAGCAATTGGAGCATCGCAAGAGACAATAAGGCAGGAAGCACCGTGCTCAACTGCGATAGTCTGGTTCTCATGGTTGCCAGCAACAACAATGATATCGCCAGCGTCAACAATCTCTGAAAGGGCGGAAGCGCTGGTACCAACGCGAATATTGCCCTGCTTAACAACGCCCTGAGGATCACCAAGAACCATGGTGCCATCAAGCGTAGAAACGATATTTTCATAGCTTGTCTTAGCCTTAGAGAGCAGGTTTGGCTCGGAAAGACTCATGTTTGCATTTGCAATATCTTTAACGGCAATCAGGCCGGTAAGCTCTTCTTCCTCATCAGTAACGCAGAGTGTATCAAGCTTAACGTCCTGCATAAGCTGCCAAGCAGCATAGAGGCTCATTCCAGCATCAACCTTTGGCTGTGTCTGAATCTCTGCATCTTTAATCTGAGGAGTAACTGTAGTAATAAGCTGCGGCTCTTCAAAGCCAAAGTGATTTAGGACAAACGCAGTCTCACGGTTGAGTGAGCCAGCGCGACGAGCTTCATAGATAGGGTTGTCAATCTGATTTTTGAGATACGCATAAGAAATTGCAGCACAAATGCTGTCTGTATCTGGGTTCAAATGGCCAATGATATTTACTTTACGAATTGCTTCTGCCATCTTCGCCTCCCTGATAATGTCGATGATGTAATTTTCTAATTAGAACACACTTTAGTAAGCACATTTTGTTTCTTTTTTAATACCACCTTGTAGTGTACCCCTCTCTCTTTTTCCTTAGAACAGAAAATCGCAGAAAAACAGCGGGCGTACCTGTGAATCTGGTAAATGTGTATAGGACAAATGACAATTCAAAAGTTGAAGGAAATTAGTACAATGAAATAGTTAACAAATCGATTGAATTGGAATACCTAGTGAGTTCTCCTACGCGTTTTTCTGCTAAAAAAAGAAACGCTCGTCATATGGTTAAAGCAGCGCATGTCCCTGAGTCTTCATCTGAGGCAAGGGAAGTTGCGCCTGTAGAAGCACCTCAGGCTTCCGTAGAAAAGGCTGATACTACGGCAAGTCCAGTAGCCTCCCTGCAGACTGCATCTGAGCAGCTTTCGTCTGCTTTTGCGTCGTTTGCGCAGCGTAAGCCTGCAGAAGTGTCTGCTGCACAGCCCGTAGAAAAACCTGCAGAAAAATCTGTAGAAAATATGCGGTCTAAAGTTGCGCCAGAGAAAAAGAAGCGCCAGAAAACGCCTCTATCTGCACGCAAAAGCATTCGTGTGGAGAAGCGTCCTCGCAATCAAGCAGATCCAGAACCAGAGCAGCGTCATTCTCGCCCGGTGAGTGCGGGCAGAAGAAAGCTCGAGCTGGTAAGTGTCGTTGCAATTTTGGTGCTTGCGGTGCTCTCGATTGTTCTGGTTAACCGACCAAGTCAAAAAACGCTGGTATTCGGCGACAATCAGGTGACGTATACCGGCACTACCATTCAGGGAAAGATGAATGGTCAAGGCAAGATGACTTTTGAAAATGGCGATACCTACGAGGGAGAATTTGTCGACGGGTATTTCCAGGGGACGGGAACGTATACCTCAAAAGATGGCTGGATGTACGAAGGTCAGTTTGTACAAGGCCAGGCAGACGGCCAGGGAAAGCTCACTACGCAAGACAACATTGTGTACGAAGGAACTTTTAAGCAAGGGATTTATCAAAGTGCGAATTAAATGGTTTTCGCTTGTACGTATAACAGGACTTGTTTTAGTCCTCATATATCACTTTTTTAAGGACGCGCTTCCAGGCGGCTTCATTGGCGTCGACGTATTCTTTACGTTCTCGGGCTATCTCATCACGGCTCTTTTGATTGACGAGTTTGCTCGCTTTAGATCCATCGACGTCATTGGTTTCCTGCGCAGGCGTTTCTACAGAATTGTGCCGCCGCTTGTGTTTATGGTGCTTGTGTGCACGCCGTTTCTTCAGCTTGTGCGTACCGAGTTCATTTCCGGTATTAAGTATCAGATTGCCGCAGCTCTTGGCTTTGTAACTAACTACTTTGAGATAGTTCTGGGCAACAGCTATGAGAATCAATTTGCTCCTCACGTGTATCTGCACACCTGGAGTCTTGCCGTTGAAATGCACTTTTATGTGCTCTGGGGTTTGTGCGCCTGGCTGCTTGCTTGCATGAGCAAAACAATTAGAAGCTATAAGGTAAAGATTGCTGGAGCTTCCCTGGTGCTGTTGGTCGCTACTTACTTGGCGATGGCCACCGGCGCCCAAAGCTCCACGAATCTTTCTATCCAGTATTTCTCGACGCAAACGCACGTGTTCCCCTTCTTTATCGGTGCGCTTTTATCGTGTGTTGCAGGAATTGCCCAGACAGGTGAGCTCTTTGACCAGCTTGAGCAGAAGCTTTCTACTCAGCTAACGCTTGTGGGCCTTGTGGCAAGCTGTGGCGTTCTTGTCTTCCTGAGCGTCTTCATGCACTTCGAGGACCTCTTTACGTACACCTTTGGTTTCCTTTTTGCCTCGCTCGCAGCAGCCGCAATGATTTTCTTTGCTCGCATGTTGCATCAAAAAACCGAGGGTATCAACGAGCCTGGCGTCGTTTCTTTTGTGGCAGATACCAGCTACGGCGTGTATCTGTTCCACTGGCCTTTGTACATTATTTTTGCCGAGAAGGTCGATCCAGTCCTAGCTGCACTCCTAACCCTGGTGCTTTCGTTTGTATTTGCAAGCTGCTCGTTCTATGTGCTTGAGCCAGCGTTGGCAGGGAAGTCTCCAGAGATCTTCTCGCGCATCAAGCTTGATGGTCAGAAGGTTTTGCGAAGTGCCGGTCTTGCGCTTATTCCTTTTGCTGCGGCCGTCGCCTTTATTGCGCTAACCGCTCCACAGCTCAGCGATTTCCAGAACGATCTGCTGCTCAACGCTTCGTTACAGGAGCAGAGCACCATGACCATGACTCGCAAGCATGCGGATACCTCGCAGGCAAGCAACTACAACGTTGTTGAGGGAGTCACCTACATTGGCGATTCTGTTTCGCTACGCGCTCGTTCTTACCTGCAGGATGCGCTGCCCGATGCTCAAATTGACGCTTCTGTTAGTAGAAACGTGGCGATGGGCGTAGATTTGTTGCAGTCTGCGATCGATAACAACACCCTCTACCAGGACGTTGTTGTTGCCCTGGGCACCAACCCTGTTGGTGGCTCCGATGCGGTTGATAAGATTGTGGACATGCTGCCGCGCGGACATCGTCTGATTTTTGTCACTCCGTATGACGGTAGAAACTCCGATCCAAATGCTGGTGCAAATGCTATTCGCGCGCACGAGCTTGAGCTTGCTCAACAGTACGACTTCATTACCATTGCGGATTGGGCTCAGGTTGCTCAGGATAATCCTGACATTTGGACAGGTACTGACTACGTTCACTTTGGCTCTGATTCAGATTCCATTAATCGTGGTGGCACCTTGTATGCGCAAATGGTCAAAGACGCCGTAGAAAAAGCAAATCAAGGACACGTCAAACCATAGTAGCCTAGGCCACGCCACAAAAGGCCACGTCAACCACAGTTTATTGCCATTCTTCCAGCTCGTTTGTGACGTGCGGTTGAATGGCAATTTGCATTTCGAGTGTGCTAGATGGCTTGGAAATTTGGGAGTTCCTTGCAACAAACCATCTGAAGACGGCAATCTAGCGTAAGTCATGATCACAATTAATGGGTTAATTCATTTTCATGTATAAATAAGGTTTGATATACGTAATGATGAATATCATTATATAAATAGTTTAACTACCGCTATTTTTAAGCCTTTAACAACACACCTATGTCAGATAGTCTGCTGAATCCGGGGCGAAAAACACACCTAAGTCAAATAATCTGCAAGATATAGAGGTTTTGGGTGCAATGTATACGCTTTTTGAGCAGATTATCTTACATAGGTGTGTTTTCAGGTTTTGCAACCGCTCCCGCGCGCCTCGCATCCCGCACCTGCACGCCTCGCGGCGCACCCGCGCGCCTTCTTCCCGCTTCTTCTGCGGTGGAGTCCTCGCAATATTTCATTAGAATGGACTATGTGAATATTTCATCTGACAGCCCCTTAAGGAGGAGCACATGGCAGAGTTTGTCTATCAGATGTACAAGGCTCGCAAAGCTGTCGGCGAGAAGGTCATCCTTGATGACGTCACCGTCGGCGTGTACCCTGGCGCAAAAATCGGCGTCGTGGGTCCAAACGGCATGGGAAAGTCCACCCTGCTCAAGGTCATTGCCGGCATGGAGGACGTCTCTAACGGCGAGGCAAAGCTTACCCCAGGTTACACCGTTGGCCTGCTCCAGCAGGAGCCGCCGCTAGATGAGACCAAAACGGTCAAGGAGAACATCGAGCTTGCTTTCGGTGACCTGCTTGCCAAGATTGCGCGCTTCAATGAGATTGGCGTTGAGATGGGAAATCCTGACGCCGATTTTGACGCCCTGATGACAGAGATGGGCCAGCTCCAGACCGAGATTGACGCAGCTAACGGCTGGGACTTGGACAGCCAGCTCTCCCAGGCCATGGACGCGCTGCAGTGCCCGGATCCAGATTCTCCCGTCACCCATCTCTCTGGTGGCGAGAAACGCCGTGTAGCCCTATGTCGTCTGCTTCTCGAGGCACCTGACCTGCTGCTTCTTGACGAGCCCACCAACCACCTTGACGCGGAGTCGGTGCTCTGGCTTGAGAAGTTCCTGCACGATTACCCCGGCGCCGTCATGGCCGTCACGCACGACCGCTACTTCCTCGACGACGTTGCCGAGTGGATCTGCGAGGTTGACCGCGGACAGCTCTATCCTTACGAGGGCAACTACTCAACCTACCTGGAGAACAAGGCAGCGCGCCTTGAGGCTCAGAACCAACAGGATGTCAAGCGCGCTAAGAAAATGCGCGCTGAGCTGGAGTGGGTTCGTTCGTCTCCTAAGGCTCGCCAGGCAAAGAACCGCGCGCGTCTTGATCGCTATGAGCAGATGGAAGCAGAAGCTCGCGCATCCAAGAAGCTCGACTTCACCGAGATCCAGATTCCTGTGGGTCCGCGTTTGGGCCAGAAGGTCCTGGAGGCCGATCACATCCACAAGGCCTTCGGCGACCGCGTTCTTATCGACGACCTCTCGTTTAGCCTGCCAAGAAACGGCATCGTTGGCGTGATTGGCCCTAACGGCGTCGGTAAGTCTACGCTGTTCAAGGCTATTGTCGGCCAGGAGGAGCTCACCTCTGGCACGCTTGAGATCGGCGAGACAGTCCAGATTTCTTACGTTGACCAGCTCAGGCAAGGAATTGACCCAGACAAAACTATCTGGGAGGTTGTCTCTGACGGAAACGACTTCATCAAGGTGGGGGACACGGAGATTCCAAGCCGCGCCTATGTGGCCAGCTTTGGCTTCAAAGGACCTGATCAGCAGAAGCGTGCTGGCGTTCTTTCTGGTGGCGAGAGGAACCGTCTAAACCTTGCTCTTACGCTCAAGCAGGGCGGAAACCTTCTGCTTTTGGACGAGCCTACTAACGACCTTGATATTGAGACGCTGGAAAGCCTTGAGGATGCACTTGAGCGCTTCCCAGGTTGCTCGGTGGTAACCAGCCACGACCGCTGGTTCTTGGACCGTATTGCTACGCACATCCTTGCGTGGGAGGGCGACGACGAGAACCCAGGTAAGTGGTTCTGGTTTGAGGGTAACTTTGAGGCTTACCAGGCCAATCGTATCGAAAGACTTGGTCAGGAGGCTGCTCGTCCTCATCGCATTCACCGCAAGCTCACCCGCGACTAACGTATAGGTGGCGCAAGCGCAGCGCATTCAAATAGAAGATAAAAATAGCAACTATTTTTATCATTGAGATTTTGTGCAATCTGTTTAAGAGACTAACAACTGGGTATCAAAAATGAGAAGCCAAAGAGCTTCTCATTTTTTGAGAAAAAGTTACGAGGAAAGAGAAGAACATGGCACTTGATACAAACGTTGGTAACATCCTTAATCAGCAGATCAACAAAGAGTTCTATTCCGCTTATCTGTATCTAACCTTTGCAGATTTCTATGAGGAGCAGGGCCTGAAGGGCTTTGCAAACTGGTATGTTATTCAGTCTCAGGAAGAGCTTGCTCACGCACGTATTCTTCGTCGTTATCTGCTTGATAACGATTGGACTCCAACCATGGAGGCAATCGCAAAGCCAGACCTTACCTTCTCCAAGGTAGTTGAGCCAATCAAGGCAGCATACGAGCACGAGCAGTTCATTACTGCAAGCATTAACGAGTGCTATGCCGTTGCTCAGAAGGCAAACGATTTCCGCACTATGCAGCTGCTTGACTGGTACGTTAAGGAGCAGGGTGAGGAAGAGGCAAATGCCTCCGATCTTCTCAAGGCAGTAGAGCTCTTTGGTGGAGATCCAAAGAACCTGTTTGATCTTGACCGCGAGAACGCTGCTCGCGTCTTTGTGGCTCCTACTATGCCAATGTAAGCTCGCCGCGCTTCTGCGTTATTGCTTACAGTGGAGTTTCAATAGCCTCTGATTTGTTTGAAGAGGAACCTGATAGCTCAGCAAAGATGGCACCGCCTATGATGCAGGCGGTGCCTATTATTTTGAGAAGACCAAAAGGCTCGCCAAGGATAAGTGCCGAGAAAATAACTGCAGAGAGTGGCTCAAGGTAGCCAAAGACTGCCACGCGCTGAACTGGAATCTTGGTAAGTTGTGGGAAATACAAAAATGATCCAAGGCCTGTGTTAAAGAGGCCGATGGTCAAAACGGCAAGCCAATTTACCGATGCTGGATCCGCGGGCAGCTCAATGCCATGGAATACAACAGTAACCAGAGCAACAATAGCGCAGCCAATGCCCAGCTGAATGCTGGTACCTTCAATACCAGAAACATCTTTGAGTTGCCTGTTACAAATAACCATGACGGCATAAAGAACAGCAGAGAGAGCGCCTAGAAGAAGACCAACTGGCGAGAGGTTCAGTCCAACTCCATAGCCAATAATAAGAGCAGCTCCAATAACAACTACAAGAAATCCAAGTATCTTTTTAGCAGTGAGTTTCTCGCCAAATAAAAGGGGAGAGAGCGCCATTACAATAACGGGACCGCAGTAATACTCAAGCGTTGCAATACCAACGCCTACCAGGTGGTACGCCTCAAAAAGGAAGGTCCACTGAAGACCCAAGGCAATGCCTGATCCAATGAGCGCCTGGAAGTCCTTGGGGTAGTTTTGAATGGTAAAAGCTTCTTTATGCACAAGCTTAACCGCGAGCAAAAAGAGCGTACCCAAAAGCATACGGAAGAAGACAATTTGGTAGCTAGGAAGATTGATAAAGCTTGCAACGATTCCGTTAGAACCGCAGATGATAAGCGCAATTAGGTAGAGCACGGTAGGTTTGAATGTGGCGTCTCTCATCGGCTACTCGCAAATTTCTGTATCCACGGACTGTGGAATTCTGTCGTTACAAATTACCTGGTAGAACAGTTTTTCTTGCTCTCGTTGATCGGAGGTCTGACCAAGCATCCACATAGTTTTTGCAACCAGAGCTTCGGTAGTCATGTCGTCTCCAGAGAGAACGCCGGGCATATCTTGATAGGTTCTACCAACTTCATATACACCCAGGTCAAGACCCTCTTCAGGAACTTGTGTGGTAATAACTACGGTGCGACCAGAGGCAATCCAATCGGTGATAGCTTCCTCAAAAGAGCCGTCGTATGAGGGGATGCCGCCAATACCAAAGGTTTCAAGCACAATGGCGTCGTAGTCATTCTTTAGAAGGTAGAAGATAGATGGATTAAGCTCGGGGGTCAGTTTAAGCACTATGACACGCGTATTGAGCGTTTCATAGGTTGTAAGACCGCCGTCTACCTGCTCTTCATTTGGCGCACTACGAATAATCTTGTTGCCACGGATGTGGGCGAGCGGTGGATAATTCATGCTCGTAAATGCATTGAAGCTCAGTGTGCGCTGTTTATGAGCACGGGTGCCGGCAATAACCTCGTTGCCAAAAACCACCACAACTCCGGCGCTTCTGTCGTCGAGCGCGTAGAGAACGGAGTGGTAGAGGTTGAGTTTGGCGTCGGTAAACGGATTTGCCATTGGCTGTTGAGAGCCTGTGAGCACAATGGGTTTCTCGCTATTTTGAATGAGGTAGGAGAGGGCAGCGGCAGTATATGCCATGGTATCGGTGCCGTGAAGGATAATAAAGCCGTCGTAGGCATCGTACGACTCAATAATGGCGTCTCTGATCTGGAGCCAGTTTTGAGGACGCATATTGGTGCTATCGATATTCATGACTTGTTTGAAATCAAATTCGCAGAGGTCATGAACAAGAGGGACGTTGGCTAAAAGCTCTTCTCCTGAAAGTGAGGGAGCCAAGCCCGATTCAGTGGAAACAGAAGCAATAGTTCCTCCTGTTGCCATCAGTAAAAGTTTCTTCACACGTCCCCCATGAACTCCAATTGTGCAGACTTTACAGAAAATCAGTCTGTATAGCGCTTTATTGTAACGGGATAGATGCTTTTCAAGGCGAGAAAAGCAAAGTCGGTGTATTCTTTTTTCGGTAAACGAATCTTTTAGCAAGGATTGTTGATGGCAGAGAACAACCTCTTTGGTTTTGGTAAGAAAAAGCGTCCAGCTCAGGTTCCACCTACTGTCTCTCGCAATGGGGAGTCTTCTACCTCTCCGCGTGCGGTACGAGGTCGTCACGCAGCTGTTGGAAGCCGTGCACAGGCGCAGCGTAGGATGACGCAAGATCGCCCAACAAATCCCGTTAACCATGCCCGTGCAGATGCTGCTCGTGCACGTGGTCGAGCAAGAACTGCTTACGGCAATCACTATGGCACGCTCAACCCCAGAGATGAAGCTCAGGCAGCATATGCGGCTAGAAGACGTCGTTCTTCTCGCATGAGACTGGGTCGTGTGGCGCTGGCGGTATTGCTTGCAGCCATCATCTTGTGGGTAGTGTTTACACTGGTAAGTTCATGTAGTCCAGGAGGCGCTTTTGCGCATGCTCAGGCGCTTGATCCTACCGTTACCCTGGCTGGTTCCGTGAAGGTCGGATAGCCTTACGGGCTGCGACGCGTTTAGCATTTGTGGCTGGCGTGTAAGCTCTATTTTGGGCTCTTGCTTGTAGAGACGCGTGAGAAGTCCAAATTCAAATCAACTGAACCGGTAATACCGTCAACTTGTCCTGTTGAGGTGTATTGCCATATCAAAAAGTTAAAGTTTACGTCTGGCTGATCAACGTATTGTGCCAGCCAAATAGGCTCGTCAAGCGAGACCAGGTCAAAGCGATTCAAATCAACTTTGTTGCCATACACAATAACGCGGTATCCCGCTTCTTGAATAGTGGTGCAAAACGCGCGCGCAATAGCGTTAGTTTCTGCAGGGGAAAGGTTATCTGCGCGGCCGCTGTAATCGGGAGAAGGCTCCAGGTCAAACGCAACAGGGAGAGCAAGCTTTGTAACTCCTGCTTCCCGTAACTGCTGCAGAACAAAAGCAGCCTCCTCGCGAGCTTCTTCCACGTTAATAGCCTGCGAGAAGAAGTACACACCTACATCAAGACCAGCGCTTTGCGCACCCTTTAGGTTGGTCTCAAACAGCTCATCCGCGTGTATACTACCCTCGGTGGAGCCGCGGTAGCCAATGCGAAGCATGGCAAACTGAATGTTATCGGCAGCAACGGCCTCCCAGTCAATAAACCCCTGGTGAGAAGAGACGTCAACGCCCGTGCGAGTGAGTTCTTCTCCGTCCACCACATAATGCGCACGTCCCGTTGCGTCGTAGCTAAGGTTTTCCCACTCATAGGGGACCTCGTTTTTGATGATCAGATTGTTGTCAAAAGAGAGGGAGAAAAGTCCCTGGCACGATTGCAACAATGCCAGCACAAATACAATGGCCAGCGTAATGAGTCCCCATTTGACAACAGGATTGTTCTGGGAATTTTGCTCAAGTGTATGCATCGCCCGCTGCTTACGTTTTGAAGCGTTTGCAGAAGCAGGTGTATGTTTAGTTTTAGAACGAGTCGTAGAGTTTCTCGTTTTCTTACTTTTATGTGAGCTCTTAAAAATCACTGGTGAAAGAATTGTCCTTGTTCAAAAATTGGCTCGCAACACACGTTAATGCCCAGCTTGTGATAGATGGACTCGTCATCGCTTGGAATAATTGACGAGAAATACGCGTCGCATCCACGGAGTAGTTGCGTGGCATCAACGGCTTTTCCGGCCAATGGGTTGGTAATTGAGCTGATAGAGAGTGCAATAAGCATCTCGTCAGCACAGAGGCTGGTGCGAGCCAGCTTAAAGTTGTTCTCTTTTAGTGCGCAAATTGGCCTTAGGACCTCATCTGAGACAATAAACGTCTTCTTCTCAATGCCAACTACGTATTTGAGTGCGTTGAGCAAAAGCGACGCTGGCGCACCTAACAGCTCCGAAGTCTTGCCGGTAATAATGGTGCCGTCAGGCATAACCATAGCGCCCGCAAGCTTTCCTGTCTCTTCTGCTTTATGCAAACAAGCTGCATGAGCTGGCGAGAAGTTCTGGTCAACGTTAACGTCTTTCATCAAGAGATTAATCTTTGTGAGTTCACGCTCACCCATACCCGTACGCTCGAGTTTCTCGGCAGCCCTAAACCACCTGCGTACAATCTCTGCCTTGGAAGCTTCCTGGCAAACCTCATCATCAATAATGCAGTTGCCAACCATATTGACACCCATATCGGTTGGAGACTGATACGGGCTGGTACCTGCGATTTTCTCCATCATGGCCTTGAGCACAGGAAAAGCCTCAACGTCGCGGTTGTAGTTAACGGTAACCTTGCCGTGAGCCTCAAGGTGATATGGATCGATGATGTTGTTGTCGCCCAAGTCTGCTGTAGCTGCCTCGTAGGCAACGTTTACGGGGTGCTTGAGCGGAAGGTTCCAAACGGGGAAGGTCTCAAACTTTGCATAACCTGCGCGGACTCCACGGGCGTTCTCGTTGTAGAGCTGCGAGAGGCAGACAGCAAGCTTGCCTGAGCCAGGACCAGGTGCTGTTACAACTACCAGAGGATGCGTAGTCTTTACGTACTCGTTTTTACCGTAGCCCTCCGCGGAGACGATCAGGTCAATATTGGAGGGGTAGCCCTCAATGGGGTAGTGGCGGTACACGGCAATGCCCATGTTTTCTAGGCGCGCACGATAGGCCTTTGCCTTTGGCTGACCAGAGTACTGCGTAATGACAACGCCGCCAATGGCAAGACCACGAGCACGGAAGATGTCCATAAGCCTGAGCACGTCATCGGCATAGGTAACACCAATATCGCTTCTGCGCTTGCCGTTTTCAATGTCGTTTGCGTTGATGGCAAAGACAACCTCTGCCTCGTGAGCAAGCTGCTGAAGCATCTGAGCTTTTGCATCTGGAGCAAATCCAGGGAGGATGCGAGAAGCGTGGTTGTCGTCGAGCAGTTTACCGCCAAACTCAAGGTAGAGCTTGCCGCCAAATTCACTGATACGCTGGTGGATTCGATCCGCCTGCATAGTGATGTACTTCTCGTTATCAAAGCCGATACGCATGCGTCCTCCTGCCAAGATTTACTGTAGAAATTGTATCATCAAGCGCAGACTTCCTATACGCTATAAGCTATACAGAAAACAAATAAACAACCAAGGAGTTGTGTATGGATAGCAAGTTTTCACAAACACCTTCTCGTGGCGAGAAGTTCAAAGAGCTGGCACTGAGTGCCTTGCGTGCATTTGGTTATGGTTGTCTTACAGCAGCTGGAATGAGTGCTGTTATCTTTTCATTTGCGTACTTTACCAGCGGTATGGATATGTTTACGGGCATCGACTGGGTGCGCCGTGTTATGTACGTCATTTCTTCTTTGGGAATTATTGCTTGCGGCGTTGGTCTGCTCTTTAGCGGAAAAGAGTACGAGGACCGTCAGATGGGCTTTACGCGCGATATTGATGACCCCATCAGCCTTAAAGAAGGAAAGCTTGATCCTCGTATTTCAAAAATCGAGACCAATCACCTTTCTTGGCAGGCAGCAATCCTTTATGCCTCAATTGGTATGTTTGTAGTTACCACTATCTTTGACGAGGTTATGAGCCACACCTTCTTGATGTAGGTATTCTCGCTAGTACAGAGATAACTCACTAGTACAGAGGCAGCTTTCTAGTACAGAGGCAGATTGCCTAGTACAAAGGTAGAGCGCCTAGTATAAAGGCAGCTCGCCCGTTAACGGATCAATATCTTCTGCAGCCAGTGGCTCAAATGCCAGGCAGGTAAATGTTGGTTCTCCATGGAACTCGGTAAAGCCCGCGTCCCTAATAAGGGCCACGACAAAACCACGAGCTTTTCCCTCGACAGCAAGCTCAAGCAACGCTTCTTCAGAATCAACATAGACACATACTTTTGCAACGCCAGCATCAAACCAGTTAGTGATTGCAGAGGTATCTTCGTCAGCATGGTCCAAATAGACCCAATTCTGATCATCGGTAACACGAACCTGATCAAGTCGACGCTCTTTTGCAAGTGCCATCAGCGTGGCTTCAACACATGCATGGCTTGCCTGAGCGGCAATTTTACCTTTTCGCATCTTAAGATCGCGACGAATAACAATCATTTGTTTTGATTTATATGAAGAACTTGGCATGAAAAACCTTTCTAGAAACTGAGTGCTAAGTGTACCATTCACGGCTTTCCGATTTTTGTCGCAAGTAAATCTCGAAGGATCAAAAAGGCTCTCTAAAACCAAGGGCGGCGAGAAGAACGTTGAATGTTCAGCTTGTTACATCAATAAGTTAAATAACGGCACCTGTGTAGAAAGTTGATTCTTGTTCATGCTGCTAAGGTTGACTGAGGAGGTGTCTATGAGAGAGTTAGTTATTTTTGTCATGTATATCTGGGCTTCAATATCGGATATGCGAAATCGCACTATTCCAAATAGAATCCCTATTTTGCTCGCTTTTTTATGGCCTATTTGGCTTGTGGCAAATGAAAAGCGCACTGAGTTACTGATGAATGCATTATGGAGTGAGCTCTTTGTTATATGTGTACTGGTTACCGTAGGTATAGTTACAAAATTTATAGGTCATATGTCTTCTCTGGGAGGGGGAGATATTAAACTAATTCTCTCAACATGCCTTTATCTTGAAATAAAAGAGACATTTGTCTTTTTATTTTTAGCAAATATTTTAGGTGTTATGTTTTCCTTTCTGTTCTTTATTTGGCGTAAATTTTTAAAGAGAGAAGACAGAAATAAAGAAGAAATTACCAGTTCAGATAGTATATTTATGTATACATTTCCTTTTGCGCCATTTCTTGGATTTGGTGTGGCACTTGCGCTATTTTTACGCTAAAATCGGGAAGTGTTATATGAATTTAAAAATTCTTCTAATTCCCGAATATATAAAAAGTTTTTTCTGCTATCAATAGTTTACACGTTGCGTTGAGAGATTGAGTACCCCCAACACTCAATTTCATTACTGAATGGCCCCGACTGTTCAGATCTCTCGTTATGCGAGGCAACGTATGCCATGGAGGCAGGACGACTATTAACGTGGTCGCACACATGTCGCCCTGCCTCATGGCAACCTTTAAGAGCAAGAAGCTCTGCTTCTGATATACCCATTATTTCAAGTATTTAAAAGTAAATATACAGCTACTAAGCTATTTTCCTGTGGTTTTATACGTGCCAGAAACCAGCTGCATGGATCATCCAAAATCTTAAAAGCCAGATGGCGTAGAGGCTCTTTGTTATTGCATAAAATCGCTGATACATTATTTTGCATAGTGCAATTGATTTTTGCATATCTTTTGTATAGCCAATTAATCACAGACGACAGAGTCACTTATGATTTATTTACGTAACGGGTATGCAATTTTCTTCAAATTTCCGCTTGTAAAACAACATAACAAATTGTATCTGAAGATATTTTAGTGTAGTATGATACGGTAACAACACGGGACTATGCATAAAACATACGCGTGTTTTTCAGACATCGTTTGAGCAGATGGGGCTGTGAGATGGCTAAGGCAGGTGTTACCAAAAAGACCGACCCAGGTTTGGGTAGGACAGTAGCAAGGTTGTTACAAGAAAGTGGCAAGCGCCAGGTAGACCTGTGCGAATTCTCACATTGGTCACGTGCGTATGTCTCTTATATTTGCACCGAGCGCCGTAAGTGGCCTTCATTTGATAAAGCAAAGGTTATCGCTGACTTTTTCTCCTTAAGTCTTGATCAACTCTGGGTTGAGCATCTTAAAGATCTTGTTGATGCTGGCGTGGAGCTTACAGAGATGCAGAAGAAGAATTTATCCGAGGGTGTTAATCTTCCAAATCCTACTGTTATGCATGACGGAAATGACAATAGAGAATACCTTCAACCTGTTGTTTCCTCGGGGAACGGTTCAGATTACACGCTCCCGGAAATTCTTGGCGTCGAATAAGTATTTTTGACTATTTTTATTGTTTTCAATGCCATACTTGCTGTATACGCGTATGATTCAGCGTTGTTCAGATTGCATGGGGCTATCTGAAGAGTAGGAGATGTGCAAGATGGCTGGACTACACTGTTCAGACTGCGCTTTTAGCTCGTTCAAATTTAACGAGGACGCCCAGATGTATCAGGCGTACTGCTCGCGCGGCTATTTGCTGGCTGATCCACATATCCATGAGCTTTTTGCCATGCACTTTGCTAAGTCTCCAGAGGATTTTGTTCCCGTCAAAGATCCGTTTAATCGCGAGTATCTAAGGAAGTCATATATCTGCGGAGAATTTATTAAGCGTAAGGATAATTTGGGTTAACGGTATGTCTTAAAACCCTGTTATGTAACATAGCAGGGTTTTATTATGCTTCTGACGTGTTTCTCGTCTAATCAATATCAAAGAATTAAGTAAATATCACAAAAGTTGTTATGTAACGATTATAGATTTCTGCATAATTAGTTAACTTTCTGTTATATGTTCCTCTTAAAACAAGATAGTATTGATTTGGGGGAATCTCCTTATTACAAGGGGATTTAAAACATTTATAAAGGAGCGGCAGCAATGTCGAGGCGACCACAAACAGAAAGTTGTGACACACGTCACAAGCTTCTTAAATCCGCAGAGCAAGAGTTTGCTTTACAGGGATACGATAAAGCTTCACTTCGACAGATTTGTGCACATGCAGGCGTTACCACGGGCGCTCTTTATTTCTTCTTTGATAACAAAGAGGACCTCTTTAAGAATGTTTTGATTCCTGTCACTGAAGGCGCAATTCAGATTCTTGAGGATTACAAAGATCATCTGCTGGTCTCTGGCGAAAGAAATCTTGAAGACACTCCTTTGGGTGATAAAGAAACGCTCGAGAAATTCTTGGACCTTCTGTACGGCAATAGGTACGTGGCGCAGATTCTTGTGAATAATCGAGAAAACCCATATGTTGCCTATTTCTTTGAAGAGTTGACCGAGGTTATCTCTGCAACCATCAGAGCTATTCTTTATCCTAACGTTGCACAGGTTAAACCCTATGATGAGTTTATTATTACCTGGCTTGCTCAAACTGAAATGACCACCATTGTCAATATTCTTAAAAATGATGAGACTCGTGAAGAGGCTGACGGTCACATAAATTCAGCAGTAATGTTTACGCAAGGTGGCATCAAGGCTTTAGTTGCAGAGCATTAAGTGTTCATCTATGCATAAAAATTGACAATATCTACTTATTTCCGTTATCCTCTTACAAGGTATAAATCACCCGAAGGAGACCTTTATGAAGTTCAATAAGCTCGGCCTCGTAGCAGCATCCGCTTCTGCCGTTCTTGCACTTGCTGGCTGCAATCTTATTCCAAATCTTGCTGATCCAGGAACCACTACTGGCGGTGGTCAGCAGCAACAGCAGCAACAGCAGACTGCACCTGATGCAAATACCGCAACCAAGCCTTCAGATACTCGTGCTGGTGACTCTGACTCTAAGGACCTCTATAACACTCTGATGGATAAGCACAACACTTCAGAGCAGGTTACCAACGTTCAGAAGTACGTTGATGATATTAAGAAGACTGGCGATAAGACTGAGGTTCTTATCGACACCGATAAGATTACCGTTACCGTTACCGGCATTGGTGTTGACTTTGAGAACTCCAACGGCTATCTGGTTGAGGTTGTTAACAAGACCGATACCAACATCTTCATTCAGACCACCGACACCGCTATTGGCAAGGATGAGCTGAGCTTGTTTGTTAACGCAGCTCCTAACGCAACTACCAAGGGCTTTGCATTCTTTGACCCAGGTGTAAAGATGGATCCATCCGCAACTGTTCGTGGTACCATCCTTGCTCTTTATGGTTCTGACTACAGCATGGATTCCTTCAACGTTATGTTCTAAGTTTCACTTAGTTCGTTGACTGCAAAGGCTCAGCTTTTTAGCTGAGCCTTTTTTGTTAGCGAGAAACCCAGTCAATAGCAGCTAAATGAGTCAGTGTTAAGCTATTAGAATCCGTTAGACTATAGAGTTGTTAGCTATTAGAAAAGCATATATGCACTGCATATAAGGAGCTACGATGCTAGATTTAGATAAAAACACAGACAGGTCATATAACAATCTTATCTTTTTAAAACCTCTTTTTCACAATAAGATTTGGGGCGGCAGAAGGCTTGCTGAAGAGTATGGCTATGACATTCCTGAAGGTGCAGTAGGAGAGTGCTGGGCAATCAGCGCACATCCTAACGGAGACTGTGAAGTTGCCTCTGGTGCCTTTGAAGGAAACACTCTTTCCGAGCTATGGGTTTCTCATCGAGAGCTTTTTGGTAATGCAGAGGGAGACCGTTTCCCACTTCTCATTAAAATTCTTGATGCAAAAGATGACCTCTCTGTTCAGGTTCATCCAGATGACACGTACGCAGCAGAACACGAGAATGGCTCTCTGGGAAAGTCTGAGTGCTGGTATATTCTTGATGCAAAAGAGAATGGCGATATTGTTGTAGGACAAAATGCCTCCTCAAAAGAAGAGTTTGCAGCCATGGTTGAGCAGGGAAAGTGGTCTGAACTGCTCAATTACGTTCCTATCAAGGCTGGAGATTTCTTTAGGATTGATCCTGGAACCGTTCACGCCATTAGAACGGGCACGCTTATTCTTGAAACTCAGCAGAGCTCCGATATTACGTACCGTGTGTATGACTATGATCGTTTGGGAGACGATGGCAAGCCTCGTGATTTACATCTGGCACAGAGCTTAGAGGTTATTGATTACGCTCAGGAAGCTCCAACATCTGGAGAAATTATTGCTCCAGAAATTGATGGCAAAACTGAACTTATGAGCTGCAAGTATTTCTCGGTAGAAAAATATGAGATTCATGAGGCAAAAACTATTGCTCAGCCATGGCCGTTTATGTGCATAAGTGTCATTGAGGGAGAAGGTACGGTTTGCGCTGACGGCGGCAACGGAGTAGAGCATAGGATTTGCAAGGGCTCGCATTTTATTGCACCTGCGTCTTCTGGTAGCCTGCGCTTTACGGGCACTATGACGTTGATTACCTCTCATCTTCCTCATACAAAGTAGGATGATACATAAGTCGAATGCAGCTTAATTTGTAACATTTGACTCGTTTCAAGTAGAATATAAAAAGTTGAGCCTTTTATACGTTTATAGGAGGAACGTATGAATAAAGAGATGATTACTCGTCGCGCTTTTGCTGGATTGGCTGCAGGCGGTGCTGCCAGCACGCTTGCTGCTTGTAATAGTGACGTGATGCAGGCAATCTTAAACCCTGATTCTATTCTTGGTGGAGCTGGTCAAGATCCTCAGAATGGCGGTCAAGGCGGTACTGGTGATGCACCTTCTCAGTCAGATTTTGTGAAGCTTGAAGAGATTCCAGACCATCCAACGCTAACCGGAGATTTTTCTAAGATTATTACTGGCGTCTGGTGTGTTGACAATGGCGTTGGAACTAAAGGTGGATCAAAGGAAGGCAAAACCTTTGACCATGGTGGCATGCTTAATCAGGGCTATAACGATGGAACCGTTCTTTACTATTCATTCAAAGAAGACGGCACTTTCTTCATGCATAATTTTAAAGGTGTGAAGAATGATGGTAAGTGGGAAGCAAAAGGAACTATTGCCATTCAATGTACGTATGATGATGGCGATAGTGTGCCAATGCTTTTTGATAAGGACGACAACAACTATCTGAAGTACAGTGATGCCAAGAGTGAGATTACGTTTAATTTCAAAAAACTTTCTGACAATCCAGACGATACTTCACAGATAGCTTATATTGAAGGACAGGTAATCAATTTTGCTGCCACCATTCCTGGTACGTATTATCTCTTTGGCTTGCACTATGCAGATGGTTCTAAAGAAGATTTGACCAGTGATCAGATTGAGTCTATGAATAAGGGTTCTGGCGGAGCGTATACCTTCTCCGCTCATAAGGATGGATCTGCTGCACTGTTCTATCCAGACGGTAACGTTTCTCCTATTCAGATTGTTGCAGAAGAGCCTTCGGCAGATGGTCTTTCTTTCCCCATTCTTGCTCAAGGCTTTTCAGAAACTGAACAGATATCTAAGTCTGTTCTATACACTACTGCGGAAAATAAAAAGCTTCTCAGTATTGATGCTCCTGGATTTACTCTTAAGTTTGCCCTCCTTAATCACCGTGAGGATGATTGGGCTAAATATGAGTATCCACCAAAGGCAGAGTTCCCTTGGCAGCCAGATGGTAAGGGCGGCTATAAGCTAGTAACGCCTACTTCTGGTTCTGGTAATGGTGGTAGCTCTTCAGGAAATGGCGGCAGCTCATCTGGAAATGGTGGCGGCGGCAAGGGCGGCTCAGGTAAGAAATAACCCAGCCTTTTCTGGTTTCTTTTACTAACAAAAAAGCAGGCATATGATATGCCTGCTTTTTTCTTGCCAACTTTTACATGTGTAAAAGGACGGTGATGTAAAGCTTGGTGTAAAGCTTACGCAGCGTGTGCGCCACCCTCAATCTCACCAGTGCAGTGTGGGCAGCGAGTTGCGCCTTCTTTAACCTCTTCAAGGCAGTGTGGGCAGTGTGGAGCTGCAACCTCTTCAACAGTCTCTTCTTCGTCCTTCTTAAGCTTGGAAGCCTTCATGAACTTATTGAGGGCCTTAACCATGCAGAAGACAATGAATGCAATGATCAGGAAGTTGATGATTGCACTGATAAACGCACCAAAGTCAATGCCGTTCTGGGTGCCAGGAACTGGAATGGAAAGACCAGAAACCTCGGTACCACCACCAGAGATCAGCTTAATAAATGGGTTGATGATGTCATTGACAAGGGAGGTAACAATAGCGGTAAATGCGCCGCCAATGATGATACCAATAGCCATGTCCATAACATTGCCCTGCTGGATAAACTCTTTAAACTCCTCGACAAACTTTTTCATTTCATCCCTTTCGTGTAGTTAATAGAGGACAGGTATTTCTACTCGCGCCTACGGCGTGCGCTTATGCGCTGGCCAGACCATAGATGCGAGAGTATTTGTCGGTCAGATACTCTGTGTAGTAGTGGACGTCAAATGGCTCACCGCATGCGCCCAAGATGAGCTCTTTGGAGTCTTTTGCACGGCCCCAAGTCCAAATACGGCTGCCCAGCCACTCCCTAATAGGAGCAAGATCTCCAGATGCGCAGACGGCGTCAAAGTCCATGCCCTCAGCAATCATGGCGTGCTTGTACTGCGCGCCATAAGCGCTACCAAGTGCATAGGTTGGGAAGTAGCCAAACTCACCCCATGACCAGTGAACATCCTGGAGAGCGCCCTCAGTGTTATTTGGAACCGCAACGCCCAGGTACTGCTTGTACTTCTCGGCCCAAAGAGCTGGGACATCCTTTGCAGTAATCTCGCCAGACAAAAGTGCCTGCTCCATTTCGTAACGGATGAGGATGTGCAGAGGATAGGTGAGCTCGTCCGCCTCAGTGCGGATGAGACTTGGCTGTACTTTATTAGCTGCCGAGAAGAGCTGGAAGGCAGTAACGCGATTCAGCTGACCAGGGAAGTGCTTGCGCATAAGCTGTATCAGAGGCTCGGCAAATGCCTCAGAAAGGCCAACGTAGTTCTCAAAGAACCTAGACTGGGACTCGTGCATGCCCATAGAAGTGCCGGTGCTCAGAGAGGTAAAGCGGTACTCCCAGTTAATGCCCTGCTCGTAGAGGGCGTGACCGTTCTCATGCAGCATGGAATAGACATTGGAGAGAACGTTATTCTCGTAAGCGTGGCTGGCAACCATAACAAAGCCGATACCAGGGCCACCGGTGTAAGGGTGCTCAGTTTTGCCAAGCCAGTAAGCGTCCTCGTCAAGACCCTGGAGCTTTACCAGGTCTTTTGCAAGATCCCACTGACGGTTAACGTCAAACTTACCCTCAAGAGGTTTGGTGCTTGGCTGACGCTTAGAAGCCATACAATCAGCAACCAGAGGAACTACCACTTCTTTAACATTATTGAAGAAGGTGTTGTAGAACTCTCTGTTGGTGCCGTGCTCAAAATCGCTGAGTAAGAGATCATATGGGTCTTTGGAAGCATCACGTGCCTGGCACATCTCTTTGCGAAGCTCAATTAAGCTATCCAGCTTTGGAGCAAAGAGTGACCAGTCATCGCTGTTCTTTGCCTGCTCCCAGACCTCATTAGCCTCTGTGGTAAGACGAACAAAGTTGCTCTGAAGCTCAACAGGTACATCTACCAGCTGGCTTCTATCGCGACGAAGAATTTTAACTTGTGCGCGATGAGTCTCATCAAGTAGAGCGCGATTCTCGTGAAGTCTATCAAGCAGTGCGCCAACAGCAGGATCACAGAGGGTTTCCTGGACCTGTTCACCAAGGATTGCCAGGGCTTCTCCGCGCTCTTCAGCAGCCTTTTTTGGATCGATACATGGTCCAAAAGAGCCAATCTCATTAGCTGCGTAGTTGAAGGCAAAGAGCTTCTTCTCAAGTTCATCAAGTTTAGCGATATCATCGCGGGGATTTGAAAGCGCTGCGTTCAATTCAACAGTGTTATGTGCGCTGTCCATAAAAATCCTCTCTACAAAATTTAGGAGCGACCAGTATGTTTGCCGGTTATATGTAACCGTTTAGCAATTGCGTCATATTTTACCCTGTTATTTATTGATATTTGAGCGATACTAAAAAGACTACGTCCTAAAACAATAAGCACATCTTTTCGGCACAATTTTGCCCAAAGATGGCTTGTAAGGAGTAAGAGTTCTATGGATGACAGCAGAATCTCGTTTGACGTATGGAGTGATCTTTACGCAGATCGCGTTCAAACCATGCGAAAAAGCGAAGTACGAGATTTGTTTGCGGCCCTGTCTCGTCCAGGTGTCATTGCGCTGTCTGGTGGTCTGCCAGACATTTCTTCGCTGCCGCTTGATCAGGTTGCAGAGTGTGCTCGACGCTGCGTTGCTGTTGAGGGACTTAGGTCTCTTCAGTACGGCAACTCTGATGGCCGCATTGAGTGCAGAAGGACCATCTGCAAGATTTTAGCTGCTCAGGGCGTCGAGGCTGATCCTGACGAGATGATTTTGACTTCTGGTTCTCAGCAGGCGCTTGATTTCTTGGGTCGTGTCTTTCTTAACCCAGGGGACGATATTATCTGTGAGGGTCCAAGCTATCTTGGCGCGTTCCAGGCATTTTCCGCGTATGAGCCTACTGTTCACACCATTGATATGGACGAAGAAGGCATCAGAACAGACCTGCTTGAGGCAAAGCTTAAAGAGCTTGCAGACCAAGGCAGAAAGCCTAAGTTCATCTACGTTATTCCTAACTTTAACAATCCTGCCGGCATCACCATGTCTATGCCAAGGCGTCTGCGCCTTCTTGAGCTGGCTCACCTGTACAACATCCCTGTTGTTGAGGATGATCCGTATGGTCTTATCCGCTTTGAGGGAGAAGATCTAACACGCCTTAAGACGCTTGATCCAAATGTCATTTATTTGGGAACCACGTCAAAGATTTTTGCCCCTGGACTGCGTCTTGCATGGATGGTTGCACCTCGTCACTTCCTTGAGCGCATCAACCTTGCTAAGTCTGGCTCTGATCTGTGTACCAGCCCCTTTAACATGATTCTTGCTGAGCACTACTTCAATGAGGTTGATTGGCAAGCAGCGCTTGAGGTGTCTAAGTCTCGCTATAAAGAGAGAAAAGACGCCATGCTCGCAGCGCTTGCAGAGTTCTTCCCCAAAGACGTTACCTGGACTAAGCCAGAGGGCGGTTTGTTCCTGTGGGTAACCTTCCCGCCATACCTCAACACTGAGCAGTTGCTTCCTCGTGCAATCGAAGAGGGAGTTGCCTTTGTACCAGGTGTTTATTGCTATCCTGACCAGCGTATTAGTTCAAGTATGCGCCTGTGCTACTCATTTGAGACGCCAGAGCGCATCCACGAGGCAATCCGCAGGCTGTCTTTGTGCGTCCAAGATCGCATGGCGCTGTATCGCGCATTCCTAGAGGCGGGCGCTCTACCTGAGTCTTCTCATTCTGAATCTCAATCCTCTGCAAGGGAGTGTTAAGTATGGCTACAAAAGTTGCTGTCATTATGGGTGGAGCCTCATTTGAGAGGAACTTCTCGCTCAAAAGTGGAGCTCTTGTCTCTGAGGCTTTAGAGAAGCACGGGTATGAGGTATTACCACTTGATGCTGACGCACATCTGGTAGACACCCTTCGTGCCGAGAAACCCGATGTTGCGTTTGTGTGCCTTCACGGCGCGGGCGGAGAAGATGGTGCGGTACCTGCTCTTTTGGAGTTCCTTAAGATTCCATATGTTGGTTCAAGGCCAGCTTCTTGTAGGGCAGCTTGGAACAAGGCAGACATGCCGTTTATTGTGCGTCAGACCTGGTCAAAGAATGAATCTGAGGTCATTTGGCCTCCTCAGATTGTGCTGACTGCCAGTGCGTTTAAAGATCTTGGGGCCGCAGCTGCTCTAGATCTGGTTCCCGAGCGCCTTGGTGGCGGTGTTGGCTTCCCTCTAGCAGTCAAGCCCGTTCACGGCGGCTCTGCTATGGGCCTTTCTAAGGTTGACAGTGCTGACCAGCTTGGACCAGCACTTCTCGGCGCACTTGGTTTTGACGACTCCGTCATTATCCAGCAGTGGGTTGATGGCGTTGAAGTAAGCGTTACCGTGCTCTCTGACGCAGATGGCGAGAAAACCCTGCCACCAGTAGAGATTTCAGTGACCAAGGGTATTTACGACACGGATGCTCGCCTTGATCCAGAGCGTATTCAGCATTTCTGCCCTGTTCGTCCTGAGTCTTTGGCAGCACTTGGCGCAGATCCAGCTGCTGCTCGTGAGGCTCTTGAGCGCGCAGCTCTTGAGGTGTACACCGCTTATGGCTGCAGAGATCTTGCTCGTATTGATTTTATTTGGGATGGACATCACGTATTGGTCATGGGCTTAAAGACATTCCCAGGACTCACTGAGACCTCCCTTGTTCCAATGGCTATTGAGGCTGCAGGATACGCTGTTGAAGACGTTCTTGCGCAGCTTGTTGAGGGTGCGCTTAAGCGCGGTAACTAGGGGGTTTCATGGAATACGTATTGGGCATTGATGTTGGTGGTACCACCATCAAACTGGGACTTTTTTCTGCAGAAGGAGAGCTGCTTTCTGAGCAGAAGGTTAAGACGCCCGCACTTGATAACGAGGGCGGTTATCAGACGGTAACCGATGCTATTAAGCTGATTGTTCATGGCCAAAAAGCAAGCCGCAACGATGTTATTGCGTGTGGTTTGGATATTCCAGGTCCTGTTGCAGATGACGGAACCGTTGGTCTTCTCGCCAATGTAGACATTGATCCTGAGGGATTGGTGCAGGCAATCAATATGTGCCTGCCGAACGCAACCATTGCGTTTGTCAACGATGCTAACGCCGCTGCTCTGGGCGAAGCGTGGGCTGGCGTTGCCGTGGGTGTGCCGTCGTTTGTGCTGATTGCGCTGGGTACCGGGGTTGGTGCAGGTGTTGTTGTAGACGGCAAGCTTGCTGCGGGTGCTTTTGGAGCGGGTGGTGAGATTGGTCACATCATTGTTGAGCCAGAAGAGACGTTGACCTGCGGTTGTGGTCGCCACGGTTGCCTGGAGCAGTATGCTTCTGCTAAGGGTGTTGTCCGCCTGTACCTGGAGGAATGCGTTTCTCGAGGTGTTGTTCCTGTGACTATTGAGCACGAGACTGATACGGTGTCCGTGTTTAGAGCTCACGCTCAAGGCGATGAGTGCGCAACCCTTGCCATCCACAAGATGTGCCACTACCTGGGTCTTGCTATGGCGCAGGTTTCGTGCGTGGTTGATCCTGCCATGTTCTTGATTGGCGGCGGTGTTGCGGGTTCGTTTGCAACGTTTGCTACCGAGCTTCGCGAGTGTTTTGAGCAGTACGCTCTACCGGTAAGCAAGGGCGCTCGTATTGAGGCTGCGAGCTTGGGCAATCAGGCTGCAATGTATGGTTGCGCATACGAGGCGCTGCGCCTGAGGCAAGAGCGTTTTGGCCAGGAGAGCGCTGAGTAGAAGCAAGTTTTTGGCGCATGATCTTCTCGTCTGGAAAAGGGTACGTACGTGAGGGCTCTTGGCGAGAAAAACATCAGAATTTTTGTCACAAACACTGTACTAAATGAAAGTACGTTCAATAACATAATTTTCTGATTACAATTTATGTAAAAACGTAGTTGTCAAAGCTGCTCAGTGCTAACATTGAGCAGCTTTTTTGGTTGTGTTTGGAACAATTCCGAGCACTAGGATGAAAGGGGAGTGCTGTGGCTGACGAGTCAAAGTATGACATCGTTGCTGCTACTGGTTGCCCAACCGGTATTGCGCACACCTTTATGGCTAAGGAGGCCCTGGAGAAGGCCGCCGCAGCTAAAGGTCTTACCATTAAGGTTGAGACGCACGGCCAGGTCGGTGTAGAGAACGAGCTCACCGCAGCTGAAATTAGGAACGCCAAGGCAGTAGTTGTTGCTGCCGATAAGGACGTTCAGGCTGAGCGTTTTGCCGGAAAACCAATGGTAAATGTTGGTGTTACTGCAGCTATTAAGGATGCAGAGGGTCTTATCGACCGCGCTCTTGTTGCTCAGCCTGAGGGCGAGCTTGCAGAGGCAGATGACGCTCCAGTCTCAAGCACCATTGAGAAGGAGTCTGTAGGCCACATCATCTACAAGCACCTCATGAACGGCGTTAGCCACATGCTGGTCTTTGTTGTTGCTGGTGGTGTTCTGACGGCTGTTTCATTCCTCTGGGGTATTACTTCCTTCAGCTCCACTGCACCTGACTACAACAGCTTTGCTGCCATGCTCAAGATCATCGGCGGCATTGCAATGGGCCTTATGGTTCCAGTTCTTTCTGCTTACATTGCAGAGTCTATCGGCAAGCGTCCTGCTCTTGTTCCTGGCTTTGTTGCAGGTATGATTGCTATTCAGGGCCTTCCAATCAACCCTAACACTGGCATGATTGATGCTGGTGGCGCTGGTGTTGGTTTTGGCTTCTTGGGCGGTATTGTTGGCGGCTTCCTTGCTGGTTATGTCATCGTTGGTCTTGAGAAGCTCCTTGCAGGTCTTCCAAAGAACCTTGATGGCCTGAAGGCAATCTTCCTGTACCCACTGCTTTCCACCACCATTGTTGGCCTGGTTATGCTGGGTATTTCTGGTCCAATGGCAGCAATCAACACCGGCATGATGAACTTCCTGCGCGGCCTTTCTGCTTCTGGTCCAATTGTCCTTGGTCTTGCAATTGGTTGCATGTGCGCATTTGACATGGGTGGCCCAGTTAACAAGGCAGCTTACGTTACCGGTACTGCTCTTCTGACTGAGGCCCTCAATGCTGGCATTGGTACCCCAACCTATGAGTTTGGCACCAACTTCATGGCTGCAGTTTCTGCTGCTTGTATTGTTCCTCCACTGATTACCACCTTTGCTGTCGTTGTTGGTAAGAAGTACTTCACCAAGTCCGACTTCAACGCTGGTCTGGTCAACTTCATTCTTGGCTGCACCCACATTACCGAGGGCGCAATTCCATTCATGACCAAGAACATTTGGCCTGTCATGCCTATCATGATGATTGGTTCCTCCATCGGCTCCATCCTGACGCTGCTCTTTGGCGTTCACGACCCAGCACCTCACGGTGGTTTCCTGGTTCTTCCCGTTGTCGATGGCGGCCTTAAGTGGGTTCTCGCCATTCTCATCGGCGCTGTTGTTGGTGGTATTCTCTTTGTTGCTTTCAAGGCATACGAGTACCGCAAGAACGGCAACCAGATTGTCGAGGGCTAAGCGTTACGCTTAGCACGCACTCGGCGTCGTTTGAGTTTTGCCCAGAATTTACGTACAGTTTGGGTGCAGACTCAGATAATCGAAGTAAAATATGGACTCGGCGATTTCGTCGGGTCCATTTTTGTTCCAGAGGGAGCTTTGATGATTTACACACTTACCACTAATCCCGCAATCGACATGAACGTCAATTCGGGAGTTCCTTCTTATACGCACGTCAACCGCACAACCGACGCCGTTTACACGCCAAACGGCAAGGGTCTCAACGTCTCGTTTACGCTTGCTCACTACGGCGTTGAGTCCACTATCCTGGGCTTTTTTGGTGGCTTCTCGGGCAACTATATTGTTGAAGAGGCATCTAAGATTTGCTCGGTCAAGCCTGTGTGGATTGACGGCATCACCCGCGTAAACATTTTTGTTACCACACCAGAAGGTGAGCTCAAGTTCCCTAATGCAGGTGCTCCCGTTATTCGCTCCAAGCAAGACGAGATGCTTGAGCTGCTGCGCAATGCTCCCGACCTGGACGTGCTGGTGGTTTCTGGTTCGCTTTCTCCTGAGATGGATTCAACTTTCTATGACGAGCTCTTTGACCTTTGCCATGAGTGTGGCGCTGAGCTGGTTTTGGACATCTCTCATAAACACCTTGCAGAACTTGTCGAGAAAAAACCGCTGCTCATTAAGCCAAACGACGAAGAAGTGGCAGAGATCTTTGGTGTCGACGTTCATAACGAGGCCGACGTCCTTCTCGCCCTCCACAAGATTCACGAGCGCGGAGCAAAGAACATCTTGCTCACACTAGGCGGCGAGGGCGCGTATTTCTTCAACGGCGAGCATGTCTGGCACGCAAATGCTGCGCAGGTAGAAGTGCTTTCGACGGCGTGTGCAGGTGATTCGACGCTGGCAAGCTTCATGTCGGTTTGGCTTGAGGATCCGTCGGCTGTCGAGAAGGCTCTGACGCGCGCGATGGCTACCGGTGGAAACGTTGCGATGAGTGCTGGCTTGGGCGACTTTGCACTGGTCGAGAAGATCGCGGAGTCCATCCACGTTGAGCTGGTGGAGTAGGAGCGAGAGCGTCGCACGGAGGTGCTGCGCGGACGTGCGCGGAGATGGCGAGTCGACGGGTTTCTCGGCGTATGGCGTGCACAAGTCTCCATATCTGCAAAATAAGTCTTTTCTCGCTTCTTGATTTCGTGTAACGTATAAGGGCTAATGTGATAATTAGGTTTTCGAACCTCTAAAGAAGGAGAGTGCAATGTCCGGACACTCTAAGTGGGCCACAACCAAGCACAAGAAAGCAGCTATCGACGCTAAGCGTTCCTCGCTGTTCTCTAAGCTTTCCCGCAACATTACTGTTGCTGCAAAGATGGGTGGCGACCCAAATCCGGACAACAACGCTAGCTTGTCTGCCGCTGTTGCCCGTGCACGCATGGTTTCCATGCCTAACGCAAAGATTCAGGCCGCTATCGATAAGGCATTTGGCGCTGGTGCTGATGCTGCCATTTACGAGGAGATCGTTTACGAGGGATACGGTCCTGCAGGTGTCGCAGTTTACGTTGACTGCCTGACTGACAATAAGAACCGTACCGCAGCAGACGTTCGTTCCGCATTTACCCACTCTGGCGGCAATCTTGGTACTGCAGGTTCCGTTGCGTTCCAGTTTGAGCGCAAGGGCTCCATCGCAGTTGACAAGGTTATTGTCTCCGAAGAGAAGAAGGTTGCTGACCGCGAGAACGCTGTCGACGAGGACGAGTTCATGATGGCAGTTGCCGAGGCTGGCGGAAACGATTACGAGGACGCTGGCGATCAGTGGATTGTTTGGACTGCATACGACAAGATGCAGGATGTCCAGAAGGGCCTCGAGGCTCAGGGTATTGAGGTTAAGGGTTCCGAGCTTACTATGGTTCCAACCACCCCAACTGACGTCTCCGTTTCTGATGCAAAGAAGGTTCAGCGTCTTATCGATAAGCTCGACGAGCTCGATGACGTTCAGAACGTCTACAGCACCATGAACATCACCGACGAGATTGCTGCTGCTCTCGACGAGGAGTAAGCTCTCTGGTCCGCGCCGCGCGACGTGCGCGATGCACGCGACGATGCGCGACGAGCGCGACCGGTGACAAAACTGCACTTCAAAGCCCCGCCAGTTGGCGGGGCTTTTTGTTTGGATAGCGTTGGCGCTGTCAGAACACACCTATGTCGGATAATCTACACGTTTTTAGAAGCCCGAACACACCTATGTCAGATAATCTGTATATACAGAGCCAAAAACATAACTTACAGCCCTAAAAAACACAGCAAATGACGATATTCTGAGAAAAATAGGACTTTTGAGGGTCGATTTTGCAGAATAAGTGACTTTGCTGTGTTTTCAAAACGCCAAAAATAGGCCTCTAAAAAATTTATGCATACAGATGAATTCACCCTCATGAATATTCATGAGGGTGAATATTTTCGTATCATGGTAGTTAAAATTTTGATGTCTTCTATGCTGGGCGAGAGAACCGATGGACTACAGCAGTGGAAACATTCGATTGAAGCTGAATCTCGTCGTCCGACGCACGTAGCCGTAGCAGTTCTACAGGCCCACGCGAACAACCTTACGAACGCCGGCGGCTTCGAGGGCTGCTACCTGCGAAATCGATGCGGATTCGTCCGTCATAAGCACGTCGATATCAGCAGGCGATCCATATTGGAAGCTGGAGTTGACGCCCAGCTTGCTTGCATCGGCCAAGACAATGTGCTGCTCAGAGTGCTTAAGCATCAGCGAGTTCACGCGCATCTCGTTTGAAACCAGCGTGGTAAGGCCGCGCTCAGCAGAAATTCCCGAGCATCCCAAGATGCACTTCGCGGCACGAATCTGGTTGATCGAAGCAAGCGCAAAATCGCCGGTCAGTGACTTCTTAGCTGGTCGAACTTCTCCACCCGTGACCAAAACAGTCATCGATGGGGGATAGTCGGCGGCCAGAACGCTACCGTTATTGGTAACAACCGTGATGTTCTCGGCGGTGATGAATTCCAGGACTTTTATAGCGGTTGAGCTGGTGTTAATGAAGACCGTGTCGCCGTCTTTAATCAGCTTGGCGGCGGCCTGGGCAAGCTTGAACTTTGCGGTTACCTGGTTAGAGCTGAGTCCTGTCGAGAGCGGGTCAAGCAGCGTGGCCATGCCATAGCTTCGGGAAATGAGGCCTTGAGCTTCGAGTTCGTCAAGATCGCGACGGATGGTAAGCGAAGAAACTTTAAATCTATCGGCAAGATCGCTAACGGAAACCTGGCGGTATTGTTCAAGAAGGCTCATGATCGAGCTTCTGCGTGATGCTACGAATGAACGACTTGTGGCCATGAATCCCCCAATAGAGCTCAACTGCTGATAAACCTGTAGAATTACATTTAACTAATTCAGTTCTGTGAAAAACATCGTACAAATTGACAGCACCTTTTGAATGGTTCTTGAACAATTGTGTAGATGCTTTTCAGTAGATCCGATTGTATCTTACCCTATTCAATGAACGTTTTGAATACTTAAACGGATATTATTTAGCGGTCAACGGTTTTTATGACGTAAATCTCTAAAGTGAGCATAGATAAGTATTGCTTAACTCCCAACTTTAGCTATACTAACATTATCGATTCGATTGGTAAAACGTTCTAAACGTTCAACAAATAGGGAAATTTGTTATACGACAAGTCAAATGTCATATAAATTATTTATCTAATTGTTGAAGTGTTCAGAAAATTCAAGTTTTTGTCATTAAGCGATGTATTCTTGTGTGCTCTTGCTATAGTCCAACACAAGGAAAAGATTCACAGTAGTCTACTGGAGAGGAGTGAATCGCATGCTACTTCGCGATATCTACGAGCAGAATCACTATGCTTTCGTGAAGACCCCCATGACATGGGAAGAGTCTATTAGAGAGTGCTGCAAACCACTGGAGGCTGACGGAACAGTCAATTCAGAGTATGCAGACGACATTATTGAGTGCGTAAAGAAGTTTGGTCCCTACATTGTTATCGTTCCAAACGTTGCAATGCCACACTCAACTGCTCGTATTGGCTCTAATGGCAAGACTGCTATTGGCTTTATGCACTCTGACGTTCCTGTCAATTTTGAGGATGGCGACGACGAGAAGCAGGTTAAGACTTTCTTCACTCTGAGCGCTACTGATCAGGATGCTCACCTCAAGAATATGCAGATGCTCGTTCAGGTTCTTATGAACGAGGAGGTTCTTGAGCGTCTGAAGAATATTCAGTCTCCAGAAGAGCTCTTGGAGATTGACAAGCTTATCTCCGAGTAAACACGTTTTCTCGCGCGTTGTTCGCGCGTTGTTCGCACGTCGTTCACGACGCCCGTTTGCGCCTGTGCGCGCTTTTGTGCCTGTTTGGGCACGTAATTGAAGTTTTCCTTTTGTAGTGTGGGCTGCAGAAGGTACGTATGTAGGACCCTTTGAAAGGGGTATCAATGGATATTGTTCTTGGTATTTGGAAATGGTTTGCGAGCAACTTCTTGACTCAGCCAGCCTATTTCATCGGTTTGATTGTTGCTATCGGCTACATTCTTCTTAAGAAGAAGTGGTACGACGTACTCGCTGGCTTCCTTAAGGCAGTCATTGGTTATCAGATCCTCCTGGTTGGTTCCGGCGGCCTGGTAACTGCATTCCGTCCAGTTCTTGTTGGACTTCAGGCTCGCTTCAACCTTTCTGCAATGGTCATTGACCCATACTTTGGCCAGAACGCAGTACAGGCAGGCATGGAGGCAGCTGACGCTCCTGCATTTATCGCAGGTCGTTCCTTCTCCTCCGTTATGCTTCTTCTGCTCTTCGCTTTCATTCTGAACATTGTTCTGGTTGCTTTTAAGAAGCAGACTAAGCTTCGCGCAATCTTTACTACTGGTCACGTCCAGGTTCAGCAGGCAGCAACTGCATTTTGGCTTATCCTCTTCTGCTTCCCACAGCTTAACGACGTTACCATCCTTGCAGTTATGACCGTTCTCCTTGGCCTTTACTGGGCAGTTGGTTCCAACCTTTGTATTGGACCTACCCAGGACCTTACTGATGGCGCTGGCCTTACCATTGCTCACCAGCAGATGTTTGGTGTTTACTGCGCATCCAAGGCTTCCGAGTGGCTCGCCAAGCACTCCAAGAAGGAGTCTAAGCGCATTGAGGACATCGAGCTTCCAGGCTTCCTTAAGATCTTCAACGAGAACCTCGTTGCAACTGCAATTCTCATGACAGCATTCTTTGGTGTCATCCTTGCTGTTCTTGGTCAGGAGTTCCTGCTTGAGAACAAGTTCATGAAGCCAGGTCAGGATTTCTTCTTCTACATCATGACCACTTCCTTCCAGTTTGCTGTTTACCTCTCCATCCTGCAGCTTGGTGTTCGTACCTTCGTTACCGAGCTCACCAACTCCTTCCAGGGTATTTCTAACAAGCTCCTCAAGGGTTCCGTCCCAGGCGTTGACTGCGCTGTTACCTACGGCTTTGGTTCTCCAAACGCAGTTACCCTCGGCTTCCTCATGGGTGCAGCTGGCCAGTTCCTGGCAATCGCAGCTCTGCTGCTTCTGAAGTCCCCAGTTATTGTTATCGCAGGCTTTGTCCCACTGTTCTTCGATAACGCTACTATCGGCGTTTACGCAAACAACAAGGGTGGCCTCCGCGCAGTTCTTATCATGCCTTTCATCTCTGGTCTTCTCCAGGTCTTTGGTTCAGCTCTTATCGCTGGCTGGGTTGGCATGGCTGCATACGGTGGATACCTTGGCATGTGGGACTGGGCAGTTGTCTGGCCAATCATGACCGGCCTCATGAAGTTCCTGTCCTACGCAGGTCTCGCAATTGTTGTTATTGCTCTTATTGCAATCCCACAGCTCCAGTACCGTGCAAACAAAGACACGTACTTCATGGAGGTTGAGGATTACCAGAAGTGCAAGGAAATCCGTGCACAGAAGGCCGCCGCAGCTAGTGCGGAAAGCAAGTAGCCCTCTTTCTTCCTACCCTGAGCAGACCCCCATCTGCTCAGGGTTATTAGTAATACTCGGCACATTGTTTGATGCAGTATTTGCTTTAAATGCGAGCGTTGTAGCGCCCAAATGGGTACAAACACAATGTGTCCGTAATCAGTTTGTTTGATCGAAGGAGTCAACATGAACGCAAAGATTTTGGTCGCATGTGCAAATGGCGCAGGTACCTCCCTGATGATGAAGATGACCGCTGAGCGTGTTACTCAGAAGCTCAACATGGGCGTCGATAAGATTCACCACTGCGCACTTTCCGAGGGCGTAAGCTCTGCTCGTCAGTATGACATTGTTTTTGCACCACTTAACTTCCTGAACATGTATGACGATGCCGCTAAGGCAGGCGTTACCGTCATTGGTCTGCGTAACGTTCTTTCTGACGCAGAGATGGAAGAGAAGCTCAAGGAAACCGGCGCTGCAGAGAAGTATTCCGCATAGTTTAGGTTTCTAAAGAATCGAGCACTTTAATGACTTTTGAAAAGAAAATTCTTGCCGAGATGCCTAAGTGCTATGCACTTGGCATGTTTGAGGGAGAAGACACACCAAGCTTTTTAGCTGCTGTCGAGAAGGACGGTCCAATCCGTCGCTTTACGCTTGATGGTGAGCCTCTGGAGACTGTTGCTCCAGGCCCTGGCGGCGTCATGACCATTACACAGGTCCCTGGCAGGAAAGATCAGTTCCTTGCAACCCGCAAGTTCTTCTCGCCAAACTTTGGTGGAGACGACGCGGCAATTGCATCCTATACCAAGCAGGCAGACGGTTCTTGGTCTGAGCAGATTCTCTGTGACCTCCCGTATGTTCACCGTTTTGGCATCTTGAAGGCTGCTGACGGTCAGCTTTGGGTTCTTGCTTGCTCTATCAAGGGTGGAGCTGAGACTAGCGTCAAGGACGATTGGCGCACTCCAGGTGCTGTTTGGGCCGCTCCTCTGAGCGATAACCTTGAGCAGTACACGGCAGACAACCAGCTTAAGCTGACCTGTGTTGCTAATTATCAGGTTCAGAATCACGGTTTCTGGACTGCACCTGACAAATCGTATGCTTTGATCTCAACCGCCGCAGGCGTGTTTAGATATGTGCCACCAACCACCCCTCAAGGTGCTTGGGATGTCACCTGCCTTCTAGTCCAGCCAACAAGCGATATTGTTGCTACAGACTTTGACGGCGATGGCAAGCTGGAGATCCTTACCTTCTCTAAGTTCCACGGTGACACGCTGGCAATTTGGCATGAGGGCCAGACTCGCGATCGCTATGAGCAGGTTTGGTGCGACCCACAGAAGCGCAGCTTCCTTCACGCGCTTTGGGCAGCAGACCTTAATGGCGAGAAGTGCGCAGTCATTGGCAACCGTAAAGATGGTCGCGATTTGTTGCTTGTTAGATACGTTGACGGTGAGTACACCGTAGACGTTATCGACCACGACCTCGGACCAGCAAACTGCATGGTGTATACGCATGACGGCAGTGAGTACATTGTTGCTGCATATCGTGAGACAGACCAGCTGGCTCTCTACAAAGTAGTGGAGTAGGGCTGCGTTTTGTAGCGAGCGCTCAGGATGAGCTTCTGAGCATGCAGGCAAAGTCCTGAGCGCCGCTCAATTTACCTGCGTATACATCAAAGTACTAGTCCTATGTTTTAGAAAGGAGCGCGTAATGGCAGGTTTGAAAGACGTCACACGCGACAGTTGGATTATGAGCACCTTCCCTGAGTGGGGAACTTGGCTCAACGAAGAGATTGACAATGCCGTAGTAGAGCCAGGCCAGGTTGAGATGTGGTGGCTCGGCTGCGTTGGTATTTGGTTTAAGACTCCTGGTGGAGCAAACGTTGCTGTCGACTTCTGGGCAGGCAATGGTAAGCGCACCCACGGTGACGGCCTCATGAAGCCTGGTCACCAGATGGCAAACATGGCTGGCGTTCGTAAGATGCAGCCAAACCTGCGCAACGTCCCCTTTGTTATTGATCCATTTGCTATCAAGAACCTTGACGCAGTTGTAGTAACTCACATTCACCAGGACCACATGTCCAAGGAGCTTGCAGCTCACGTTGTTAACAACAACATGACCACTACTGACGAGAATGGCAAAGAGATTCCTGTTCCCTTTATTGGTCCTAAGGATGCAGTTGACATTTGGGTTGGCTGGGGCGTTCCACGCGAGCAGTGCATTGTTGTTAAGCCTGGCGACCGCATCAAGGTCAAGGACATGGAGATCGTTGCATACGATTCCTTTGACCGCACCATCATCGTTACCACTACTGATACTTCTGAGAACCGCCCAGACCTCTGGGGTAAGTGCCCAATGGACATGGACGAGAAGGCAGTTAACTACCTCTTTGTCACCCCTGGTGGAAACATCTATCACTCCGGTGACTCTCACTACTCCATTTACTTTGCTAAGCACGGCAAAGACATCGCTCAGGAGTTTGGCGGCGTAGATGTCTGCTTTGGCGCTTTTGGCTGCAACCCAATTGGTATCCAGGACAAGATGGAAGCAACCGATATGCTCCGCATGGCTGAGGCTCTTCAGTCCAAGGTTGTTATCCCAATTCACCACGATGTTTGGACTAACTTCCAGGCAGACGTCCAGGAGATCAAGGTTCTTTGGGATATGCGTAAGGATCGCCTTGACTACAAGTTCCACCCATTCTTCTGGGAGGTCGGCGGCCACTACACCTATCCACAGGATAAGGATCGCTTTGCTTACCATCACGACCGTGGCTTCCATGATTGCTTCGATCACGAGCCAAACGTTCCATTCCGTAGTGTTCTCTAAGGAGCAGTCTCTATGATGCTTAAAGAGCTTCGCGATGAAGTGTATGAAGCAAACATGGACCTGCCAAAGCATGGCCTGGTAGTCTTTACCTGGGGCAATGCTTCTGGACTTGACCGTGAGCGCGGCCTGTTTGTTATCAAGCCATCGGGCGTCTCCTATGAGGAGCTGAGCCCAGAGAATCTGGTCATCTGCGACCTAGACGGCAACGTTGTTGAGGGTGAGATGAACCCATCTTCCGATACTCCAACTCATGCATGCTTGTATCGTGCATGGGGCGATAAGATTGGCGGAATTGTTCACACTCACTCAACCCACGCTGTTTCTTGGGCACAGGCAGGACGCTCTATTCCTTGCTATGGAACCACACACGCAGATTATTTCTACGGAGACATTCCTTGCGTACGCAGCCTTACCAAGGACGAGGTAGAAAGCGCCTATGAGCTTGAGACCGGAAACGTTATTGTTGAGGGCTTTGCTAACTTGGACCCCATTGCGGTTCCAGGAACGCTCCTTCACAATCACGGTCCTTTCTCTTGGGGTAAAGACGCAATGGCTGCTGTGTATCACGCAGTAGTTATTGAGGAGGTTGCTAAGATGGCAACACTCACCGAGCTCAATAACCCTAAGGTCCAGGAGGCACCACAGTACCTTCAGGACAAGCACTACATGCGCAAGCATGGTCCAAATGCCTACTACGGACAGGGTAATCACTAAAGCCTGTTCAGTGAGTAGCATCAGTTTCAGTCAGGCGGTCTTTTATAAGGCCGCCTGTTTTTAAAAGGAGAAGATATGTCCAAGTATCAGCTAGGACTTTACGAGAAGGCCACTCCAACTGATCTTTCTTGGGAAGAGCGCCTCAGCGTAGCAGGAGAGTCTGGCTTTGATTATGTTGAGATCTCCGTTGATGAGTCTGACGCTCGTCTTTCTCGCCTTGAGTGGACTGGTGAGGAGCGTGCAGCAGTTCGTCAGGCAATGGTAAACTCTGGCGTTCGCCTGGGCTCTATGTGCCTTTCTGGTCATCGTAAGTATCCTTTTGGTTCTCGCGATCAGGCTACTCGTGAGCGTAGCCTTGAGATTATGCAGAAGGCGCTTGACCTTGCAGGTGACCTGGGACTTCATACCATCCAGCTTGCTGGTTATGATGTGTACTACGAGGACGGCGCAGAGGATACGCGCAAGTACTTTGAGGAAAATCTGGCAAAGGCTGTAGAAATGGCTGCTCAGGCGGGCATTGTTATGGGCTTTGAGACCATGGAGACTCCTTTTATGGATACGGTCGAGAAGGCCATGCACTATGTAAGCCTTATCAATAGCCCGTATCTTGGTGTGTATCCCGACGCTGGTAACCTTACTAATGCATCGTTTATTTACGGCAACACCGTTGCTGACGATATTGCTCTTGGTGCAGGTCATATCTTTGCAGCTCACCTTAAAGAGACTGTTGCTGGCGCATATCGCGAGATTCCATTCTCTACCGGCACCACTGACTATGAGGGAGCTCTGTCGCAGCTTGTTCCTCAGGGTGTCAGGCGCTTTGTTGCAGAGATGTGGTACACCGGCAACGAGAACTGGAAAGAAGATCTTGTCTTTGCTTCCACCTACGTTCGCAGCAAAATTGATAAGGCGTTTGAGGGGTAAACGGCCTTTTTGCACTTGTTTTGGGTTTCTCGCCACAGACGGTACATAAGAATCTGTACAATGTGGATGAGCTCTTTCTTAGTACGACGTACGTTTCCAAACTCGTTTAGGTTTGTACAGGAAAGGATTACACATGAAGTTCTTTATTGACACGGCAGATATCGATGAGATTTCTGAGGCTCTTAGCTGGGGCTGTTTAGCAGGTGTTACTACCAACCCATCGCTGTATGCAAAGATTGGCGGCAAGCTAGCCGACTTTGAGTCTCATATGGTTAAGATTGCTCAGCTTTGCGAGGGACTTCCTGTATCTGCTGAGTCAACAGCAACAACAACTGAGGGCATGATTGAAGAAGGCCGTCACCTGGCTTCTCTTGCTCCAAACATTGTTGTTAAGCTTCCTATCTGTGCAGAGAGCCTTGCTGCTACTCATCAGCTTGCTTCTGAGGGAATTCGCGTCAACATGACGCTGATTTTCTCGGCACCTCAAGCTCTTCTTGCGGCAAATGCTGGCGCCCGTTATATTTCTCCATTTGTTGGTCGCTTTGATGACATCGGCGAGGACGGCATTGAGCAGCTGGGAACCGTTGTTTCTTGCATTGAGAACTATGCATGGGATAAAAACGTTGATCACACCGTAGAGATTATTACGGCTTCTGTCCGTACGCCAAACCACGTAACACAGGCAGCTCTGCTTGGTGCTGACATTGCAACCGTTCCATTTGGTGCTCTAAAGAAGTGCCTGAAGCACCCTCTGACCGACGCCGGTCTTAAGTCTTTTGAGGCAGACTGGGAAAAGGTTAAGGCTCAGCAATAAATAGTGATTGTGGTACGCCCAGCTTAGGTTGGGCGTACTTGTTTTGAGAGGATGAGAATGGGAACATCTGCATTACCCGAGCGCAACCTCACCGATGATGAGCTCAAGCTTGCAGCTAATACGCTGAGGCGCGATGTCATTGACATGCTCGAGAAAAGCAAGTCAGGTCATCCCGGCGGCTCTCTCAGTGCGGCAGACATTGTGGCTACACTGTTCTTCTCGGGAGTTATGAAGTACAACCACAACAACCCAGAGGACCACACCGAGGATAGGTTCTTCCTGTCCAAGGGTCACGTGGCTCCTGTGCTGTATGCTGCGTACCACCTGCTTGATTGGCTCCATGACGAGGATATGGTTACCCTCCGTCAGCTTGGTAGCCGACTGCAGGGTCACCCAGATTGCCACGCATGTCCTGGTATTGAGGTTTGCTCTGGCTCTCTTGGCCAGGGTCTCTCGGTAGCTGCAGGATGCGCTCTGGGACTTTCTATGGACGCTTTGGCAAGCGGCGAGCGCGCCAAGAAGGTATTTGTCCTTCTGGGCGACGGCGAGCTGCAGGAGGGCTCTAACTGGGAGGCATGCATGTTTGCTGCTCACCAGAAGCTGGATAACCTCATTGCCATTGTGGACCTCAACAATCTGCAGATTGACGGCCACGTAACTGACGTGTGCTCTCTTGGCGATATTGACGAGAAGTTCCGTTCCTTTGGCTGGAACGTGCTGCGCGTTAACGGTCACGAGGTCACCGAGGTGCGCCAGGCCCTTCTCGCCGCACGAGATGGTCGCGAGGCAGGAAACACCGCACCTACCGTGGTTATTTGCCAGACTGTCAAGGGCAAAGGCGTCTCGTTTATGGAGGACAAGGCTTCCTGGCACGGAAACGCTCCTTCGGCCGAGCAGGCTGACCTTGCGCGAGAAGAACTTGATGCAGCAAGAGAACTTCTTTTGATTGATCTTCAGGGTGAAGGTAAGGAGGTTGCCAATGTCTAGAGCAACTCGTGAGGCATATGGTCAGACTCTTGTTGAGCTGGTAAACGAGGGTCACGATATTGTGGCCGTTGACGCAGACCTTGCCGGCTCCACTAAACTTGCCGACCTCCAGAAGGCCTTCCCACAGCGCATGGTTGACGTGGGTATTGCCGAGCAGAACATGGTAGGCGTTGCATCAGGACTTTCGCTTACCGGACGCACCGTGTTTACCGGCTCGTTTGCCGTGTTTGCAACCGGTCGCGCTTACGATCAGATTAGAAACACCGTCTGCGACTCCGGCCTTAACGTGAAGATTTGCCCTACGCACGCAGGCATTACGGTAGGAGAGGACGGCGCTACTCACCAGTCCCTTGAGGACATTGGCATGATGCGCGCCCTGCCTCAGATGCGCGTGCTTGTTCCTGCAGATTACAACGCTACCAAGGCAGCACTCAGGCTTGCTGCCGAGGCTGATGGCCCCTTCTACGTGCGCATGGGTCGCCACAAGGTTGCCGACATCTACGACGAGTCCTTCAAGGGCGGCCTGCCTTTTGCAAACGTCCTGCGTGAGGGCACTGACGTTACGATTGCTGCTTGCGGTGTTGAGGTTGCTCAGGCACTTGCCGCAGCAGATTTGCTGGCAGAGGAAAAGATCTCTGCCGAGGTTATTGACGTGTTCTCCATCAAGCCTTTGGACGAAGAAGTTATTTTGGCATCTGCCGAGAAGACCCGTCATGTGGTAACCGTTGAGGAGCACAACGTGGCAACAGGCCTTGGAGCTGCAGTTGCCGAGCTTCTGGCTGAGCAGCTGCCCACGCCAATGCGCTTTGCTGGTATGCGTACCTTTGGTACGTCCGCTCCTGGTGACGTGCTGCTTTCGCACTTTGGCCTGGACGCCGAAGGTATTGCCGCTCGCGTCAGGGAGTTCTTGCTCTCGTAGCCTTTGTCATATTTTGATGGTGCAAGCGATTAAAGATGGGATGAAACTTGAAAGGGAACTCTTTAGGAGAGACTATTTATTCTCTTCGTCATAGTAAGGGATTGACGCAGGAGCAGCTTGCAGAGGGTATCTGCTCCCCGGTTTCTCTTTCAAGAATTGAAAATGGCCGCCAGATGCCCTCCAAAGTAATTCTCGACGCATTGTTAAGCAGACTTGGGGCGAGTACCTATCAGCTTTGCGATGTTTTTTATCAAAGTGATTGCCAACGTAGCTTTAATGAGATTACAAGACGAGCAAGTCTGCTTATAGAAGCAGGTAAAATCCAACAAGGCCTATCCTTGCTGGAGGGCTTGAGTGAAAATGATGCATCTCATGCATTGGAGCGGCAGTCAGTTTTACTTATACAGGCAGCCGCACAACTCAAGCAGAACAAGGATCCTGAAGATTCATACGTCAAGTTACGTGAGGCTTTGGAGCTTACAAAGCCTCATATTGACCTATCTGATTTTCGACATGAACTTTTATCTCCTATTGAAGCTGAAATAATCGGTTTGATGGTTGTGGCACTTCAGCAAAAGGAAGCCCGTATTGAGGCTATTCGAGTGGGAGAAGAACTTGCAAGAAACCTTTCCGATCAGCAATCAGGCAGCAATGACTTTACGATTGTCCGCATCAACCTTGAAGTTAATATATCTTCCTGCTTGGATCTTGAGGGAAGGTTTGAAGAAGCTGCTCAGCATGCGTATCTGGCAAGAGATTTGAGTATTGAAAGCCATGAGCAGATACTTTTACCGGTGATTTTTTATTTGATTGGTCGATCTGAATTTCGGAGTGGAAATACTGACAAGGCGCTTTCAATAATGCAGACGATTATTCCGTATATGGAACTTATCGGTCAACATGATAATGCGGAAATGGTGCGCGCTTTTGAGAAAGAGTATATTCAGAATGGCAGAAACCCTTGAAAAATAAGGATTTCCGCCGCTTTTCTATATCTGTTTGTCACTTAAATCTATAAGCGAATATTAAACGATAGTAAACGATAAGCAACAAAGTTCTAACGTTCCTATATGTATTATTTTGCGGTAAGCTGCTTGAAAAGGTCGGAACCTAACATCTGTAATGACGTGCGGGCAACTTCAAGCATAACCATTATCATATCTTCATCGTTCCAGTGCCCGCCCTCGCCTTTGGTGTAAATTGAAGCAGCTCGTAACATAATCGTTGCGCCATTGCATTTTACGAATCTGTTTTCACAAAGGTTGGTATTGATAGGCATACCATAATTTGCGGCAGTCAAACGGTCAAGTCTGTTCAATGTACCATCATTATAAACTAATGTTATCTTTCTGCCGTCGGGTCTTGTAACGGTGACATTCTGTGTTAGGAAATTGGAACCTTCCAAAAACAAAATATAGGGGAAATAACGTTCTGCCAACATGAAATTGGCAATCTCATTTACATTTTTATACGCTCTTTCGATTGCGTTCCCTGCTGCCATAAGGTCTTGATTATTGTTCTTTCCAACAAGTTTCCCGGCTCTGATATTTTCAATATCTTTCCCTTGATGTTTGGCCTCTGATACCAAAACAACACGCCAATTACCGCTGTCGTCCTGCACTTCAATAAGCCCGCCATCGGGTCTTATGCTTGCGCTTTCAACAAAAAGAGTTTGCCCAAGATACTTATCAACCCGTTGCAACGCTTTATTGATTTCTTTCTTTGATAAGTCCTTTCTGTAACGGAATGTCAACTTTGGAAATTCATATTCAAGCTGCTTGATCACAAAGAGGGAAGTATTGCCAACTTCTTTATCATGGATTTGTGCGTCCTTGTGAAAAATGGTTATAGGGCCTTGTCCCTCTTTTTGCTGTGCTGTAAGTCTGTTTGACTGTCCCTTTTTCATTGTTCAGTCCCCCCTTTTTTGTTCATCGTCAAAAAAATCAGTTACATTTTCAACTTTCTTGTATCCTGTGCTCTGTCCTAAATTCTTCATTAGTTCAAGATGTTTATTGAAATAATCTATTGAAGTCGGGTCACTGTCGCACATCAAACAATGCCGTCCCTCTGTAATACATACTCTGCCGACGGTTCCACTGCCCGCAAAAAAGTCAAGAACAACAGAACCAGGGTATGAAAGCGATTTGATAAAACGGTCGATTATTTCAACGGGCTTTTGGGTCTGATGTCCGACGCGTTCTTTGCTATTACCGTTCAATCTGCCGATTTGCCAAACATTAGTTGGGTTTTTCCCTTTCATTGTGTTTTCGGGATTAAGGCGTTTGTCCTTTAAGGCAAGTTTCAAATCTGCTTCTGAATACGGCTCTCTAACAGAATCTAAGTCAAAATAATAGTCATTGGTCTTTGCTAGCCAAATAACTTCTTCATGTCTATTTGCAAAATATCTATGCGCCGACATTCCGTTTTTATAGTACCAAATAATAGTATTTATCAGCTTGAATTTCGTATTATGTCGAGCATACTGAATAATATCAATTAAATCACCGGATTTAACGTCACGGAACTGAATGCCACCAAAAATAACCATGCTGCCGTTTTTTGATAATACGCGGTATGCTTCATCAATCCATG
>CALGXY010000104.1:0-6007 GCA_937935155.1 uncultured Atopobium sp. | reverse complement strand
CTGTATATGACTGAGCTGCTATCCACAGTTCGGCGTCCCTAAACTGCTTCATTATGAAAAGCTTTTTTGCGTCCGCAACAAACTGTTCCCTGCACAAAAAGATGTCCAGCAAAACATTAGTGTCAATCAAGAGCTTCATAGTCACTTGACCTCCACTCACTGATTGCCTCTTTGTAGGTGCTATCCCCTAAATCATTCCAAAATGACGCCGGTGCGGGAACAGAAATCTTTCCAAAGAGTGCCGAGAGCTGCTCTTTGTCCTTCTCGCTCAATTGGCGAGAAGACCCTTTGGCAGAAGATTCCAACGAAGCGCTTTCATGAGCATCAGGAAGCCTGCCTGTCACCAGCACATATTCAAAGGCTGCATTAATCAGCTTAGTAGTGTTTGACCCAAGCGATTCAAGAACCTCGGAAACCTGATTTTTGACTTCAACAGGAATACGAGCAGTTACAATGCTGTCCATGAGCACTCCTTTACCTAGTTATATCATTGTATTCACGTATTACAACTAGGTCAAGGAACACTGATTAATCAGTTTCTGACTGGATGTTTCCGTCTTTTAGAACAAGAGACTGGAAGCGCTCTCTTATTTCAGGTGTCACTTGATGAGACGTCATAACAACGGTTCTCTCATCATCTTTTAAGATCAAATCAATGAGGCTCTGAACAGAATCAGAATCCAAATGAGCAAAGCTCTCGTCATAAATCACAATTTGTGGCTTAAATAAAAAGATTCGTGCAAGATCAAGCCTCTGTCGTTCTCCACCAGAAAGACTGCTTCCGGCTTGATCAATCACATGATCAATTCCGTCTGGATATCTGGTAAGAATCTCAGAAAAGCCTGATTTTGTTATAGCATCAATAATTTCTTCATCGGTAAACTCATGGCAAAACAACGTAACGTTATCCCTGATACTTGCGTTAAAAATGAACGTTTGCTGAGAGCAAGGGATTATAAACCGCGCATACTGCTCACTTTTGAATTGCTTGATTGGCACGCCATCCAAACAGATGTCTCCGCTATCTGGACTTAGAGTATCTGTTAGCAGTTTGATGAGTGTTGTCTTTCCACTACCCGAGCTTCCTTCAAGAAGATACTTTCTGCCATGCTCCAAATTAAAACTAATATCCGACAAAACTAATTTGTCCTCGTCATAACCATACGAAACATGATTGACCGTTAGATTTGTAAAGTGCTCAGGGGTATCTTCTGTTCCACTTTCCGTAGTTGGAGCTTCATTAAGAAGCGTTTGTATTTTAGTAATAATCTCTTTTGCGCTTCTCATATCAGTAATTGAATCACTTATGTTTTGAATAGGATTAGCTATGTAGACAACAAGCTGAGATGCCGCAACCATCATTCCTACTGTCATCAATCCATTAAGGGTAAGAATGGCGCCAATAAAATAAATTCCAATGTAAATAATTTGACCCACAGTAAATGAAAGTAAGCGAGCTAAAGAACTAAAGTACCGAGCACCAAATTTCTGCTTCTCCCAAGCCTGATTCGCACTGCTCATGGCAACCCGTGAGGCCTCTGTTAGATGAAAGCTCCTGAGCAGATCAAACCCTTCAAGATGCTCATTTGCTGTAGCAATAAAATGCTCAGCTGACTCAGATTGTGCTTTTCGCTTATTAGAAATAATTCCGGACATTGTGTTAGGAACAAACATCTGAACAGCTATCATGCATAAAATGAACAGTACGAGCCACGGCGAAATAAACAGCAAAATTATTAGGCTTACTACACCAGAAAAGACATCTATCAAGAGATCAATAAAGACGCGGAAATATGTTTCCTCAAGTAAATCAAGGTCGTTAGTAAGGATTGAGAGCCAATGACTTGTATTGAATGAGTGGAACTCAGGAATTGAGCGATTGAATATCTTTTTTATCAGCTCATCACGCAGATGCGTTTGACAGCCCTGTATAACTGACCAGCGCAAACGCCTGCAAATTAAGTCGACAATAAAATAGCAGAATATATAGAGGCCAAACCAGAGCCCATCATTCAATGCGTCCGACAAATTGCCATCCATGGCAAGGTTAACGGATTGAAGCATTACAAATGAAAGTGCAATTTCAAACAAACTACTTAAAAGAGAGAAGACTACAAAGAATATTAGTTTGCTCTTTTGCTGAGCGTAAAGGTATTTAAGCATGCCATCTCCTTTAAAAGAGATTTCGTTTTAAAAAGGTTATGACTGCATGTGGTATTCGGTATTCGGTATTCGGTATTCGGTATTCGGTATTCGGTAAATGGTAACCAAACAAAAAACCAGCTCCCCACATACGCGCGTGAAGAGCTGGTCGTCTTACTAGCAGTATTTGCCTCGTCGTCTTACGATTCCTTTGGCTGCGTCGGGTCGCCTTCGGCAGCGTTAATGTCAGAAGGAGCGGAGCTTGGCATGCCAAGCAAACGTTGCATCACCATTTCTGGGCTCGTCTCGCTATAACGAACAAGCGAGGTGATGCGCTCGCGCATGTGGTACTCGTGGAGCTCGTCCTCTAGCACGCGAATGCGTTCACGCAGCTCATCGATAAGATCGTCCTTCTCGAGAGCTCGTTCACGCATGTCCAAAATGCGCACAACGCCAGCAAGGTTGATACCCTCGTCCGTCAGCTTTGAGACAAGATTGAGGCGGTCAATGTCCGCGCGAGAGTACAGGCGCGTGTTGCCCCTGGAACGGCCGGGGTTGATCAGGCCCTTCTGCTCGTACACGCGCAGCGTCTGCGGATGCATGCCCGTGAGCTCGGCCGCAACGCTAATCATGTAGAGCGGCTTGTTACGACCGTCATCCTTCTTTCGAGCCATTACCGCTCCTCTCGGTAGCTGCGCTCGTCGGCGTCAAGCAGCGCCTGAAGAGCGTCTCGCTCCTTCTTGGAAAGTTTTGTTGGAACCTTAACATCCACCGAAACATACAGCGCGCCGCGAGTTGCAGGATCCTTTACGCGAGGAGCGCCCAAGTTCTTGAACCTAAATGTCTTTCCACTCTGTGTACCTGCGGGAACCTTGAGTCGCACGGTAGTTCCGTCAGGCGTTGGCACGTCAACCGAGGTGCCCAAAGCTGCCTCGTAGATGCTCACTGGCAGCTTCATGCGCACGTCAGCGCCATCTCGCGAGAAGACCGGATGGGCTGCAACATTGATGGTAACCACAAGGTTGCCTCGTGGACCGCCATTAACGCCGTACTCGCCACGCTTCTTGTAACGCAGCTTCATGCCATCGTAAGCACCGGCTGGCACTTTGATGGTCAGCGACTGCTCCTCACCAGTTGAAGGCACGCGATACGTTGCCTTGCGAGAAGTGCCCTTAAATGCCTCGTCAAACGATACGTTTACGGACATAGTCAGGTCACTGCCTGCAACTGGACGGTTTGCTCGCCCACCAAAGATGTCGGCAAAGTCAAAACCGCCAGCTCCCGCACCCGAGCCGCCGCCAAAGCCGCTAAAGAAATCGGCAAAGTTGGCGCCATTTACATTGGTGGTGTAGGTGTAGCCGCCCTGGCGACCGCCAAATCCACCTCCAGGAATGCCTCCAAATGCAAGCATCTGGTCATACTCCTGGCGCTTCTTATCATCAGAGAGCGTGTTGTACGCTTCCGAGATCTCTTTGAACTTGGCCTCATCGCCACCCCTATCAGGGTGGTATTTAGCTGCAAGTTTTCTAAACGCTTTTTGAATATCAGACTTCGAGGCGTCGCGCTTCACGCCAAGAACATCATAAAAAGTCTTACTACCTGCCATTCAGCACGGCCTCCTCTCTAAACTACTCTGCCTTACTCGGCTGCGCTATCTGCCACTGCGCCGTCTGCGCCGTCTGCGGCTTCTTGCTCTACTGGGCGCTTTGGACCGCCGTGAGTAACAACAACCATTGCAGTACGAATGTCCTTGCCGCCCATACGATAGCCCTTTTGATACACCTGGGCGACGGTCTCATCATACGCCTGGGTATCCTCAATCTGGCTTACTGCCTGGTGAGATAGAGGATCAAAAGCTTCGCCAACAGGGTTAACTACCTCAACACCCTCTTTGTTCAAGACGCCCACAAGCTTATTGCATACTGCGGAGACGCCCTCAACAAACTGCTTGGCGGCAGGGTCAGTCAGGTTGTCTGCGTGCTCAATTGCGCGCTCCAGGTCATCAATGACAGGAAGCAGGTCAACTACCAACTTCTCCGTTGCACGCTGGCGCTCATCAAGACGCTCCTGAGCGGTACGACGACGGTAGTTATCCCAGTCAGCCTGCAGACGCAGGAAGCGATCATTTGCCTCAGCTGCCTGCTGCTTTGCTGCCTCAATCTGGTCAGAGACCGAGTCCAGCTCGTTCTGCAGGCGGTCGCGTTCCTGAGCTGCACGCTGGGCGTCGGCAGCAATCTCTGCCTCAGCCGTCTCTTCTCCGCGACGAATTGCTTCTGCAATCATCTCTTCTTCGGTCATCGGACGGCCTGCGCCCGCCGCGCCAGCTGCGCCGTTGGCAGCGGTCGCGTTGCCATCAAGCGTCTGACTTGCGGAACCATCCCCCACAACGCCGACGGCGCCTACGGTTTCATCACCGTTATTCTCGTTATCAAAGGTAGTGTCAACCTTGTTCTGATCTGCTGTTGTCACTGCCATCACCTCCCTATGTGTAGAAGGCGGCCAAACGTTTCCGCCAGCCGCCTCCGAGTCATATCACATTGTCTACCAGCTGCTGCACCAAGTTACCCAAGCGCATATGCCGAGAAACTCAGATTAGTTCTGGTTCTTATCGTCGTCGACAACCTCGTAGTCTGCATCAACAACATCTGGCTCAGAAGGGTTACTTGCTGCGCCGTTGTTGCCAGCGGTCTGAGCCTGAGCATCTGCGTAGACAATCTCTGCGAGCTTCTGACCAACCTCGGTGAGCTTCTCGCCAGCCTTCTTGATTGCCTCAATGTCGGAGCCATCAAGTGCGGTCTTTGCCTCAGCAACAGCCTCTTCAACAGCCTTCTTCTGATCCTCAGGAACCTTATCGCCAAGGTCTTTGACGGTCTGCTCGGTGCTGTATGCCAGGGAGTCTACCTGGTTGCGGACCTCAATCTCGTCCTTACGCTTCTTGTCTTCCTCAGCGTGGGACTCTGCGTCCTTGACCATGCGGTCAACTTCATCGTCGGACAGAGCGGTGGAGCCAGAAATGGTGATCTCCTGGGACTTGTCAGTTGCCTTGTCCTTAGCAGTGACCTTCAGGATGCCGTTTGCGTCGATGTCAAAGGTAACCTCAATCTGAGGGATACCGCGCTGAGCAGCAGGAATGCCGGTAAGGTTGAACTTACCAAGGCTCTTGTTGTCAGAAGCCATCTCGCGCTCGCCCTGGAGGACGTGAATCTCAACGGAAGTCTGGTTATCAGCTGCGGTGGAGTAAACCTTTGTGCTGGAAGTTGGGATGGTGGTGTTGCGGTCGATGACCTTGTCAACAACGCCGCCGAGGGTCTCAACACCCAGGGACAGTGGAGTTACGTCCAGCAGCAGGATGCCGGAGACGTCGCCGGTAAGAACGCCACCCTGAACAGCTGCACCGTCTGCAACAACCTCGTCTGGGTTGACGGACATGTTAGGCTGCTTGCCGGTCATGCTCTTGACCAGGTCCTGAACAGCTGGCATACGAGTGGAGCCGCCGACCAGAATGACCTCACTGACATCGGAGAGCTGAAGGCCTGCGTCCTGGAGTGCCTTGGTTACAGGAGCCTTGCAGCGGTCGAGAAGATCGCGAGTGATGCGCTCAAACTCTGCACGAGTCAGGGTGTAGTCAAGGTGCTTAGGACCAGATGCATCTGCAGTGATGAATGGCAGGTTGATCTGTGCCTGCTGAGCGCTGGAGAGCTCCTTCTTGGCATTCTCTGCAGCCTCCTTGAGGCGCTGAAGTGCCATTGGGTCCTTGCGAAGATCAATGCTGTTATCGGAGTTGAACTTATCTGCAAGCCAGTCGATAACGCGCTGATCCCAGTCGTCGCCGCCCAGGTGGTTGTCACCGGAGGTGGCGCGCACC
>CALGXY010000103.1:0-18306 GCA_937935155.1 uncultured Atopobium sp. | reverse complement strand
GCGCCAAAAGTGCTGCTATAGCAACCTTTTGCTTCTGTCCACCAGAAAGAGAAGCAATCTCTCTAAAGCGGAGGTTGGCAATACCAACTGTCTCTAGAGCATAGGTAATGCGCTCTGGAATCTCTGCATGAGGAACCGCAAAGTTCTCAAGACCAAAGAGAAGCTCATCCTCAACAATTGAAGCTACCATCTGCGTATTGATATCTTGGGTAATGGATCCCACAATCTTAGAGATATCAGTCAGCGCAACTGTGCAGGTATCCATTCCAGCAACAAGAATCTTTCCAAAGAAACTTCCTCTGAAGTGATGAGGAATAGCGCCAGAAAGCGCAAGAGCAAGCGTGGACTTGCCTGCGCCAGAAGGACCAACAATACCTACAAAGTCACCCTCCTGAACGCTCAGTGACAGCTCATTCAAAGCATGCGCTGAGCTATCAGGATAGCTATAGGACACAGATTGAACTTCAATAATAGACACAGTGTTCTCCAGGAAATAAGTGCGTATCTAAGAACTTATCGACCCAAAACCTTCTTAAGAGGAGCCGCAAGAACCTGAACAACAATAGCATTAAAGAATGCAGTTCCCACGATGACAGGAAGCATTACGTAGAAAAGCTCAATAGTTGCGCCCTTGGCTGGAATAGCAATGGCAGCAAAGATCAGGCCAGAAATAAGAGTGGTTACAAAAGAACCAATTGCAGGCATTACTGGCTTATCTGCAAGAGCAGACCTTGTAAAAGCAAACATAACAAGTGAAGCTGCGCCCTCTGCAACAAAATCAGCACCAGGAACAGAGGTGGTCAGCTGAATAACGGTAGCTGCGATAAGACCAATAACCAGGCTCTGTACGGCATTTGGCTTAAGTAGAAGAATAGCCAGACAGAACGAAGAAATAATGAACTCTGGACCAATGCCAATAGCACTAATTGCCTTACCAACGGTTAGGTTAAGAATAAAACCAGCAGCAATAAGGACAGCAACAAGAACTAGAGAAGTAACGTCCAATACACCTGCATTTTTTGAAACAGCAACAACACGTGGTGCCTGATCAGCAGATGCTGACTCTGTGCCTGCGGCGTTAACCTCATTGAGATTTTCTGTAGACATACAAACTCCTTTAACGCAAAACTAAAAACGTACAAACAAAACTTTTAACAACACGGGTTTCTCGCCATCCGGATTTAGCAAGAAACGTACGCACAAAAAAAGCTCTCGGTCACCCGAGAGCCTCTAAATGCGTATGCAGAAGCAACTCATCGCTGACCGGAGAAAGACAAGTTGTTCCACCACCACTGCTGAGTGCATGTAGCGCGCATGATATGTCCTCCTCCCAAAAGCGTAAATTGCAATGTAAGAAGAATACCATTACTTAGCCTGATTGTGTCAAGAAATACATTAAGAAACAATTTAGAAACTGTAAACGGCAAGCGGCAAGTGCAAAATACCGCGAGAAACAAAAAGGGGTCCCGAAGGACCCCTTGAATGAACTGCGAATGTTCAAGAAAACTTATGCCTCAGCAGCAACGACGTTAACGACGTGCTTAGCACCCTTCTTGAACTCAACAACGCCATCGCAAAGTGCAAAGAGAGTGTCATCCTTGCCGCGACCAACGTTTACGCCAGGAGTGATGTGCGTACCACGCTGACGGATGATAATCTGGCCAGCCTTGATTGCCTGACCACCGTAAATCTTAACGCCAAGGCGCTGTGCTTGTGAGTCGCGACCATTGCGGGAAGAGCCGAGACCTTTCTTGTGTGCCATAAATGCTACCTGCCTATCTCAATATCAGAAGTGACCAATTACTCTGCAGACTCGTCGGATGCCTTAGCAGCAGCCTTACGAGCGGTAGGGAGCGCGGTAACCTTCAGCTTAGTAAGGTTCTGACGGTGACCATTGGCGCGGTGATAGCGCTTACGCTTGTGGAACTTGAAGACGAGGACCTTCTTGTCCTTGTACTGCTCAAGAACCTCACAGGTAACCTTCTTAGAGGAAAGAGTGGCAGCGTCAGCAACAACCTTCTTGCCGTCGTTAAGCATAAGAACATCAAGCTTTACCTTATCGCCAGGCTGCGCATCAAGCTTCTCGACGCTGATTACGTCGCCCTTGGCAACCTTATACTGCTTGCCACCAGTTGCTACGATTGCGTACATGTGTGTAACCCTTCATTGCTGATTCTTGCAACGATTAATACTATCTTTGTATTTCTGAAGATCCGAGCAAAGATCTTCGCCGCCGTGACCTGTGGCATCCGCGGGAAACTGTCGGTGTCCCATGTCCCTCGGCGAGAAACACAACTCGAAATAGTCTACTGCATATTTCAGAAAATTCCAAGACAAAACTACATGTTATAGAGGCTTCACAAGGAGTCCATTTTCTGAAACGTGTGCCTGTGAGACTCGGCACACCTTCAACGAGTCAATGTCTTGTAGGCCATCCACTCCGGCTTGAGCTGCAATTCTTTGTGCCTCATAAATCAAAACTGCAGGTCTAAGCGCTGCTCTTGGATCTTGGAGTGTATCAAGCTCAAATGAAATGCACGTTTCAGATGAGCTCTCAGAAATCTTATAGCCCGCAAACGTTGTCTCTAAATTGACCACTTTTTGCTTGTCTCCGCGCATGTATGTCAGCTCTTTTTTGGCGAGAAGATCCTCAAACCCCCAACGCAACGCGTCTGACCTAAGACCTTCTCCCAAAATGTCACATCTCCAATGAGCGGCATTCAACCATGCTTCAAGCGCTGGCAGCGACCGATCAACGTAGCTGGCAGCAAACGGAGCAAGCGCGGGAGGCGTAGCCGACAACAACCTCTCTAATGCTTCATCCGGGTCCACGTATTCTGTGAGCTTCAAGTCAAAGTACTCCGCCTCAGACGAAGCGCCAACAGGAAGCGCCTGAGAGAACTGAACGCCCATGCGCTTTGCAAAGCCATTGCCTACTCTAAACGGCAGCTGAGCTCTACGAACACAGCGCTCAATGGTGCCAATAAGCTCAAGGTGCCCCAGAAATGCAAGGCGGTCGTCTTTCTTGTAGGCCACACGAAGCCTAAAAATCTCTGCTCCACGTTCCGTCATAATCTCTGGCTGGATCTGTGGCCTACCGGCACGCCAGTCCTTCTTCATGGGCTCAGCCGCCTCAGGAGCTACGCTCTCTTCCTGCACATCCGTCATGAGCGCACCCCCATCAAAACGTTGTCAACCTTTAAGGTCTGGCATACCGCACATCCCGTACAAGAGGTAAACGTGCAGTCTGGTGTGGTGACCTCGTCCATCGCTTTGCGATATTCTCGCTGTAGATAGCCCTTGGAAACGCCGGGAGATGTGTGGTCCCAAGGAAGTTTTGCCTGGATATCAAAGGTTTCTGTTGCAATTTCAGAGAGCGAGAAACCCAGACTTTCTGCTGCCGCATTCCAAGCATCAAGATTAAACTCGCTGGTCCATGCATCAAACTTACAACCATTTTTCCAAGCCCGGTAAATCAAATCAAAACCGTCGCGGCCCATCTTTGAAAGCGCACCTTCTACCAGGGACGTTCCAGAATCGTGGTAGGCAATCTTGAGTCCCCTATCGTGATTTGACGACAAGAGCAACTGCTGTCTACGCTGGGCTTCCTCACGAGAAATCTGGCCAACCCACTGGAATGGCGTGTAGGACTTGGGCACAAATACGGCAACAGAAGCAGAAACCGTAACGCCCTTGCCGCCAATTTCTCGACCAATATCTAAAATACGCTTTGCAACTGCGGGAATGGCTTGAATGTCTTCATCAGTTTCTGTTGGAAGGCCCATCATAAAGTAGAGCTTCATGCGGCGCCAGCCGTTTTCAAACGCATTTCTAGCTGCCGATTCAAGATCATCCTCAGTGACATTTTTGTTGATGACGTCACGCATGCGCTGAGAACCTGCTTCTGGTGCAAACGTCAGTCCGCCGCGCCTTGAGGTAGAAACAGCGTCTGCCATCTCCGCGCCAAACGCGTCCATACGCTGGGAAGGAATGGAGATTCGCACGCCGCGTTTACACAAATCAGAGTTCATACGGCGCAGAATGTAGCCGCACTGAGAGTGGTCAGTTGTAGAGAGCGACGTAAGTGAAACCTCATCGTAGCCACTCTTCAAAAGGCCTTCCTCGCCTGCTTTCACAATCTGCTGAGCTGGACGCTCGCGAACAGGACGATACGTCATTCCAGCCTGACAGAACCTACAGCCGCGAGCACAACCTCGTTGAATCTCTAGAGCCAGCCTGTCCTGAACAATCTCGGTATACGGAACAATGCGCTGCGCAACAGGATCAGTCACCGAAAGGTCTGGCAGGCAACGTTTATAGACCACGCTTGGTGCACTACTTCCCTCTTTAGGAACCGCATATCCCCAGCGTGTTGAGGTATTGTCGTGCACAATCTGATAAAGCGACGGCACGTAGACACCTTGAATCTCAGACAACCTCTGCAAAATTTCTTGGCGAGAAACTCCTTCAAGCTTGGAAGTTCTCACGCACTCGCACATCTCTACCAGTGCTTCTTCGCCGTCGCCTAATAGAATTGCATCAAAGAGCGGGGCCACTGGCTCTGAGTTCCAAACAGAAGGACCGCCACCAAAAATAAGTGGGTCCTCTTCATCACGTTCTTCAGCGAGCATTGGGATGCCCGCTAAATCAAGCGTTTCTATAATATTGGTTGCGATCATTTCATGCGCAAGGGTGAAACCCACTACATCAAAAGATGCTAAAGGCGCAGCACCCTCCAACGAAAGCAGAGGAACATTGCGCTTGCGCATCAAAGCCGCCATATCGACCCAAGGCAGATAGGCGCGCTCACAAGAAATATGAGGCGCCTTATTCAAAGCGTTATAGAGAATGGCAATGCCCAAATTAGGCTGACCCACCTCGTACACGTCAGCGTAAACCATACAAACGTGAAAAGGACCTTCTTGCTCCTCTACTGCTCCCCACTCGTGATTTAAGTATCTTGAGGGTTTCTCGACATGCGGAAGCATGGGCTCAATGAGATGGAAGAGATTTTCTCGTTTAACACGCACGATAGTCTACTTTCTATCTTTTGGCGAGGGACTGTGTGGTTGCTATCTCTACGGTATTTGATTGTGAATTTGTATCTGCTGTTGCGCTTGCGCCTGTAGAAGCACTCGAAGCGCCAGTTTTGGTAGAAGAATCAGCTGCTACCCCGTCGCGTTTCTCGGCAATTTTGCGAGCGTACGCGTGAATGACGCGAGCAGTAGTGTGAGTACCTGCGTACCCCATGCCAGCCTTAAGCGCCCAGCCAAATCCTGGAACTGTGCCTGCGACCGTGCGAGCAACCGTACGGTATCCAAAGCCCGCGCCCACAACGCCGAGAAGTTCGGCGATGGTTTCAACACTCATATTGATGTTATAGGCGGCGGTAATATCAAGTGCCAGCCTAATCTGGCGCGCAGTCATCAGCGGCATATCAGAGCCGGGAATAAGTGAAACAGCTCCAATAGCTGCATTTTCTTTAGCGCAAGCAGCAGTTATCTGTTTGACCACTTGAGTTCTACAAAGAGGATACGCTGCCGCAAAAGAGACTGATTTTTCTGTTGCAGTTGCAATCCATGAAGAGAGTCGATCAAAGAGCACTTCTTCAGTGGTACCCGCAACAATGCTAATAAGCCCCGTGTTGTAGAGCGTATCAGCAATTTGTTGCGCTTCAACTGCAGACTCTACAACCACCGCACAAGGAATTGAATGACTTACCAACATGGTAAGGGCGTCCTCGTACTGTGATGTTGGCGTAGGAATAATCACCGCAATATCAGGAATAGCAGCATTCTTTCCCGTGCGACCAATGCCTCCAGAAACAAACGAAACACCGTCGGCAAGCTTAGAGACGCGCACCGTTGCATCTGTTCTCTCTGGCATAAAATACGAATGTACAGCCAGGATTACCTCTTCAGAAGCAAGGGAATCAACGTAGATATGCGTATAAGTTGGCTCTAGAGATGAAAGCGACCCGCGGAATTCTTGTAATACAGAGGTGGCAAGTTTGCCCAAGCTGTTTCTTTTTGCCATGGCTTATGCCGCCTTTGTTCTATGTCTGTAAACAGACTGGACGATTCCTACAGAAACGAGCTGGGCAATCATCGATGTTGATCCAAAGCTGATAAAAGGCAATGGAATACCGGTAATAGGCATGATACCAATACACATGCCAACATTCTGTAAAACCTGGAACGACCACATGGCTGCACAACCAACAAGTACCAGCTTAGAGAAGGTATTCTCGGTCTTCATAGCAAACAGAATAGTTGCAAAAATCATCCACGCAAAGAGCGAAAGCATAACGAATGCACCAAGGAAGCCAAACTCTTCCGAGAAGAGTGCAAAAACAAAGTCTGTGTGTGCCTCTGGTAAGAATCGTCCACTTGCCTGCGTAGCGTTACCTGGTCCTTTTCCAATAAAGCCACCAGAACCTACGGCAATCTTTGCCTGTTGCAGGTTATAGCCGTCTCCCGATGGATCAACGGAAGGATCCAAGAAGACGGTAAGACGCTTCATCTGGTACTCCTTAAGAATGTGAGGAATACCAGGAATCATAGAAGTCACAACAACAAGAGCAACAACAGCAATGAGCAAAAGAACGGTCACAAGAATCCAAGAACGTTTTGCACCAGAGCAAATGATGATGGTGGCTCCGATAACCAAAATAATCAGGCCAGTTCCCAGGTCAGGCAAAAGCATAATGGAGCCGAATGGAACCATCAATGTTCCACAAAGCTTTACATAGTCTCTGAGCGTTTCTACCTTACCGTTATACTGAGCACACACCGAAGCCATAAGGAAGATTGTGACAATCTTTCCCAGCTCAGACGGCTGAAATCTAAAGCCAACAAATGGGATATTAACCCAACCAGTCATACCCTTGACGGAGACACCAAAACCTGGGACCTTAGGCAAAATCATCAATACAACAACGCCAACAAGCAGCACGTTTGTCATATTTGCTAGTGCTCTATAGTCATAGCGCCACATAAGCGTGGCAAAAATAAGGCCCAAACCAATACCCAGAAGGTGCCTAGGAAAACTAGCTTCGGCAATGTTCATCGATGCGGTCCAGATAACCACAATACCAATGAGGACGAGAAGAGCCGCGGGAACAAGCTGTGCTAGATAGAGATTACTCAAAATATTCTTACCAGTAAGTCTCTCTTTCTTAGCAAGACCGCCTGAAGGAATACCTCCACGCCTTCTAAAGGGAGAGTTCATTCTCTGTTTTGTAACTGCAGATGAATCAAGTGCCATGGGTTTCTCGCCTCCTTACCTACCAACGTTGTCTGGCTGATTATAAATTGCGCCAAAGACGTCTCGAACAATATACATACCAGAGCCTGCACCAGCAGGCGCGCAATCAAGGTTTGCAGCAATAACATACTGAGGCTTATCTGCAGGTGCATAGCCAACAAACCAACCCACGGGCTCACCAATAGACTGCTGCTCAGCAGTACCTGTCTTGCCACAAACGGTAACATCCAGATTGGTCCAGTGAATAGTCTGAGTAGCAGACTCCTCATAAACAACGCCATAAAGACCGCGAGCAACAATGTCTCGATGCTCATCTTTTTCTTCTGGGCTCAGAATGACCTCGTTTTTGTACTCAATAACAGAGCCATTTCCGTTTCTGGCATTAATGCTCTTCAAAACATGTGGTTTGTAAATTGGACCTCGATTTGCAATGCCACAATACGCATTTGCCATCTGGAGGCAGGTTACCAAAAGATCGCCCTGTCCAATTGCAAGGTTACAGTTGTCGCCACCCTGCCACTTACGAGCATCATCAGGCGAGCTGGTAAAGTAATTCCACTTCCACTCTGCATCAGGAACGCGGCCAGATGCCTCTTCTGGAAGGTCAATACCAGAAAGCGCACCAAGTCCAAAGGCACGGAATGTCTCTTGCATGCCCTCTGGATGATCGTTGTTATAGAAGAAGCCCTTACCAATCTCATAAAAAACAATGTCGCAAGAGTTGGTAATACCGGTAATCAGATTAACGGTGCCATGACCAGAAAGAAGCCAACAGTGCATGCCGTACTGCTCGCCAAAACCAGTCCAGAAACCCGTGCAATACCAGCTGGAATTTCCGTCACAGATGCCGTATTTGAGTCCGGCAAAGGTAGTAAGCGCCTTGATGGTAGATCCAGATGGGTACTGGCCAGCAATAGCGCGATTCATCAGCGGGTAGTTTGCTTCTTCAGAAGAAAGCGTGTCCCAGTCATAACTGGAAATGCCGCCAACAAACATTGAAGGTGAATACGTTGGATAGCTTGCCATAGCAATAACTTCACCGTTAGTGCAATCAAGTGCCACCACACTTGCACTGCGACCTTGGTAGTCTTGTGATCTAACGGTGTTGATAACACTGACAAGCGATGCTTCTGCGGCTTTTTGGATGTTTGCATCAATGGTCAAAACAACATCTGAGCCACTCTGAGGAGCAATAGACGTTGAGTGAGATAAAACATTACCAGCAGCGTCAACATACACCGTTTGCTCACCACGAACGCCCTGAAGTGCGGACTCGTACTGATATTCAACGCCCGTTTGTCCCACGATATCGCCGTGGGCATACACAAAGCCGCCATCCGCAGTTTTACTACTTTCAAGCTGCTCTTGTGTAACAGTTCCGGTGTAGCCAACAACATGAGCTGCAAGAGAACCGTTTGGATAGGCGCGCTGGGTGCGCTCCTCAATTGAAACGCCATCAAGCAAAGCACCATGAGCGTAAATGTAAGCAACTACGCGCCTAGAAACATCTACAGAAACGGTGCGAAGCGCTTGGGCGCCATCAGAGGTATCCATGATTTTTCTGCGCACCGCCAACATAGGCATGCCCAAAAGGTTAGCAAGAATCTGCAGCTTAATGTAGTCTTCTGCAACGTCTGCTCGAGCTACTACCGTTGGACTTGGCCTGTTAGTAACAATCTCTACGCCATTTCTGTCCAAAATACGACCACGAGGAGCTGCGGTAGTAACTGTTCGCGTACGGTTTCTCTCTGCTTGCTCGGTATAGTCAGCTGACGATAAGAGCTGCATGGTCCAAAGACGACCAATAAGCACGGCAAACATGCCGCCAACAGCAATTGCAAATCCGATAAGTCTGGACGAGAGGGTCTTCTCGGCAGAGCCGTCAGAACCACCAGACGCCTTGGGAGCGCCGCCACCAATATCAAAGGTAAACGGCGAGTCTTTTCTACCAAAGGTGAGGTAAACAATGATCAAACCAATTGCTGCAACAGCGCAACAAGCAAGGATAACAAGGGTGAAATTCATACTAACCCCTTATTTAAGGCGCTGTGGAGCTCGATGAGATCCGCGGTAGAGCGAAGTTCCACCCAAAGATGAATGAGACCTTTGGGAATGAGAAAGTACATAGAAAACAGGCAGCGCTGCCAAAATGGTAAACAACATGGTGGGGAAAGACTTAAACAGCAGCCCCTCAAAGAAGTTGCCACCAGAGCCAATCAAAGAATTAATGAGCTGATACATAAAGGTGACACCAAAAGTTTGAAGGGCAACAAAGCCCATAGAGGTACCAAAATTGCCAGAGATTCTGTCTCTTACCTCTTGGCCCATGAAATAAGAACTGACCACAAGCAAGAGTGCCATGAGGCCAATAGGATTAGGAGAAGTCAAATCATAGATAAGACCAGCAATAAAGCCGCATATTACGCCGGTTTTACCACCATATCTCAGCGCAATAGCTGCCGAGAAAATAAGTGCAAAATTGATAACTCCCCCACCAAAAGAAACCTGTGGTGTAAGCATAATCTGCAAAATGAAGCAAACAACAGCAAGAACGGCGATGCTGCGTGTGTTTTTATTTCTATCAGAAACCTGCATGCATCCCCCTTAATCTGTTCTTCCGCTGTTATGTTGTGTATTACCCGTTGGAGCAGCAACTGTTGCATTCTGCTGAGTGTTTGTTGTGTTGTTTGTTGAACCGCTGCCAGTAGAACCGCTCGATGAAGACGAAGAAGATCCGTCTTTTGAGTCTTTATCCTTACCGTCTGAATTAGTTGCTGTTGGAGTGTTTTGCTTATCTGCCTCTGCAATATCATCTGCGGTAGCTTTTTGCTCCTCAGAAAGAGACGTGATAACCATTACCTCCTCGTTAGTGCTGACATTTCCATAAGGCTCAACAACAATGGTGTAATAGAGCGATCCTGGAGCTGCCTCAACGCTGGTAACCTTACCTAAAGGAAGGCCCTTAGGGAATACGCCACCAAGACCGCTGGTAACAACTGTATCGCCTACGGCAACCTTCTGGTTGGTGTTGATCAGGTTAAGGGTAATCTGCCTTGAAGCGGAACCCATAAGCATGCCCTGAGCTCGGCTGCTTTGAACCATAGCAGCCACACCGCTCTTCTCGTCAGTAATAAGACGAACGATAGAAGTTGTAGGACCGCACTCAATGATCTGGCCAATAACGCCGCCGCTATCAACAACAGGCATGCCAACAGCCAGCCCGGACGAAGTTCCCTTGTCAATCACGATGGTGTTATTAAACGAGTCAGTAGAACCAGAGATAACACGAGCACCTGTGGACTGCAGGTTATAGGTATTTTTGAGGTCGAGAAGACCCTGCAGGCGCTGCGTGGACTGATTTGTCTCTTCTAGCTCTGCATTTCTTGAACGCAACTGCTCATTTTCTGCCTTGAGGTCAGAAAGCGTTTGCTGGTCTGCTGTTAAGTTACTAAAAATGTTACCAATGCCCTGGAAAGGCATGGCAATAGCAGAACCCGCCATTCTAAAAGGCATGGTAATAGTAGAGAACCCACCTCGAACCATCTCGAGCGGTCCTTCTGTACCCATACGGGCGCTGACCGTCAATAACACAATTGAAAGCAGCGAAAGAATAATAAAACTACGGCCACCCGTATGCTTATTATTGTTAGATCCAAGGCCTGTTGAAGCACCCTGGATCTGATGAGACAATGGCATATTTATTGGCCTGCACTCTGAACAAATCCACCGGACAATGCGTTAGCCTCAAGAACCTTTGCACAACCGGTAACAACATTTTCTAGGGCGGTTGGGCTTACGTTAACGGGAACGCCAGTCTCTTCACGAAGTCTTTGATCAAGACCGCGAAGCATTCCGCCGCCACCGGTAAGCAAAATACCGTAGTACATAAGATCAGAGGCAAGATCTGGTGGAGTCACATCAAGCGCATCTTTGACAGCCTTGGTAACCTCGTCAAGAGGACGATCAAGGGCACGACGAATCTCTTCTGACTCAATACGAACAGTCTTTGGAAGACCACTCATGACGTCACGACCGTTTACCTCAACGTCAAGCTCTTCTGCAAGAGGAGCTGCTGAGCCAACCTTAATCTTGATGTCTTCTGCGGTGCGCTCACCAATAGAGAGGTTATACGCATCACGAACATGCTCAAGAATAGTCTGATCAAACTCGTCACCTGCAGTTCTGATGGACTGCGAGACAACAATACCGCCCATGGAGATAACAGCAACCTCGGTAGTACCGCCACCAATGTCTACAACCATAGAACCGGTTGGATCCTCAATTGGAAGGTCTGCACCAATAGCTGCAGCCATAGGCTCTTCAATCAAGAATGCCTGACGTGCGCCTGCCTGAATAGTTGCCTCAAAAACAGCGCGTTTCTCGACAGATGTAACGCCAGAAGGAACGCAAACAACTACGCGTGGACGTGGTGACCAAGGATATTTACGCTCACGTGCCTTCTCGATGAAGTAACGAAGCATAACCTCAGTAACATCAAAGTCTGCAATGACGCCGTCTTTAAGAGGGCGCTCAGCAATGATGGAGCCAGGAGTACGACCAATCATGCGCTTTGCATCAGCGCCAACGGCCAGAACGCGGCTCTCGCTTTTATCGATTGCAACAACCGATGGCTCATTGATGACAATACCCTGACCACGAACTGCAACAAGGGTGTTTGCAGTTCCCAGATCGATGGCTAGGTCTCCGCCATATTCTCCGAAGAGCGAATCGAAGATAGACATGATATCCAATCAAACGTGCTACGCGTGTGCGTAATTATCCTGCAGAAAGAACGGTTAAAACAGTTTAGTACTAGTTGCCAGACTTTGAAGAGCTGGAGGAACTATTAGAGGAATTTGAGGAGTTAGATCCATTAGTTCCAGAGGTAGTTCCTGAGTTAGAACCGTTGGAACCAGAAGTTGAACCGGAGTTCTGGTTATTCTGGCTTACATACGAAGTGGTAACGCTTGCCACCTTCCAGCCGATACCATCACGAACAAGCTCAATGGTGTAGTCAACGTTTCCGCCGTTAGAAAGGCTGACGGAAGCGTTTACTGTTGAGTGAGTCATGCTCTGATCAACACCGTTGATGGTGACAGCAGAGCTTGATGGCAGGCTGTTAGAAATCTGCTGCAGCGTGGTGCTAGAAACAGAACTAGAGACATAGCGACCAATATCGGTGCCCTGTGCCTTAGCGTTGAAAATATCCTGAACAACAGACTGCTGGGTTGGCCATCCATAGCCACGATAGTAAGCATAACCAGCGCCACCAACAGCCAAGATAAGCAAAATAAGAATAGTGATGAAGACCTTTAGGCCGGTATGGCGATGCTTACGCCTAATCTTCTTGTCCTTCTTATCCTGCTCAATAATCTCCTGCTCAGTAATCTGGAAAAAGCCAGTGTCTTCTGCAGAAGGAATGAGCTCCCCAGACATACCTGTAGGATCCAGTGGATCATAGGCACCATAGCCAGCTGCCTGAAGGAAGGCATCAGTCTCAGATGGCTTGCCAGAAGTCATTGCAGTAATAGCCTTGCGAGCTGCATCAAAAGCAGACTGTTGCTGATTAGACAGAACAAAGCTACCGTCTGCAGTAGCGTGGGTAAAAGCGTCAACTGCCTCAGACATGCGATTTGCTGCAACGTATGCAAGACCAAGATCTGCATAAATCTTATTGGAATTATCCAGAGGATTAGCAAAATCAAGAGCGGTACGATATGCCTCAACAGCATCAACAGGCCTGTTCAGACCCATGAAGCATGCGCCTAGGCTGCAAAGTGCTGATGAAGGATTAGGGTTCTTCTCGTCAACTGCAGCGTTTCTGTAAGCAATACCGGCGTTGCGAATATCACCGATCTTCTCGTATGCAGAACCAAGAGCAAGCTGTGCCTTATAGGGAGTTGCGTAAGAGGCGTCCTGGACAGCGTTGGTAAGGGCAGCAATAGCCTCCTGTACCCTACCAGCAGCCAGAAGTGCGCGACCCTGATTAGTAGAGAGAGCGCCAACCTTGCCGTAGGAAGCGTCAGCAAGAGCGGACTTGTAAGCAGAAGCTGCGGAATCAAACTGTCCAAGCTTCATATAAGCGTTTCCAAGAAGGTGGTCAATCTGACCGTTTACCTCGCCTGGCTCTTTAGCCACATCAAACTGACTGATAGCTACAAACCAGTCGCCCTGATCATATGCAGATTTACCTAACTCAAATGCCTGTTGATTCACAATATCCTCCAAGAGTCTGTGCGACTTGGCTTTAAGCGTTTTCAATTCTAATGGAATTGACGATATCGCCAACCTTTAACTGGGAAATGACATCCATTCCCTCGATAGTTGTGCCAAATACGGTGTATCCAGAATCCAAGCCATGCTGTGGACCAAGACAGAAATAGAACTGAGAACCTGCGGAGTTTGGATCTTGAGAACGAGCCATAGCAAGGGCACCGTCAACGTGGGAGTTGTTAGGATTTGTGGTGAACTCCTCTTTGATGCGATAACCAGGACCACCGGTACCAGGAATTCCGTCAGGACCAGGGTTTCCAAACACAACATCCTCAACACTCATCTCACGAGTGTTTGGGTCTCCGCCCTGAACTACAAAGCCAGGAACAAGACGGTGGAACTTGGTATCGTCATAGAAGCCAGACTCTGCAAGCTCGCAGAAGTTTGCCACATGAATTGGTGCGCCCTTACCGTCAAGCTGAACCTTAATGATTCCCTTGTTGGTATCAAAGACGGCAACCTCAGTACCAGTAACCTGGCGCTCTGGTGTATACAATGGATCAAGTCCAAACATAATTCCTCCAAGCTTCTTTACATCTAAGAGAAGAAAACGCGAGAAACCCTTAGTAATAAAGAACTTCTTTTCTAACCTAATTATTTTACCAGTATGATGAGATTTTTGAAATTAAAGCAGATGAACGGTAGAGATTTACTACTTTTGTGGCTTCCAATTCACGTAATTTTCATCAAAAAGTTTCTGGTATGAGCTGGAGCCGCTGGAGTCTCTGATGTTATCAACTGGCGCCAAGATGTTGTCTTTGTCCTGAGAAGGATTGTTAGAAGCAACTGAGCGCTTCCATCCCTCACTCAAAGCATCGGAGCGATTACGAAGCCAGTTACCCAGTTTGGTGAGATTTTCAATAGTCTGACGATAGTTTCCGTTGGAGTCATCAAGACTAGAGAGGTCAGAGATAACATTACTAATATCCAGCGAAATCTGCTCTGCTTCCTGTTGAGCATCAGCGCGCTCCTGATCAGAGCCAGTAATGGCAAGCTGATCAAAGGTTTTCTCGTTATCATCAAGACGCTTTGAGAGGTCTCCAAGCTTCTGATAATCACTATCAAGTGCGTCAAAAACAGCATCCGAGCTTGTATTTTGCTGAGTTGCACTGGTGTCTTGACCTGTAAGGTGCGTAACCGGAGTGGTGGTGGGAGTAGATGAGACTGGCGCCTCAACCTTTGCGCGATTGTCGGTTGCCTGAGGGTCCCACGGGTGCGTGATGACAAAGATTGCAGCTACTACCAGCGAGGTAACAAGAAGTGCTGAAAGCAGAATAACGCGCGTACGCGGGATTCCTTCAGCTTCAGGGAGGTTCTCTTTTGAAGGCTCGGAAGGGATTGCAGACTCAAAGCGAGGAGCTGGCTTGCGACTTACCGAGGCAAACGCGCTGGTAGCATCTGGGTCAGCGTTGTCGGCTGGCATTTGTTGCAAAACAGTGGGATCTGCTGCGACAGAAGAGGATGCATCATACTCTGCGTCTACAAGAGGATCGGTCTTCTCGCCAGATGCTGGAGCGGCATCAATCTCTGGAAGCTTGATGTTACGTGTGGGCCTGATGGCTCGAGCAGGACGAGCAGCAGGCACTGCCTGTGGCAGAGGAAGGCCACACTTGGGGCAGCTTTCTGCGGCGGCAGCCACCAAGGCACCACAATGAGGGCACCAATGAGCTTGAGTAACAGGAATCCTTTGGGTCAAACTTAGATCAATCTGACAATGAGGGCAGGTTAAAGCCCCTTCATCGACCTCAGATCCACAGTTTGGACAACGCATACACCCTCCACAACTCTTTGCTTGTGCTTCAGTTTAATCGTTTATATCAGCAGAAGAGCTATAAGTTGACTTTCCTCCCATTAATCTCACAACCAGGTCAAAGAATCGATCCTTTGTATAGTTGTGGATGTAACGCTCGGAAATTCTGTTGAAGATACTAACGGAAATCACCAGACAAATTGCCAAGTACGGCAAGATGCGTGGGGTGAGAGGCGCAATACGGAAGAAGTCCTGTGCCACCGTACATCCGCCAACAACAATGGCAATGCATACAACAAGAAGTGCAATGCGGAGCTTGGTGAGCGGCAAAGAAATCCTTCTGAGCAGCGCAAAACCAACTGTTGCGGTAGTGATAAGCGCCATCGTAGACACCTGAGACAGGTTCAACTTAAACAGATGACCTGCAGTCATAAGAAGCGCAAGCGTGATAGTTACCGCAATAGAAGCAGGTAGTGACTTGCGCAAAATGTTGACCAGGAAGTTGCCCTTTACGCGATCGTGATTTGGCTCAAGCGCCAACACAAACGATGGCAGACCAACGGTTGCAAATGAAAGCAACGACATCTGAACAGGAATAAAGGGGTATGGTGGCGCAATAATGCAATAGAGCGCTAAAGCCGCAGTATAAACCGTCTTTACAAGTATGAGTGCAGCAGATCGCTGAAGGTTATTGATAGAGCGCCTACCTTCGGCAACAACTTCTGGCATGTGCGCAAAATCGTTGTCTGCCAGAACAATCTCTGCAACATTTCTAGCTGCAGCAGAACCAGAAGCAACAGAAATAGAACAGTCCGACTGCCTCAGCGCCAAGATATCGTTGACACCGTCGCCGGTCATGGCAACCGTGTGGCCAAGATTCTGGAGTGCAATAACAAGCTCACGCTTCTGTTCTGGCGTAACGCGACCAAATACGTGGTACTTCTCGACAGCTGCAGCAATATCTGCCTCTGTGTGTAGCGTAGTTGCGTCTACCCAACCGTCGGCATGAGGAACGCCTGCACGCTCAGCAATAGCAGAGACGGTACGAGGGTCATCGCCCGAAATAACACGCAGGTCAACGCCTTGCTCAAGGAAGTACGCAATGGTTTGTGGGGCGGTCTCTCTAATCTGATCCCTAAGCACTACGTAACCTAGGAGCTGAGGAGTTCCCTGGAAAGTATCATTCTGGTCAAATCCATCAACGGTACAGGCAACCAGCACGCGTTCAATGGACGCAAACGCATCGGACGATGCGATAACGTCCGCTGCCTCGGGACCAAGCACAAACTGAGCAGCACCGATAATAAATGCCTGTCCGTCCTCAGTAACGCAGCCAGAGTACTTTCTCTTGGAAGAAAACGCCACAACGCGAGAAGGACGTTTGCTTTGAATCCCCTGCTTGGATGCGTACGCAAGGATTGCCGTAGCCGTATCGTTAGCGTCATCTTTGTTTGCGCCGACAACGTTTACAGCCGCTTGCAGAGCACCCGCAGCCTCAGTAATTGGCGTAAACGAAGCATCCAAAACACGAGCAACTTCCATGTTTCCCGTGGTAATAGTGCCCGTCTTGTCCAAACAAAGGGTATCTACACGTGCCAGCGTTTCAATGCAGTATTGCTGCTGAACCAGAACGTTCTTCTGACCAAGCCTAATGGTTGCAATAGCAAGAACCGAGCTGGTGAGAAGAACGAGTCCTTGAGGAATCATGCCAATAACGGCAGCAATCATCGAAAGAAGCGCTTCATTTAAATCGGCGTTACCAATGAAATAGGTACGAACAAAAAGACCAATACCCAGCGGAATCAATGCAATGGAACCTGCGCGAATAATCGACTTAATGGTGGTAAGAATCTCTGAGTTGATCTCTTTTACAAACTTAGCTTCTGCGTTAATACGCGCAGCATAGCCCTCCTGACCTACACGGCATACCCTACCTACAAGACTGCCCCTCTCGACAAAACTACCAGAGAGAAGCTCGTCTCCCGTGGTCTTTTGCACGGGCTCTGCCTCGCCAGTTAGAAGGCTTTCGTCAACGCTTACGTGCTCTGACACAAGAATACTATCAGCAGGAATTTGATCGCCCGTCTTCAAACGCACAAGATCATCAATAACAAGCTCGTCTGGTTTGATAAAGGTATCTTTTCCGTCACGAATTACACAAACACTCTGAGCTGTCATAAGAGACAGTCGGTCAATCATGCGTTTTGCACGAATCTCTTGCACAATACCAATGACCAAGTTTGCAAGAACTACGCTCATGAACAGTGCATTTCTGTACTGTCCCGTTACAACAACAAGCAGCGCCATCAAAACATTAACTATGTTAAAAAGCGTAAAGCTATGCTCTGCAATAATCTGAGCAATAGATTTGGTTTTGACATCTGTATTAGTATTGACTTTACCTGCAGATACTCTTTCTGCAACTTCTTTTGACGTCAAGCCTTCATACGTTTCTTCAAAACGTTTGCTATTCTTGCCTGCAGTGTCTTGCAATGACATATAAACGATCTCCAGTCAGTGATGGCCGGTTTTTTGCACGTGGTGACCCCGGTGGGTTTCGAACCCACGACCTTTTGCTCCGGAGGCAAACGCTCTAATCCACTGAGCTACGGAGTCATGGTGCATAAGTATACCTCAGCCTACTTACTGCCTTTTGTAACGGTTTGCGTAATTTTCTTCTGGTATTTTCCCATGCTAAAATGAATTCAACCAGCAAATGAGGAGCTCATGAATACTATTTCTGTTGACCTAACATCCGACTCATATCAAATTCATGTAGGGCATCACCTGCTTGCGCAGGCCGGCAACCTTATTCATTCCTGCACCTCGGGTTCAAAGATTCTTGTAGTCACTCATCCAGATTTGAACAAGCTCTTTGGCGCAGAACTTCTCGCCTCATTAGAGTCAGCTGGCTTTTCTGTCACAACTGCCTCAGTACCCACAGGTGAGCACGCAAAATCATTTGAGTCGTATCAAAAGCTAGTAAGCGTTCTGGCAGAAAACCGTTTTACGCGAGA
>CALGXY010000102.1:0-33824 GCA_937935155.1 uncultured Atopobium sp. | reverse complement strand
CTGATTTTGCAAAAGAATCGGTGGCTCAAATACAGATTCTTTGCACTTTTCAGGCGCACGCAGCAAAAGGCCGGCGCGCCCGGCGAGAAATCCGTGCGCTCGCACTCACGCCTGGCGAGAAACCCGTGCGCTCGCAGCGCATGGAGCGCCATGCGAAGCGATGTGGCGGGGGAGTGCCGCTCACCGAAAGCTATTTCTGTCTCCGTGGACCTTCTCCACAAAATCTTCATAACTAGAAAAGACGAGTTAGTCAAGGATTTACCTGCAACATAACGTTTGTGCAGTTGAAAAACATAAACGCGATAATATAGTCAAAACGTCTTAAAAAATCAAGTGTTTTTCTGTTGACGCGCATTAAAATCTTGACTAAATTACTAGGTTGCGACAATTGCCACCTTCCACCCTTTTGAAGGAGGACAACCTGGTGTCTACCGCTAAAAAGACTTCCCTCACCACGCCTCAGGCGCATACTGGACGCAGGACGTTCAGTAAGATTCCCGCAGCTATGGAGCTGCCAAATCTGATTTCTGTACAGAAGGAATCATTTGAGCGCTTTATGGGAGAGGGCCTTGCAGAGTCCTTCGCTGAGTTCTCGCCAATTGAGAACAGCGCTGGAACCATGCAGGTCACCTTTGGTGACCATCAGTTCGGCGACCCTGCCAATTCAATGGCTGAGTGTCGTGCAAAAGACATTTCATATCAAGCACCTCTTTTTGTTGACGTCCGTTTTGTCAACAAAGAGACTGGTGAGATGAAGGAGCAGCTTGTCTTCATGGGTGATTTCCCACTGATGACTGAGCGCGGTACCTTCATCATCAACGGTTCTGAGCGCGTTGTGGTTTCACAGCTCGTTCGTTCACCTGGCGTGTACTTCTCGTCAGAGATGGACAACGGTGTTCTGGTCCACAAGTCTCAGTTCATTCCTGCACGTGGTGCATGGCTTGAGTTTGAGGTTGATAAGCGCGGCCACCTGGTCGTCTCCATTGACCGCAAGCGTCGCCAGAGCGCTACCGTCTTCCTCCGTGCACTTGGCATTGCTGTTACCGATGACGAGATCCTCTCGCTCCTTGGTGATTCCGATGTTGTTCGCAACACACTTGAGCGTGACGTTGCAACCACACGTGAGGATGCTCTTATCGAGATTTATCGTCGTCAGCGTCCAGGCGAGCCACCAACTGTTGACTCTGCCCGTTCTTTGCTTGACGGCCTCTTCTTCAACGAGCAGCGCTATGACCTTGCTCGCGTTGGTCGTTACAAGATCAACAAGAAGCTTGAGGAAGAGATTCCTGCAGACGTTCGTGTCCTTACCAAAGAGGACATTGTCGCAGCTCTTCAGTACCTTCTTGCAGTGCATGCAGGTGATGAGTCTAAGCACCTTGATGACATTGACCACTTTGGCAACCGCCGCGTCCGTACCGTTGGCGAGCTGGTACAGAACCAGTTCCGCATTGGTATGAGCCGCATGGAGCGTGTTGTTCGTGAGCGTATGGCATCTCAGGACGCAGACGACATCACTCCACAGTCTTTGATCAACATCCGTCCAATTGTTGCTGCAATCAAGGAGTTCTTCGGTTCTTCTCAGCTTTCGCAGTTCATGGACCAGGCAAACCCACTTGCTGGTTTGACTCACAAGCGTCGTCTTTCTGCTCTGGGACCTGGCGGTCTTGCAGGACACAAGTCCGGCTCCAGCCGTCGTACCAACGTTCCTACTGCAGTCCGCGACGTTCACAACTCGCACTACTCCCGTATGTGCCCAATCGAGACTCCTGAGGGACCAAACATTGGTCTTATCGGCTCCTTGGCACTGTACGCTCACGTAAATGAGTACGGCTTTATCGAGGCTCCTTATCGTAAGGTCACAGGCGGAGTTGTCTCTGACGACATTGTCTGGATGACTGCAGACGAGGAGGAGAATCACATTATTGCTCCTGCTAACACCCCAATTGACCCTAAGTCTAAGAAGTTTGTTGAGGTTGACGCAGACGGCAAGATTGTTGATGCAGACCGCGTTATTGCACGTACCCGCGACTTCGACGGTTCCTTCGGTGCACCTGCACAGGTTCCTGTTGAGGACGTTGACTACATGGACGTTTCTCCACGTCAGCTTCTCTCCGTCGCAGCTAACCTCATTCCATTCCTTGAGCACGACGACGCAAAGCGTACCCTCATGGGTGCAAACATGCAGCGTCAGGCAGTGCCTCTGATTCAGTCCCACGCTCCATTTGTTGGAACTGGTATGGAGGGCCGTGCAGCTCAGGACTCTGGTGAGCTTATTTGCGCAGAGTTTGCCGGCGAGGTCACCGAGGTTGATGCAGCTCACGTTGTCATCTACTCCGATGAGCACGGTTCTCAGCGCTACGATCTTCCTAAGTACGAGCGCTCCAACCAGTCCACTTGCATCAACCATCGTCCAATCGTCACTGTCGGACAGCAGGTTGAGAAAGGCCAGCCAATCGCAGACGGTCCATCTGTTGACCACTCTGAGCTGGCACTTGGTGCAAACCTTACCGTTGCTTACATGCCATGGGAAGGCTACAACTACGAGGACGGTATTATCGTCTCCGAGCGCGTTGTTCAGGAAGACCTTCTGACCTCCGTTAACATTTCCCGCCACGAGATTGATGCTCGTGATACCAAGCTTGGTGCTGAGGAGATTACCCGCGAGATTCCAAACCTTGGTGAGGACATGCTCGCAAACCTCGACGATGACGGTATCATCCGCATCGGCGCTGAGGTTGGCCCTGGCGATATTCTGGTTGGTAAGGTCACTCCTAAGGGTGAGACTGCTCTGACCGCAGAAGAGCGCCTGCTTCGCGCAATCTTCGGTGCTAAGGCACACGATGTTCGTGATACTTCCCTTAAGATGCCACACGGCTCCTATGGCCGCGTTGTTGACGTTGTCCGCTTCAGCCGTGAGGCTGGAGACGACCTGCCTCCAGGAGTAAACGACCTGGTCCGCGTCTTTGTTGCTCAGCGCAGAAAGATCCAGCAGGGCGATAAGATCGCTGGTCGTCACGGTAACAAGGGTGTTATTTGTAAGGTTCTCCCTGTTGAGGACATGCCTTACATGGCAGACGGTACCCCAGTAGACGTTATTCTCGACCCACTGGGCGTTCCTTCCCGTATGAACGTTGGTCAGCTGCTTGAGTGCCACCTTGGTTGGGGCGCTGCACACGGTTGGGATGACGATGACGCAGATTCTAAGCGTTACGTTGAGGGCCCAATTCCTGTTGCAACACCACTCTTTGACGGTGCTACTGATGAGTCCGTTGCAGAGATTGTTCGCCGCACCAACATCAACATGATCAACAAGGCTCTCAAGGAGTACGGCGAGGACATGCGTGAGGAGTTTGTTCCACAGCTCAACGAGCGTGGTAAGACTACCCTCTACGATGGTCGTACCGGCGAGGCATTCAAGAGCCCAATTACCGTTGGTGTTTCTTACATCTTGAAGCTCGGCCACATGGTTGACGATAAGATCCACGCACGTTCAACTGGTCCTTACTCTCTTGTTACCCAGCAGCCTCTGGGTGGTAAGGCACAGTTCGGCGGTCAGCGCTTTGGTGAGATGGAGGTTTGGGCACTGTATGCATACGGTGCTGCTAACGTCCTCCAGGAGATCCTCACCGTTAAGTCTGACGATACCAACGGCCGTGTTAAGACCTACGAGTCCATTGTTAAGGGCGAGAACATTCCTACTGCAGGAATTCCTGAGTCCTTCAAGGTTCTGGTCAAAGAGATTCGCTCCCTGGCACTTGACATTGAGCCAATCTCCTATCGTAAGCGTGCAAATACCGCAAAGGTCACAGATCCTGAGGAGAAGAACGCTGTTGAGATCCTCAACGACCTTGGCTTCACTGAGGTAACCGCTTCCGACCTGTCCCAAGACGCTGAGGGTGCATCCGCACTTGTAGGCGACGCGACCACCGATAAGGAGTAGCGACTGTGGCAGATTTCGATTCCACTGAATTTGACGCTATTAAAATTTCTCTAGCGTCTGCTGATGATATCCGCGGTTGGTCCTATGGCGAGGTAAAGAAGCCTGAGACCATCAACTACCGTACCCTTAAGCCAGAAAAGGACGGCCTTTTCTGCGAGAAGATCTTTGGACCTGTAAGGGACTGGGAGTGCGCCTGCGGTAAGTACAAAGGCATTCGCTTCAAGGGCATTACCTGCGAGCGCTGCGGTGTTGAAGTAACCACCGCAAAGGTTCGTCGTGACCGCATGGGCCACATCGAGCTTGCTGCTCCTGTAAGCCACATCTGGTACTTCAAGAGCCCAACCAGCTTCCCTCTGGCACGTCTTCTTGATATCAAGAGCAAGGACCTCGAGAAAGTCCTCTACTTTGCATCTTACGTAATCACCAGTGTTGACACTGAGGCACGTGAGGCTGACGTAGACGATCTTCGTGAGGAGCTTGCAGCAGACCTCGAAGAGCTTGACGCAGAGCGTGACGATCAGATTGCACGTCTTCGCGAGCAGGGCCAGCCACAGGATGACGAGTTTGGCGATTTTGAGCCTCTTTCTGAGGACGAGATTCGTGCAGGCGTCGCTGATCTTGAGGAAGAGTACGAGGAAGAGAAGACGCTTCGTCGTGAGGCTTTCGAGAAGTTCATGCAGCTTGAGACCAGAGAGCTCATCTCCGATGAGGGTCTGTTCTCCGAGCTTAAGCGCTACTATGGCATCTACTTCAAGGGTGGTATGGGCGCAGAGGCTGTACGTGACCTTCTCTCCAACATTGACCTTGAGAAAGAGGCCAAGGAGCTCCGCGCTATTATCGCCAATGAGGATGCTCAGAAGCAGAAGCGCGAGAAGGCCATTAAGCGCCTTGAGATTGTTGACGCCTTCCTCAAGGGTGGCAACGATCCAGCTAACATGATCCTTGACGTTGTGCCAGTTATTCCACCTGATCTTCGTCCTATGGTTCAGCTTGATGGTGGCCGTTTTGCAGCTTCCGACTTAAACGATTTGTATCGTCGTGTTATTAACCGTAACAATCGTCTTAAGCGCCTGCTTGACCTTGAGGCACCTTCTATCATTGTTAACAACGAGAAGCGCATGCTTCAGGAGTCCGTTGACGCTCTGTTTGACAACGGTCGCCGTGGTCGTCCCGTCACTGGTCGTGGTGGACGTCCTCTGAAGTCTCTTGCTGAGGCCCTTAAGGGTAAGCAGGGTCGCTTCCGTCAGAACCTTCTGGGTAAGCGTGTTGACTACTCTGGCCGTTCCGTCATTGTTGTTGACCCACACCTGAAGCTGCACCAGTGCGGTCTTCCATCCGCTATGGCACTTGAGCTCTTCAAGCCATTTGTCATGCGTCGTTTGGTTGAGCTCCGCAAGGTTGAAAACATTAAGGGCGCAAAGCGCGCTATTGACCGTGGTACCCCAGTTGTTTGGGACGTTCTGGATGAGGTCATTCAGGACCGCCTCGTTCTTCTCAACCGCGCACCTACCCTTCACCGTCTGTCTATCCAGGCATTTGAGCCAGTCCTTATCGAGGGTAAGGCAATCCACCTGCACCCTCTGGTCTGCGCACCATTCAACGCAGACTTCGACGGCGACCAGATGTCTGTCCACGTGCCACTTTCTACTCAGGCACAGACAGAGGCTCGCATTCTGATGCTCTCCAGCAACAACCTCAGAAGCCCTGCTTCTGGTAAGGTTCTGACCGTTCCTTCTCAGGATATGGTCTTTGGTGTCTACTACCTCACTTCCGAGAAGACCGGTGAAGACGCTAAGACTCTTACCTTTGCAAGCTTTGAGGATGCTCTTCTGGCTATTGAGGCTAACCGTGACCTTGATCTTCAGGCAAAGGTTGTTGTCCGCGTAAGCTCCAAGGATGCAAACGTTGCTGATAGCGATCGTGCTATCTTCCGCGTTATGACTGGCCGCGGTCAGTATGAGGACCTGGACGTTACTGAGGGCACCAAGCGTTTTGAGACCACTGTTGGTCGCATTATCTTCAACCGTCAGTGCCTGCCAGAGGATTACCCATACATCAACTATAAGATGGTTAAGTCCGACATTGGCATTCTGGTCAACGATTGCTGCGACCGTTACCCAATGGCTGATGTTGAGCCAATTCTGGACAACATCAAGAAGACTGGTTTCCACTATGCAACTCTTGCTGGTCTGACCGTTTCTGTTTGGGACGCTGTTATTCCTCCACACAAGCCACAGCTGCTTCAGGAGGCACAGGACCGCGTTGACCAGATCAACGAGTACTACGAGGACGGCTTCCTTTCCGAGCGAGAGCGTCACGTTGAGGTTGTTAACGCATGGACCGAGTGCACCGATCTTCTCGGCTCTGAGATGCTTACAGGCTTTGCAGAGAACAACCCAATTTACATGATGGCTGACTCTGGAGCTCGTGGTTCTAAGACACAGCTTCGCCAGCTTGCTGGTATGCGAGGCCTGATGGCGGATATGTCCGGTGAAACCATCGACCTTCCAATTAAGGCAAACTTCCGCGAGGGTCTTGAGCCTCTTGAGTACTTCATTTCTACCTACGGCGCTCGTAAGGGTCTGGTAGATACCGCATCCCACACCTCCGACTCTGGTTACCTGACTCGTCGACTCGTCGACGTTGCACAGGACGTCATTGTTCGCGAGGAGGACTGCGGCACTGATGAGGCAGTTACCTATCCTCTGATTAAGCCTGGTCAGACTTCTGTTGATACTGACCTGATTGGCCGCTGCACCCTTGAGGATGTCTGCGATCCAAACACTGGCGAGGTTCTTATCCCTGCTGGTGGCTATGTTGAGTCCAAGCAGGATCTTGAGCGTCTTGTTGAGCACGGCCTTGCTAAGGTTCAGCTCCGCGCGCTTCTGACCTGTAAGTCTAAGTACGGCGTCTGCCAGAAGTGCTACGGCTGGGATCTTTCCACCCGTCGTCCTGTCAACATTGGTACTGCAGTTGGTATTATCGCAGCTCAGTCCATTGGTGAGCCTGGTACTCAGTTGACCATGCGTACCATTCACTCCGGTGGTGTTGCAGGCGCAGACGATATTACGCAGGGTCTTCCTACCGTTGCTCGTATGTTCGACGTCGTCGGCAACGTCAACGAGAAGATTCTTGGCCGCGAGGCTGACCTGGCTCCTGTTTCTGGTGTTCTTCACATTACCCCAGAGACCACCGAGTATCTGCTGCGTATTGTTGATGCAGACGATGCTTCCCGTGTCATCGAGGAGTGGCGTGTACCTGCATCTGTCCGCTTCATGCCTGGCATTGAGGATGGCGTTGTTGTCCGTGCTGGTGACCAGATTACCCGCGGCTTCGTCAACTTCCGTATGCTCCGTCGACTCACTGACATTGAGTCCACTATGCACACCTTCGTTGAGTCCGTTAAGGACGTCTATACCTCCCAGGGTGTAGAACTCAACGATAAGCACATCGAGGTTATCGCACGTCAGATGCTTCGTCGTGTTCAGGTTACCAACCCAGGTGACTCTTCGTACCTGCTTGGTCAGTATGTGGACCGCTATGTCTTTGCAGAGACTGTCCAGAACATTGCCCTTGCTGGTGGTACTCCACCAGAGGCAGAGCCAGCAATCCTTGGTACTCTGAAGGTTGCAAGCTCTATCGATTCTTGGCTCTCTAGCGCATCGTTCATCCGTACTGCAGGCGTTCTTACCTCTGCAGCTATCGAGGGCGACGTTGACCACCTGCTTGACCTCAAGTCCAACGTTATTGTTGGTAAGCAGATTCCTGCAGGTACTGGTCTCTCCGCATACAGCGATGTTGAGCTTACCTACCACGGCACCAAGATTGATGGTCCAACTTCTTCTCTTGCTAAGTCTCTTCCAGACTGGGCACCAGCAGAGCTTAAGGACATCGAGGAGCAGCTTCCTAAGCAGCTTGACTGGGTCAACGAGGATTACAACGGTGGCGTTTACTCCAAGAATGGCCGCACGCTTTCAAGCGAGGACGCAAAGCTGTATCTCTTCGACGATCTTGGCGTGTCACAGCGTTGGACCAACAAGTTCAGCGAGGTTGGCATTGAGACCGTAGGCGATCTTATCGGTAAGACCGAGGAAGACCTGCTTCGCATCGATGGTATTGGTGCAAAGGCAATCGAGGAGCTCCGCGATGGCCTTGAGGCTCGTAACCTCCTCTACATCCTTGAGCCAGAAGAGGATGAGGCAGATTCTGAGGATCTTTCTCAGCTGCTCAACATGGTCTTCTCGCCAGAAGGCGATGGCGGCTTGATGCTGGGCTCTGCAGCTCCATCCACGCACTCTGATTACACCGAGACACTCATCGGTTCTTCTTCCGACGAGGTTAGCCCTGATGTAATCAACGAGGACCTTGGTTCTCTGGATGACCTTCTCAATCAGGTTGTCCGCATGGATGCTGAGGCAGACGGCGAAGACGAGTAAGTAATCTCGCCTGATACATCAAACTTTTTCGGAGATTGTCTCCGATACAGAAGAGGACTTCAGCCGTTAGCTGGAGTCCTCTTTTTATAGGTTCATATAATGTTGAGTCGGTATATACTAAGATGCATTACAAACAATATTTAGCAAGAAGCTTTGTGTAAGCGGAGCTTTGCGTTGTAAAGAGTAGGAAGTATCATGTCTGATCATTTTCACGAGTGCGAGCATACACACAATATTTGCGAGTGCGTTTCTGAAGAACAACTGCACGAGTTTCTCACTAATGACGATATCATTTACGATGCTACTCAAATTTATGACGCGCTTTCTGACTTTACACGCTTCCAGATCTTAGGAGCCCTTCTTTTGGGCGAGAAGAGCGTAACTGAGCTGCAGGAGCTTCTCTCTGTTTCTCAGTCTGCTACCTCTCATCAGCTTCGTCTTTTACGTGACCGCGGTCTAGTAGCTGCAAAAAGAGATGGTCGTCGCGTTATTTATTCTCTTGCAGATGATCATGTCATTACGCTTATTAGCGTCGGTCTTGCTCACGCGGCACATCAGCACTAAGACATTAGAGGTTTGTTCCTTTTTATATCAACACGCAATGAACTTTTGATTGATACCTTATGGTGAGTCTTCAGCACATAAACGGAAGAAATGTATGGGATATCCTTAAGCTCAAGGTGTCTGAGGATCAGCAAGGTTTTGTTGCCAGCAATGATATAAGCCTTATCGAAGCCTACATTTCTAAGACAGAAAACGGACAGATCTTTCCCTTCGGTATATACAAAGATGATGTGCCAGTGGGTTTTTTAATGATTGGTTTTGGTACAGATAGTAGCTGGGACAACGCTCCAGTAATAGCTCAAAATAACTGCGATATCCGACGTCTGATGATTGATACAAAGTATCAAGGTAGGGGATACGGTAAAGAAGCGCTTAACCTTGCGTTGGAGTTTATACGTACCTTTCCTTGTGGAAAAGCAGAGTATTGTTGGCTTTCTTATGAACCTGAAAATAAAGCTGCTCAGGATCTGTATCGTTCGTTTGGTTTTGTTGAGACGGGCGAGAAGGACGGCGAAGAAGTAATTGCCGTTCTGAAGTTATCCGCGGATGTAACTGAAGGAACACTTAGTACTAAGGCACTTTTCTCTAACGATAAAGTATCTCATTCTGACAATGAAGAGCTTCTTAGAACGGTGAAGTAAGGATGGAAAATAAACAGAAAAAACAATTCAAGAATGAAGCTCTTTATAGTTATTTAATTTTGGTTTTTATAATTTTTATTGCATCGTTAGAATATAAATACAGTGCCAATTTGTTTGAAAATAGTTACATTAGTAAAATAGCTTTTAGTATGGTCATTTCAATTTATCCTGTATATATAACCATAAAACATTACAGTAATATTATTGCTAAAAGTTTCAATCCTGCTAATATAGCCATTTTATTGCTCATTTCATTTATTCCTGTTCTTTTTTCTCAAGAAAATTATATTGATAGAATTTACGCTTGGGTTCACTATTTATTTTTAGTGGCACTTCCTGAGGAATTTTTCTTCCGAGTTTATCTAACCGAACAATTTAATGAAGGTTTATTAAGATATTGGAAGATCTCTAATGTATCAGCATATATTATAGGTTCATTATTCGCTAACGTATTGTGGGGGGGTAACTCATATAATCTTTCCGCTTGTAAATAATGTTAATAATCTTGAACCTCTTTGGTCTTATATTACCTTTGGTATTGGAAATGGCTTGTTATACACAGCTTTATTGTTAATATTTCGAAAGAATGTCTTGGCTCCTGTTCTCTTTCACGCAGTTATAGATATGTGCAATAAACTCTTATAAAAATTTTAAGATTGTGAATACCGGATTTTCAATAAAGGTTTTTGATAGTTAGACAAGTTGTTTTTATTCTATATTGTGTGCAGTTTATGAAGTATAGATACGCCCGGCACAGTGGCTTGTTGACATGTGGCTTTCATCAGCGTAAAGTACTTCCCTGCGTAATTCCAAGGGGACAGTGCTGTGTCACCTTTCGAATATGTAAAACTGCAGGTAGATAGGTATAAGAAGGAGAAGATCTTGCCTACTATTAACCAGCTCGTACGTAAGGGCCGCGTGAGCGTCAAGTCAAAGTCTAAGAACGCCGCTCTTCAGCACAACCCACAGAAGCGTGGTGTTTGCACCCGCGTTTTCACCACTACGCCAAAGAAGCCTAACTCAGCACTCCGTAAGGTTGCTCGTGTTCGTCTTGTTAATGGCATTGAGGTAACCGCTTACATTCCTGGTGAGGGCCACAACCTCCAGGAGCACTCCATTGTTCTGGTTCGTGGCGGCCGTGTCCGTGACCTTCCTGGTGTTCGTTACAAGGTTGTTCGCGGTGCATTCGACTGCGCAGCAGTTCAGAATCGTGCTCAGGGCCGTTCCCGTTACGGCACTAAGCGTGCTAAGTAATCACGTCCACTACTCGAACTAGTTCTTAGGAGATTAATATGCCGCGTCGCGCAGCAGCAGTACGTCGTGAGGTTATGCCTGACGCCGTCTACAACAATCGTCTGGTAACCCAGCTCATTAACAAGGTCCTTCTCGATGGCAAGAAAGCAACCGCAGAGCGCATTGTCTACGGTGCATTTGACATCGTCGCAGAGAAGACTGGCGAGGATGCCCTCACTGTCTTCAAGAAGGCTATGGATAACATTCGCCCAACACTTGAGGTTAAGCCTAAGCGTGTTGGTGGCGCTACTTACCAGGTTCCAATGGAGGTCAACTCCCGTCGTGCAACTACTCTTGCTATCCGCTGGATGGTCACTTTCAGCCGTAGCCGTAAAGAGAAGACCATGGCAGAGCGTCTTGCAAACGAGATCATCGACGCAACTAACGGCGTAGGTGCATCCGTCAAGCGCCGCGAGGACCTGTACAAGATGGCTGAGGCCAACCGCGCCTTCTCCCACTACCGCTTCTAGTCGGAATTCAGGAGTAGCAAACAAATGGCTAAGACTAAGTACAATCTTAAAGACCTCCGCAACATCGGCATCATGGCTCACATCGATGCTGGTAAGACCACCACTACGGAGCGTATTCTTTACTACACCGGTAAGACCCACAAGATTGGTGAGGTCCACGACGGTGCAGCAACCATGGACTGGATGGTTCAGGAGCAGGAGCGCGGCGTAACCATTACTTCCGCAGCTACCACTTGCTTCTGGAAAGACCATGTCATCCAGATCATCGACACCCCAGGCCACGTTGACTTTACCGCTGAGGTTGAGCGTTCTCTTCGTGTTCTGGACGGCGCAGTTGCAGTCTTCGACGCAGTTGCAGGCGTTCAGCCACAGTCCGAGACCGTTTGGCGTCAGGCAACCAAGTACGGCGTACCTCGTATTGCATTCATCAACAAGTTTGACCGCGTAGGCGCAGACTTCTTCCGTGCAATCCAGACCATGCGTGACCGCCTTGGCGCAAACGCAATTGCAGCTCAGGTCCCAATGGGCGCTGAGTCCAACTTCTGGGGTCTTATCGACCTTGTCACCAACACTGCATGGGACTTCAAAGAGGATGCTAAGGGCATGATTTACCCTGAGCCACTCGACGAGATTCCTGCTGAGTTTGTAGAGATTGCAGCTGAGAAGCGTGAAGAGCTTCTTGAGGCAGCTTCTGACTTCTCTGAGGAGCTCATGATGGCTGTTCTCGAGGGTGAAGAGGTTGACGTTGAGACCCTTAAGGGTGCTCTTCGTGCTGGCGTTCTTGCTGGTCAGATTAACCCTGTCTTTGTTGGTTCCGCTTACAAGAACAAGGGTATCCAGGAGCTTCTGGACGCAGTCATTGACTTCCTTCCAAGCCCTCTGGATGTTCCAGAGATTGATGGCGTCACTCCTAAGGGTGATGAGGCTGTCCGTCATGCAGACGTTAAGGAGCCATTCTCCGCTCTTGCATTCAAGATCATGACTGACCCTTATGTTGGTAAGCTTACCTACATTCGTGTTTACTCTGGTCAGGCTGAGGCAGGTTCTTACGTCTACAACTCCGTCAAGGACAACCGTGAGCGCTTTGGCCGCATCCTCGAGATGAACGCAAACGACCGTGTTGACCGTGAAGAGTGCTCCGCAGGCGACATCGTTGCATGCGTTGGTCTAAAGAACACCACTACTGGTGACACCCTTTGTGACGAGAAGAACCCAATCATCCTTGAGTCCATCAGCTTCGCAGATCCTGTTATCGACGTTGCTGTTGAGCCTAAGACCAAGGCTGAGCAGGAGAAGATGTCCATCGGCCTTTCTAAGCTGGCTGAAGAGGACCCAACCTTCCAGGTTCACACTGATCACGAGACCGGCCAGACCATCATTGCTGGTATGGGCGAGCTTCACCTTGAGATTATTGTTGACCGTCTCCGTCGTGAGTTTAAGGTTGACTGCAACGTTGGTAAGCCACAGGTTGCTTACCGCGAGACTGCTGGTAAGGCAGTAAGCCACGCTGAGGGCAAGTTTGTCCGTCAGTCCGGTGGTAAGGGTCAGTATGGCCACGCAGTCATCGACCTTGAGCCACAGGAAGAGGGCAAGGGTTACGAGTTTGTCAACGCTATCGTCGGTGGTGTTATTCCTAAGGAGTACATCCCATCTATCGATAAGGGCATTCGTGAGGCTCTTGAGAACGGCGTCATTGCTGGTTACCCAGTAGTCGACATCAAGGTCACCCTTGTTGACGGTTCTTACCACGAGGTCGACTCCTCTGAGGCAGCATTCAAGATTGCTGGTTCTATGGCAATTAAGGATGCTCTCAAGAAGTCCAACCCAGTCCTTCTCGAGCCAGTTGAGTCTGTTGAGGTTGAGACACCTGAGCAGTACATGGGCGACGTTATGGGCAACCTTTCTTCCCGTCGTGGCAAGATTGAGGGTATGGACGATCGTATGGACGCCAAGGTCATCCGCGCTAAGGTGCCTCTTGGTGAGATGTTCGGTTACGCAACCGACCTTCGTTCCCAGACCCAGGGCCGCGCGAGCTACACCATGCAGTTCGATTCTTACGAGCCCGTTCCTAACGCTGTACGCGAAGAGATTGTCGCCAAAAACGGCGGCTCTGCATCCTAAGTAAACGACCACGAGCTCTAGCTCATGTATGGAGGTACCCAAAGTGTCAAGCCAGAAGATCAGGATTCGCCTCAAGGGCTATGATCACGAGGTCATTGATCAGTCCGCTAAGCTGATTGTTGACACCGCACAGAAGACAGGTGCGCGTGTTTCCGGTCCTATCCCTCTGCCAACCGAGCGTAACCTTTACACGGTTATCCGCTCCCCACACAAGGATAAGGATTCCCGTGATCAGTTTGAGATGCGTACTCACAAGCGTCTCATCGATATTCTCGACCCAAGCGCTTCTACCGTTGATTCGCTTATGCGTCTCGACCTTCCAGCTGGTGTCGATATCGAGATCAAGCTCTAAGCATACGGCTTAATCCAACTTGCAAACCCTCCTGCGCACTTTCGCGCGGGAGGGTTTTTGCGTGGATCTACGTTCCGCTTGCGCCTAATTTGCTCCAAGCCTGATTTCTGCAAAGAATCTGTAAATTCTGCCTAAAAACATTAAAGAATCTGTGGATTTGCCTGATTTTGCAAAAGAATCGGTGGCTCAAATACAGATTCTTTGCACTTTTCAGGCAGGGTTTAAAGCGCGTCCGAGCTCACCCTTTCAGGAGCCTGATTTTCTCGCCATGTCTGAGTGATTTGCCGGAAAAGTGCGTTAAGTCTGAGCGATTTGCCTGATTTTCTCGCCAAGTCTGAGTAAATTTGCTCAGACATGATGAATTTTCCAGGCTGGCTAATGCAGGAGCACGTTGCTTTACAGAGTAAAGGGCCTGTCTGGCGAGAAACCCGTAGAATAGGGAAGCGAATACTTTTACAGCGCACAGGAGAAGAGATGAAGGAAAACTTGCAGAACATAAGTGGTCAGCAGAATGCAAGTAGCCAGCTAAACACTGGCTGCTCGGTAAACGCTCACCCAAATTACTGCCGCATGACAAAAATCCTCTTTGTGTGCCACGGAAATATCTGTAGGTCAACAATGGCACAGTACGTTATGCAGGACCTTGTCGAGAAAAACGGTCTGGCAGATTCGTTTGTCATTGATTCAGCTGCAACCTCTACAGAGGAGATTGGCAATCCAGTTGATCCTCGTACGAGACGTAAGCTTCAGCAAGAGGAAATTCATTGCGGCAATCATCGTGCGAGGCAGATGACGCGTGCAGATTACGAGAACTTTGATTACCTCATTGGTATGGATCATAACAATCTACGCAACATGATGCGCATACTTAAAGATGATCCTCTTGGAAAAGTTTCGCTACTCCTTGACTGGACAGAAAAGCCTCGAGACATCGCTGACCCATGGTACTCAGGCAATTTTGATCTGACGTATGAGGATGTTACCGAGGGTTGCGAAGCATTGCTCAAGAAACTTTTGGCAAGGTAATTTCGGCAGCTTGATTTTAGCGAAGTTATTTTCGCAGATTGTTTTTACAAAATTTTCTGAAAAAACTTTTCAAAATTCCTTGGGTTTCTCGCCAATGGATACGCCCGGGTCAGCGGTTTGACCTCGCAAAACAGGCGAGAAGAAAGATCTCGCAGCTAGAAGGTATCAAACGGTCTTCACAAAGCGTTCATCTTTTAGAGATTTTAGGCTTGTTTCTTGTCAAAAATGAGTGTAAAGTAGACGGGCTGCTCAAACAGGACAATTATGTCTAAAGGCAGTATGTACAGGACGTGGTCCGCTGGGGAAGAGTACCCGATGTGCTCTCAAGGTCCCATGACCACCGAAGGTTAGGAAAGAGCATGGTTAATACCATCCTCGGCCGCAAGCTGGGCATGACCCAGGTATGGGACGAGAACGACAACGTCGTTCCTGTTACCGTCGTTCTTGCTGGCCCCTGCACCGTTTCACAGGTAAAGACTGTTGAGACGGACGGCTACAATGCCGTACAGATTGGCTTCGGCGACATCTCCGAGAAGCATGTCAACAAGCCAATGGCTGGTCACTTCAAGGCACAGGGCGTCGAGCCAATGCGTTACCTCCGCGAGGTCCGCGTTGAGGATGCTTCTGAGCACAAGACCGGCGATGTTGTCACAGTTGCTGACTTCTCTGAGGTCACCGCTGTTGACGTAACAGGCACTTCTAAGGGTAAGGGTTTCCAGGGTACCGTTAAGCGCTGGAACTTCTCTCGCGGTCCAATGACTCACGGTTCTCGTAACCAGCGTCGTCCAGGTTCCATTGGTCAGTGCGCATACCCTGCACGCGTTCGTAAGGGCCTTCACATGTATGGTCACATGGGCGCAGAGCGCGTTACGGTCAAGAACCTTAAGCTTGTCCGCGTTGATGCTGAGCAGAACCTCATGCTTATCAAGGGTGCTGTTCCTGGCGGCAAGAATGCCCTCGTCCAGGTCCGCATGGCCTAAGGGCCTTTAGGCAAACACTTAGGCTAACAAGGAGACAACATGTCCAAGTATGAGATTAAGAACGTAGAGGGAAAGAAGGTCGGCGACGCCGAGCTCTCCTCTGACGTCTATGGCATTGAGCCAAACATCCCTGTTGTGCACCAGGTTGTAGTCTGCCAGGACGCATCCGCACGTCAGGGTACCCACTCTACAAAGAACCGTCACGAGGTATCCGGCGGTGGCGTTAAGCCTTACCGTCAGAAGGGTACTGGTCGTGCTCGCCAGGGTTCTATTCGTGCTGGTCAGTGGACTGGTGGTGGCGTCATCTTTGGACCTACCCCTCGTTCCCACGCACGTCGTATTAACAACAAGATGGTCAAGCTTGCTATGAGGTCCGTCCTCTCCGGCAAGGTTGCAGACTCCGAGCTTGTCCTCGTTGACTCTCTCGAGTTTGCTCAGCCTTCCACCAAGCAGGCAAAGGCTGCACTTCAGAACCTCGGTATTGAGGGTAAGCGCGTTACCGTCATCGTCCCAGACGACGATGTCAACACCTACCTCTCTTTCCGTAACCTTCCTAAGGTTTCGATCTTCGGTGTTTCTGAGGTTACTACTCGTTTCCTGATCGACAACGGCGCACTTGTTATGTCCGCTGATGTCGCTAAGCAGCTTGGGGAGGTGCTCGCATAATGAACTCTCCTTATGAGGTCATCATTCGTCCTATCGTTTCAGAGCGTGCTTTCGATCTGATGGAGCAGGGCAAGTACACTTTTGAGGTTGCTCGTAACGCAGGTAAAGAAGAGATTGCTGCAGCTGTAGAGAAGCTCTTCTCTGTACACGTCACCAAGGTAAACACACTTTCTGTTAAGCCAAAGAACAAGCGTGTACGTTATCAGCAGGCAGGCAAGACCCGCCAGTGGAAGAAGGCTATTGTTACCCTCGCTGCTGGTGAGACTATCGAGATCTTCGGTAATAACTCTGCTGAGTAAGGTTTTTCTCCCGTGCCTCTTTTGAGGTACGGGTTCGTATGCCGCGCATAGTAGATACGCGCGGTACCGTGGTAATCCGGTGTTAGCTCGACTTTCCCTTAAGCGGGCTAGCCAACGGAGAAGAAAGGGATACTGTTTATGGCAGTTAGGCATCTAAAGCCAACAAGCGCAGGCAGGCGCTTCCAGACAATCTCAGACTTTGCTGAGATTACAACTGATAAGCCCGAGAAGTCCCTTCTCGAGCCTCTGCCAAAGAAGGCTGGCCGCAACAACAATGGCCGCATCACTACCCGTCACCAGGGTGGTGGCCACAAGCGCCAGTACCGTCGTATCGACTTCAAGCGTCGCAAGGATGACATCCCAGCTAAGGTCGCTACTGTTGAGTACGATCCTAACCGTTCCGCTCGTATTGCTCTTCTGCACTATGCAGACGGCGCAAAGGCATACATCCTTTGCCCAGAGGGCCTGAGCGTCGGTGACACCGTTCTTTCTGGTACCAAGGACATCGACATCAAGCCTGGTAACTGCACCACTCTTGAGCAGATTCCAGTAGGTACTCTTGTTCACGCAGTTGAGTTCCAGCCTGGCAAGGGTGCTGCAATGGCACGTGCTGCTGGTACTTCCGTCCAGCTCATGGGTAAGGACAACGGCTATGCAGTTCTGCGTATGCCTTCCTCCGAGCTCCGTCGTGTTCTTCTGACCTGCCGTGCAACCATCGGCGAGGTTGGTAACGCTGAGCACTCCAACATTGTTGTTGGTAAGGCTGGTCGTTCCCGTTGGGCAGGCGTCCGTCCTACCGTCCGTGGTACTGTCATGAACCCTGTTGACCACCCACACGGCGGTGGTGAAGGTAAGAACCACACTTCTGGTCGTCCTTCCGTCACCCCATGGGGTAAGCCAACCAAGGGTTATAAGACCCGCGACCCGAAGAAGGCTTCTAACCGCCTGATCATTCGCCGTCGTAAGTCCAAGTAAGACACGAGTAGGAGTAGATAAATGAGCAGAAGTCTCAAAAAAGGCCCCTTTGTGGAGACTCGCCTCCTTGCGCGTGTCGCTGCAATGAACGAGGCTGGCAAGAAGGACGTTATCAAGACCTGGTCACGTTCCTCAACCATCTTCCCTGAGATGGTCGGTCACACCATCGCTGTTCACGATGGTCGTAAGCATGTACCTGTGTACGTCACCGAGTCCATGGTTGGTCACAAGTTGGGCGAGTTCTCCCCATCCCGTACCTTCCGCGGTCACAAGGCCAAATAGGGGGAGTGTAGTAAATGGCTAAGAACACCGATTCTATTGAGGTTCGCGCAACAGCTAAGTATGTTCGCGTTGCTCCTCGTAAGGCTCGCGCAGTTGTCGCGCTTGTCCGCGGTAAGTCTGTCGAGAAGGCCCTTGAGGTTCTTCAGTTCTCGACTCGCGCTGCCGCAACTGATATTGCTAAGGTTCTGCGCTCCGCAGTTGCTAACGCCGAGAACAACAATGGTCTCCGTGCTAACAACCTGGTAGTCAAGACCGCTTTTGTTGACGAAGGCCCAACGCTTAAGCGTATTCGCCCTCGTGCAAAGGGTTCGGCTTCCCGCATTAACAAGCGCATGAGCCACATTACCGTTGTCGTTGCACCTCGAAAGGAGGCGTAGGAATGGGTCAGAAAGTACAGCCTACAGGCTTCCGTCTTGGTGTAACCGAGAGCTGGCGTTCTCGTTGGTACGCCGATAAGGACTACGCCGAGCAGCTCGGCAACGATCTTGCTATCCGCAAGTATCTTGAGAAGCGCCTTGAGAAGGCAGCTGTTGCTCGTATTGATATCGAGCGCGCTGGCGATAAGGTCAAGGTAACTATTTTCTCCGCACGTCCTGGTATTGTCATTGGCAAGAAGGGTGCAGAGATTGACGGACTCCGTGCAGATCTTGAGCGTGTTGCTAAGGTCGGCAAGGGTCAGGTCAACGTTGATGTTGTCGAGGTTAAGCGTCCTGAGCTTGACGCAAACCTTGTTGCTCAGTCCATCGCAGAGCAGCTTGAGCAGCGTGTCGCTTTCCGTCGCGCTATGCGTAAGGCTGTTCAGTCCGCTCGTAAGGCTGGCGCTAAGGGTATTCGTATCCAGTGCTCCGGTCGTCTGAACGGTGCTGAGATGGGCCGCCGTGAGTGGTACCGTGAGGGTCGCGTGCCTCTGCACACCCTTCGTGCTGCAATCGGCTATGGTACCGCTACAGGTCGCACCACCATGGGCGCTGTTGGTATCAAGGTTTGGATTTATTACGGCGAGAAGATGCCTGGACAGCCAACACCTAACCCAGCTCTTGAGGGCTCCGCTCGTCCTCGTCGTGCTCGCAATGAGAGGAGGGGCCGTTAATGCTTGCTCCAAAGCGTGTATTGCACCGTAAGGTACAGCGCGGTTCCATGAAGGGCCAGGCAAAGGGTAATACCCAGCTGCATTTTGGTTCCTGGGGCATCCGTGCAGAGGAGGCTCACTGGATTACTAACCGCCAGATTGAGGCTGCTCGTATTGCTCTCACCCGTGAGATGAAGCGTGGCGGTAAGGTTTGGATTACTATCTTCCCAGATAAGCCAATCACCAAGAAGCCTGCAGAGACTCGCATGGGTTCCGGTAAGGGTAACCCAGAAGAGTGGGTAGCAGTTGTTAAGCCTGGTCGTATCATGTTCGAGATTGATGGCGTACCAGAGGAAGTTGCTCGTGAGGCTCTCCGTCTTGCTCAGCACAAGCTTCCAATTAAGACCAAGATTGTCTCCAAGGCCGATCAGGACGGTGAGAACTAATGAAGTACACCGAAATCAAGGCTATGAGCGATGCAGACCTCGCTAAGAAACTCGAGGAAGGCCGCGCAGAGCTCTTTAATCTTCGTTTCCAGATGGCAACCAGCCAGCTGGACAACACCGCTCGTGTCAAGGCTGTTAAGCGTGACATTGCTCGCGTTCAGACCGAGATGCGCACCCGTCAAATTGCTGCGGAAGCATCCGCAGAGCAGAACTAGATCGCAGGAGATAAGTTATGGCAGAGACCGAAAGCAGAAATGCGCGTAAGGTTCGTACCGGACTCGTCGTCTCCATCTCTGGCGAGAAGACGATTACGGTAGAGATTACGTACCGTAAGCACCACCCTAAGTATGGCAAGATGATGACCATCGGCAAGAAGCTTCACGTTCACGATGAGAACAACGAGGCTGGTCTGGGCGATACCGTCCGCGTCATGGAGACTCGTCCTCTTTCCAAGACCAAGCGTTGGCGTCTCGCAGAGATCGTTGAGCGCGCTAAGTAATTAGCACCTAGGAAACAGCTTTTAGCTCAACCTAGTTTTGTATCTATCATTATTTCTCATGTGCGCAAATACGCGCACCTCTGAGAAATTAGGTTCCGGAGGAACGTCACATGATTCAGATGGAGACCATTCTCAACGTCGCTGACAACAGCGGCGCAAGGCGCGTAAAGTGCGTCAAGGTCCTTGGTGGCTCCAAGCGTCGTTACGCCGGCCTTGCCGACGTCATCATTGGCGCTGTCCAGGAGGCTACTCCAGGTGGTTCGGTGAAGAAGGGCGACATTGTTCGCTGCGTCATCGTTCGTACCGCTAAGGACACCCGTCGCAAGGACGGTAGCTACATCCGCTTTGACCAGAACGCATGCGTTCTTGTTAACAAAGAGGGTGAGCCCAAGGGTACTCGTATCTTTGGACCAGTCGCTCGCGAGCTGCGCGACCACAAGTACATGAAGATTGTCTCACTTGCACCTGAGACCCTTTAAGGAGGAACGACATGCCTAAGATGAAGATCAAGAAGGGCGACAAGGTCGAGGTCCTCACTGGTAAGGACAAGGGTAAGCGCGGCGAGGTACTTCGCGTATATCCAGAGAAGAACAAGGTTGTCGTTGAGGGCGTTGCAATTGCAAAGCGCCATGTCAAGCCAAACGCAGCTAACCAGCAGGGTGGCATCGTTGAGGCAGAGGCAGCAATCGACGCTTCCAATGTTGCTCTTATCGACCCTAAGACCGACAAGCCAACCCGTGTTGGCTACCTGATCAAGGAGGACGGCACTAAGGTCCGCGTCTCCAAGAAGTCAGGCGCTGAGCTCTAAGTTATACGTGTTTCTCGCTTTGTAGAAACATCTCAGAGCTACTTCAAACCCCGTTATCATCAGATAGCGGGGTTTTCTTTTTGGGCGAGAAGTGCGGTGTTGTGTAAGTCGTGTGATGACACGAAAAAATATCAGCGAGCTTGAAATTCTCGCCCCATTTTTGCTCAATAAGGTCTAATATTGTTCATTGCGTCTTTCTATGGGACACGTATGTCTCGAGGATGCAGATGGCTCCTAGTTCGCCAAACTAGGAGGTGCGAGGCGATCCCCGCACTTAAAACCCCAAGAGTTAAGGAGAAACCATGGCAGACGAGAAGTACACACCTCGCCTTAAAGAGCTTTACTACGCATCCGTGCGTGATGCTCTGAAGGAGAAATTTGGTTACACCAACGTTAACCAGATTCCTAAGTTTGAGAAGATTGTTGTCAACATGGGTGTTGGCGAGGCAGCTACAGACGCTAAGGCAATCGACGGCGCTGTAAACGACCTCCGTACCATTACTGGTCAGCAGCCACTTGTTACACACGCTCGCAAGTCTATCGCAACCTTTAAGCTTCGCCAGGGTATGCCAATTGGCGCTAAAGTTACCCTTCGTGGCGATCGTATGTGGGAGTTCCTGGATCGCCTGATCGCAGTTGCAATTCCTCGTATTCGCGACTTCCGTGGTATCTCTGCTAAGAGCTTCGACGGCCGTGGTAACTTCTCCATGGGCGTAACCGAGCAGCTCATCTTCCCAGAGATTGACTTTGACAAGATGGACCACACCCGCGGTATGGACATCACCATTGTCACCACTGCTAAGACCAATGAGGAGGGCAAGGCACTTCTCGACGCCTTCCACTTCCCATTCAAGCAGGACTAACTTTTACCTGCGCTTAAATTAAGCGCATTCCTGTTGGCATCTTCGATGCCGGGTGACATAGTCACCAGCACTATTGTTTGAAGTCATCTTGGCGTTCGCCAAGTTGCATTTTGAAGGAGGATTTGTGGCTAAGACTTCGATGATCGTCAAAGCCTCGCGTGAGCCGAAGTACTCTACGCGCACACAGAACCGTTGCCAGCGTTGTGGACGTCCCCACTCCGTTTACCGCAAGTTTGGTCTGTGCCGTGTGTGCTTCCGTGAGCTAGCGAGCAAGGGCGAGCTTCCTGGTGTCCGCAAGGCAAGCTGGTAGGACTCAGGGCTCTGGCGTCAAGGCATCTGCGCCACGGGTGTAGATGAACCAGACACGCAGTTTCATCATTAACGAAGGAGAAGGATCAAATGAAAATTACCGATCCCATTTCAGACATGCTGACGCGTATTCGTAACGCAAACTCAGCTGGCAAGGATTCCGTATCCATGCCATCGAGCAAGGTGCTCGTTGAGATTGCTCGCGTCATCACCGAAGAGGGCTATGTCGAGGGTTACACCGTTGAGGACACCAAGCCTCAGAAGACTCTTCACATCACCCTTAAGTATGGTAAGAAGCGCGCTAAGGTTATCCGCGGCATTCGTCGCATTTCCAAGCCTGGTCTGCGCATTTACTCCACCGCTGAGAAGCTTCCACGCGTTCTTGGTGGTCTTGGTACTGCAGTGGTTTCCACTTCTAAGGGCATGATGTGCGACCGCGACGCTCGTAAGAACGGCGTTGGCGGCGAGGTCATCGCTTACGTTTGGTAAATCTGACAGGAATGAAAGGAGACAGCCGTGTCTCGTATTGGTAAGAAGCCTGTCCAGATTCCTGCTGGAGTCACTGTGACAGTTGATAACACCACCGTTACCGTTAAGGGTTCTAAGGGCGAGCTGACTCGTACTTTCTCTGAGCTGGTTGCTATCGCTCAGGAGGGCGAGGAGATTCTTGTTACTCGCGTTGACGAGTCCACTGAGTCCAATGCTCAGCAGGGTCTTGTCCGTACCCTTATCCACAACATGGTTGTTGGTGTCTCTGAGGGCTTCGAGAAGAAGCTCGAGCTCACCGGCGTTGGTTACCGTGTAGCACTTAAGGGCAAGGATCTTGACCTTTCCCTTGGTTATTCTCACCCAGTTCTCTATGTTGCACCTGAGGGCATTAGCTTTGAGGTACCTGATAACACTCACCTTACCGTTAAGGGTATTTCTAAGGAGAAGGTCGGCCAGGTTGCAGCTGAGATTCGTATGAAGCGTCCACCAGAGCCTTACAAGGGCAAGGGCATTCACTACGAAGGTGAGCACATCCGCAGGAAGCTCGGTAAGGCTGCTAAGTAAAGCAACCCTACTTTTAGGCTAAAAGACCATCACCCCGTTAGGTGATGGCATGTCTCTAAGGAGAAGGAATGAACAAGCAGCAGGCGAAAAAGGCGGGTCTTGAACGCCGCAAGCGCCGCGTACGTGCCAAGGTCTTTGGTACACCTGAGCGTCCGCGTCTTGCAGTTCACCGCACAAACGCAAACATTTATGCACAGCTTATTGACGACGCTTCTGGAAGAACTCTCTGCTCTGCCTCTACGCTTGACCCAGAGTTCCGTTCTACTGGCAAAGTTGGCTCCAACAAGGAGGCAGCTGAGTTCGTAGGTGAGCTTATCGGTAAGCGCGCTGCCGAGAAGAACGTCACTGAGGTCACTTTTGACCGTGGTGGCCGTCTCTATCACGGCCGCGTCAAGGCTTTGGCAGATGGCGCCCGCAACGCGGGCCTGAAGTTCTAGGAGGATTCAATGGCACGTGATCGTAAGCGCCAGCAGGATACGGATCTTCAGGAGCGCGTCGTTTATATTCACCGCGTTTCCAAGACCGTCAAGGGTGGCCGCCGTATGTCACTCGTTGCTCTGGTAGTCGTTGGCGACGGTAAGGGTAACGTTGGTATTGGCCAGGGTCGTTCCGCTGAGGTACCTCTGGCAATTCAGAAGGGCGTCGAGGACGCAAAGAGGAACATGTTCAAGGTCCCACTGACCGAGACTGGTTCCGTACCACACGCAGTCACTGGTCACTACGGTGCAGGTTCTGTTCTTATTAAGCCTGCATTCGAGGGTACTGGTGTTATTGCTGGCGGTCCTATTCGTCCACTCTTCGAGCTTGCAGGTATTACCAACGTACTTTCTAAGTCCCTTGGTACCGACAACGCTCTGAACATGATTAAGGCAGCAGCTGAGGGTCTGAAGGAGCTTTCCAGCCCAGAAGAAGCAGCTGAGCGTCGTGGCCTAACCGTCGGCGATATGTTCGTCGGAAAGGAGAACTAACGATGGCTAAGAACCTTAGCATCAAGCTTGTCCGTGGCGCTGTCGCAGGCGTCAAGAAGGACCAGACTGCTACGGTGAAGGCCCTCGGCCTCCACAAGATCGGCGATACCGTCGAGCAGCCTGACAACCCAAGCATTCGTGGAATGATCTTCAAGGTTAAGCACCTTGTCGAGGTTGAAGAGAACTAGAGGTAGTAATAATGCAGCTCAATGATCTTCGCCCCGCAGTGGGTTCGCGCAAAAATCGTAAGCGCGTAGGTCGCGGTAATTCTTCAGGCAATGGTACTTTTGCCGGCCGCGGTATGAATGGTCAGCTCTCCCGCTCTGGTGGCGGTAAGGGCGCTGGCTTCGAGGGTGGACAGCAGCCACTGGCTATGCGTCTTCCTAAGCTTCCTGGTTTCACTAACCACAACCGTGTCGAGTACGCTCCAGTTAACGTTGCTCGTCTGAATGCACTCTTTGCAGACGGCGAGACCGTAGACGCAGAGGCTCTGGTTGCTAAGGGAGTTATCAAGTACAACTACATCCCAGTTAAGGTTCTGGGTGACGGCGAGCTTTCTAAGAAGCTTACTGTTAAGGTCGACAAGGTTTCCGCCTCCGCAAAGGCTAAGATCGAGGCGGCCGGTGGAAAGGTTGAGGCCGAGTAGTGAGTAAAGGAATCGCCAACGCATTTCGTGTTCCGGAACTAAGGGGAAAGATTCTCCTTACGGTACTGATTCTTCTTCTGTACCGTTTTGGTGCGTATCTTCCTGTGCCCGGTGCTCCATTCCAGCAGATGCTTTCTGTTTATCAGAATGGTCTTGCTAAGAATGGCGCAATGGCCGTGCTTAACCTATTTTCGGGTGGCGCTCTTTCTCGCATGTCTGTTTTCAGTCTGGGCATCATGCCTTACATTACGGCTCAGATCATCTTCCAGATGATGCAGTCCGTTATTCCATCTCTTGGCGAGCTTGCTAAAGATGGTGAGAGCGGCCAGCGTAAGATTACGCAGTACACGCGTTATCTTACGGTTGGCCTAGCTCTGCTCAATGCAGTTGGTTACCTGTTCTTGTTTAAGAGCTATGGTGTATCTTTTGCATCTATGGAGGGCGTGCCTGAGGCACTTGAAAACTTCCTGGTAGTCTTTACCATGCTAGTTGGTGCCATCATTATTATGTGGCTCGGTGAGGTTATTACCCAGCAGGGTGTTGGCAACGGAATGAGTCTTATCATCTTTGCAAACATCATGGCTGGACTTCCAACAGCCCTTATTTCTTCAGTAGCTACTCGTGGAAACATTGTTCTTACCGTTGTTACTGTTGTGGTTATGCTCGCTATTATTCCGCTCATTGTTTACATTGAGCGTGGTCAGCGTCGTATTCCTATCAACTATGCCAAGCGCGTTGTTGGTCGTCGTATGATGGGTGGTCAGTCAACTTACCTTCCAATTAAGGTAAACACTGCAGGCGTTGTACCAATCATCTTTGCATCTGCAATCCTGTACCTTCCTGCTCAGGTTGCTGTGTTCTTCCCAGGAGTAGAGTGGATTCAAAATCTTGCTACTTCACTTTCTTCTGGATGGGTTAACTGGGTTCTCTCAGTTATGTTCATTGTCTTCTTTGCATACTTCTACACCTCAATGGTGTTCAATCCAGAGGAGACAGCAGACCAGCTTAAGAAGCAGGGTGGCTTTATTCCTGGTGTTCGTCCAGGTACTGCTACTTCAACGTATATCAAGACTGTTATTGACAGAGTCACCCTCCCCGGTGCTATCTTTATGGCAGTTCTTGCAATCGTCCCAACCATTATTTTCTGGTTCACAGGCGATTCGTTGATACAGGCGTTTGGTGGAACTTCCGTCCTGATTATGGTCGGTGTTGCAATGGATACACTCTCTTCCATTGAGTCCCACCTTAAGATGCACAACTATGAGGGCTTCTTTAAGTAGTTCTTAATACGTAGCATAAAGGGGCCTGGAAACAGGCCCCTTTTATTATTTGAAAGGAAGGCGAAGCATGAACATTGTTCTTCTCGGCGCACCTGGCGCTGGCAAGGGTACACAGGCTCAGAAGCTCGTTGCAGAGTATGGACTTGCTCACATCTCAACCGGTGACCTTCTTCGTGCTGCTGTTAAAGCTCAGTCTGAGCTTGGCGTTAAGGCTAAAGAGTATATGGATGCTGGTCAGCTTGTTCCAGATCAGCTTGTAATTGACCTGGTAAAAGAGCGCCTTTCTGCAGACGATGCAAAGGCTGGTTTTATTCTTGATGGCTTCCCACGCAACACCGCTCAGGCAGTAACCCTTGATTCTGAGCTTCAGAATATGGGCCTCAAGCTTGATGCAGCTCTGCTTGTTGCTGTTGAGCCAGAGGTTATTGTTGAGCGTCTTTCTTCTCGCCGTACGTGCAAAGAGTGTGGTTATACTGCACCTGCTGGTACAGAGACTTGCCCAAATTGCTCTGGTGAGATGTATCAGCGTGATGACGATAAGCCAGAGACAATTCGTAAGCGTCTTGATGTATACGAGAACCAGACTTCTCCTTTGATTGAGTACTACAAGGGTCATGGAATTCTGAAGGAGGTCAACGGAGATCGTCCTGTTGACGAGGTATTCGCCGACGTAAAGACACTCCTCTCACTATGATTACGATAAAAACACCTGAACAAATCGAGGCAATGAAGGTGTCGGGCGCCCTTTCTAAGGCAGCTCTTCGCCGTGCTGGATCCATGATTAGACCTGGTGTTTCAACGCTCGAGATTGACCGTGCTGTTGAAGCTTTTATTAGACTTCATGGCGGAACCCCTACCTTTAAGGGCTACGGTGGATTCCCTGGATCTGTTTGCTCTTCTATTAACGAGCAGATTGTTCACGGTATTCCATCAGCTAACGTCATTTTGCAAGATGGCGATATTCTGACCATTGATACAGGTGCTACCGTTAACGGTTGGGCAGGAGATAACGCTTGGACGTTCTACTGCGGAACAGTTGACGAGAAAACCCAGGCACTTTGTGAGGTTACGCGCGATTGCCTTAAGGCAGGTATTGCAGCTGCTGTTCCTGGTGCTCGCCTTGGCGACGTTGGACATGCAGTTCAGAAGCTTGCTGAGGATAATGGCTACGGTGTTATTCGTGATTTTGTTGGCCATGGTATTGGTCGCAATCTTCACGAGGATCCAGAGGTCAGAAATTATGGCCGTGCAGGTAATGGCATTGTTCTTCGTGAGGGAATGGTAATTGCAATCGAGCCAATGATTGCCATGGGCACCTACGATTGCACCGTTCTTGAAAATGGTTGGACCGTTGTTACCGATGATGGCCTGCCATCAGCACATTATGAGAACACCGTTGCTATTACTGCCGATGGTCCTGTTATCGTCTCCGAAGACGAAGTTGGTCCATGGTGCGAGATGCAAGGTGGCATAGAGTAACTAATACATAGTTCTTCTCGCTATCTAATTGTGTTGAAAAAATAAGTGATAGACGAGTGGCACATTTTTATGTATTATTGATAACCGCTGTCGATGTGTCGAGAGGATGAAAGTTGGCTAAACAAGACGCGATTGAGCTTGAAGGCAAGGTACTAGAACCCCTGCCAAACGCTATGTTTAACGTTGAGTTAGAGAACGGCAAGACCATCCTTTGCACCATCTCAGGTAAGATTCGAATGAACTACATTCGAATTCTCCCTGGTGACAAGGTTGTAGTAGAGATTTCTCCTTACGATCTTACCAGGGGTCGCATTACTTACCGTTACAAGTAAGTAGTGTCCAGTCTTGTGCCATGCATGAGGCTATCTGTGTCTTTGCGCATGTTGCAAGGGCATATGTACGCAAGTACAGTCGGTATTTCACGCCAGCGGCTGGGCGAGTATATAGTTCGTATCAGCAGAACCGAAAGGAAGACACATGAAGGTACGTCCTTCGGTAAAGAAGATGTGCGACAAGTGCAAAGTCATCCGTCGCCACGGTAAGGTTTACGTGATTTGCGAGAACCCGCGCCACAAACAGCGTCAGGGCTAAGGAAGGAGCACCAAGTTGGCCCGTATTAACGGCGTCGACCTGCCACGCGATAAGCGTGTTGAGGTCGGACTCACCTATCTTTACGGCATTGGTCAGACTCGTGCAACCAAGATTTGCAACGAGACTGGTATCGATGTAAATACTCGCGTCAAGGACCTCACAGAGGAAGAAGTCACCAAGATTCGTGACTTTATTGACGCTAACTACACCACCGAGGGCGATCTTCGCCGCGAGGTGCGTCAGAATGTTGCCCGCCTGATGGAGATTGGCTGCTACCGCGGCCTCCGTCACCGCAAGGGCCTCCCTGTCCACGGTCAGCGTACCCACACTAACGCTCGTACTCGTAAGGGTAAGAAGCGTCAGGTGGGCGGCAAGAAGAAGTAGGCGAGGAGTAGCTAATGGCACAGAAAAAGAACGCTCGCACTACACGCGTCCGCCGCTCCGAGCGTAAAAACATTGCAGTGGGCCAGGCCCACATCAAGAGCACATTCAATAACACGATTGTCTCTATTTCCGATCCCCAGGGTAATGTAATTTCCTGGCAGTCCGGTGGTACCGTCGGCTTCAAGGGCTCTCGTAAGTCCACTCCTTTTGCTGCACAGCTTGCAGCAGAGGCAGCAGCAAAGGCAGCAATGGAGCACGGTCTCCACAAAGTAGCTGTTTTTGTTAAGGGCCCAGGCTCTGGTCGCGAGACCGCAATCCGTTCCCTTCAGGCAGCAGGCCTCGAGGTTTCGGGTATTCAGGATAAGACACCTATTGCACACAACGGCTGCCGTCCTAAAAAGCGCCGTCGCAACTAGCACGAAAGGACAAGCAAATGGCAATTGATAGGACCCCGGTCCTTAAAAGATGTCGTCAGCTTGGCATCGATCCCGTTGTGATGGGGATCAATAAGACTTCTAACCGTGAGCCACGTCGCCGTCGTCGCCAGGAGAGCGAGTACGGTATGCAGCTCCGTGAGAAGCAGAAGGCTAAGTTCATTTACGGCGTCCTTGAGAACCAGTTCCACGGCTACTATGAGATGGCTAAGAAGAACCCAGGCATTACTGGTGACAACCTGATGAGCATCCTTGAGACTCGTCTTGACAACGTCATCTTCCGCCTTGGCTTTGCTCGTACACGTAAAGAGGCTCGTCAGACTGTCCGTCACGGTCACATCACCGTTAACGGTCAGCGCGTTGACATTCCTTCTTATCGCGTAAAGAGCGGCGATGTTATCGCTGTTGCTTCCAAGGCAAAGGATCTTCTTCCAATCAAGGAAGCTCTCATTTCCTCCGAGCACATGGCAGTTCCTGCATGGCTTGAGGTTGACATTGAGAAGCTGCAGGGCACTGTTCTTCAGCTTCCAACCCGCGATCAGATCGACCTTGAGATTGACGCACAGCTGATCGTCGAGCTCTACTCCAAGTAAGCCCGACCCGTTTTGGAGGTAGCAATGTCCGAATTTATCCGACCAAATGTGTCGGTAGATGAAATCGGCGCAAACGTCGCTCGTGTGAGCGTAGAGCCGCTTGAGCGTGGCTATGGTGACACGCTTGGCAACTCCCTCCGCCGCGTACTGCTTTCCTCTCTTGAGGGAGCTGCGGTTGAGGCCATCCAGATTGATGGCGTTCAGCATGAGTTCACTACGGTTGAAGGCGTCTATGAGGACGTTACTGACATCGTTCTGAACGTTAAGGGCCTAGTTTTCCGCAACACCAACAACTCTGATGAGGCTGAGGCCTCCATCTCTGTTGAGGGTCCTTGCAAAGTCACTGGTGCTGATCTTGATGTTCCTATGGGCTACGAGCTGGTTAACCCAGCTCAGCACATTTGCACCCTTGCTGAGGGAGTTCATCTTTCCATGAGGCTTCGCCTTGGTAATGGTCGCGGTTATGTTTCCGGTGAGGATAACGAGCGTGAGAGCGATCCAATTGGATTCATTCACGTTGACTCGATCTTCTCGCCAGTTCGCCGCTGCGCTAAGGCTGTTGAGCCTTGCCGTGTTGGCCGTCACACCGACTATGATCGTCTGGTGCTTGAGGTTGAGACCAATGGTGCAATCAGCCCTCGCGAGGCTGTCGTTGAGGCTGCAAACATCATTAACCAGCACATGAGCGCATTCATGGGACTTACTGATTTTGACGAGACTCAGGAAGAGGCTTCGATTTTTGCTAAGGCAGACGTCGAGGACGATTCCGAGCTTGAGAAGCAGGTTGAGGACCTGGACCTTTCCGTCCGTTCTTACAACTGCCTCAAGCGTGCAGGAATTCACTCTGTCCGTCAGCTCGTTGATTTCTCTGAGAACGATCTTCTCAACATCAGAAACTTTGGTGTTAAGTCTATTGAAGAAGTCAAGGAAAAGCTCGAGAGCATGGGCCTGTCCCTTAAGGCTTAGTCGCGCCTTGTCACGCATAGGAGAATGTAAATTATGAGGCACAATAAGAAGAGGGGCATGAAGCTTGGTACTGATGCTAGCCACACCAAGGCCATCAAGAAGAGCCTGATCCAAGCCCTTTTCACTAACGATCGTATTAAGACTCTTGACGTCCGCGCTAAGGCAGTTCGCGGCGAGGTCGACAAGGTCATCACTTGGGCAAAGCGCGGCGACCTTCACGCTCGTCGTCTTGCTATGGCCAAGGTTGGTAACGCAGAGCTTGTCCGTGAGGTATTTGACAAGGCTGCTCAGGGTATGTGGGCTGACCGCAACGGCGGCTACACCCGTATTATGAAGCTTGGTCCTCGTAAGGGCGATGCTTCTGAGGTTGTTATCCTTGAGCTTGTTACCGAGCCAGTTCAGCCAAAGGCTTCTAACAAGAAGGCTAAGGCTACCAAGGTTGCTCCTGCTCCTGTAAAGGAAGAGGAGACCGAGGCTCCAGCAGAGGCGACCGAGCAGACCGAAGAGGCTGCAGAGTAACTTCTGTCAAAGTGAATCTGAAGAGGTCCTGGCTTTTTGCTGGGACCTCTTTTTCAAATGAAGGAGGGTTGTCATGATTGAGTTCAAAAACGTTTCATTTGCATACGGTTCTTCAACTGCTACACAATCTATGACCGACTCTGCTTCTAAAGACTCCATGGGAGCCACTGAGAGCCTTTCTCAGCCAGAGATGGTACCAACCCTGGATAACGTTTCATTTACCCTAAAGCCTGGCTCTAGAACGGTTGTGCTTGGCCATAATGGCTCAGGTAAGTCAACGCTTGCAAATCTTTGTAATGCATCGCTCTTCCCGTTTTCTGGAGAAGTTTTAGTAGACGGCACCTCAACTGCTGGTGTGCCATCTACTCAGATTTCTTCGCATGTGGGAATGGTTCGTCAAGATCCAACTGCGCAGCTGGTATGTGCAACTGTCTTTGACGAGGTTGCCTTTGGTCCTGCTAATCTTGGACTGCCAAAAGAAGAGATTGTTTCTCGCGTTTCTCAAACACTTGAGCTCTGCGGTATTGCTGACTTGGCCAATGCCCAAACACACACGCTTTCTGGTGGTCAACAGCAGCTTATTTCTATTGCAGCAGCGCTTTCCCTGCGTCCGTGCTATCTGGTGCTTGATGAGGCATTTGCTCAGCTTGATACGCGATTCAGAAATCACCTTTCTAAGCTGGTAAATAACCTTGTGGCTAACGGGGTGGGTGTGCTTGAGATTTCTCATTCATTTGAGTCTTTACCTGGAGCTGATCAGGTTCTTGTTTTGGAGAAGGGCCAGCTGGTTTGGACAGGCACCCCCACAGAGTTTCTCTCAGACGCAGATATAATTGCCCGCGCCGGATTTGATGATGCACTTACGGGAACAGCTCATGTAGCAGCGCAGGCTGGCTACAACTTTGACATGCCTCTTAACGCATCAGAATTTGTTGCGTTTCTTGTTCAGAACAACCTTGCGTTTGACGCTTTGGATACCCTTGTGTACCAGCGTGCTCTTGAGGTAGTGCGAGCAAATAACTATGACGGAATTCAAGCGCTTGGAGAGGCGCACGAGCTGGCAATTTGTGGCGTATCTCATGCGTTTGACAAGCCAGTTTTGCACGATATAACGCTTTCTTCCACGGGGGAGCTTACCGTTTTGGTGGGCGCTTCTGGTTCTGGAAAAACAACCTGCGCCCGAATAGCTGCTGGCCTCATAGAGGCTGATACTGGTCATGCAACAATTGATGCACGACTGGTAAGTCCTGGAGATGTCGGCATGTGTTTCCAGCGCCCCCAGGATCAACTTTTTGCCCAAACTGTTGCTGAAGATATTGCGTTTGGTCCAACTAACAAGGGTTTCTCGCCAGATGATGTTGAGGCGCTTGTTGCGTATGCGGCAGAACGTGTTGGTTTGGACCAGCAGGTCCTGGACGCGTCTCCGTTGACGCTTTCTGGTGGTCAGGCTCGCCGTGCGGCTCTTGCGGGAACGCTGGCCTGCGCAACGTACGCGGTTGTGTTTGACGAGGCAACGTCTGGGCTTGATGGCAAGGCGCGCTCGCAGGTGCTGCATCTTGCTCGTGAGCTTGCAAACGAGGGCAAGGCAGTTCTTGCAATCACGCACGACGTAAGCGAATGGCTTCCTTTTGCCGATAGGGTAGTGTTTCTCGAGAAGGGCCGTGTTGTTGCAGACGTCGATGTACAAGAAGCACAGACAACCCCAGAGCTATACGAGGCTGCGCAGCTTGACTGCCCGCTGTTTGTAAGCGTGTTGCATGAGCTTTTGGAGGCTTGCTATGTCTAAGTACCCCTGTGCTCTGCTTAAGCGTATCTCGCTTGCCTCGTTGACAGCGCAGACAAAAATCGTTGCCACCCTTGTGGGAATTGTTGCTCTTTTCTGTATACAGCAGCCACTTGCATTTGCTGCATTTGCTTTGATTTGTGTGAGCCTTCTTTGGAGCGCTCGTGTAAGTATTTTGGAGTTTTTGCGCGTGGCAAAGCCTGCAGCTTTTGTTTTGCTCCTCTCATTTGTGGCCAATACGCTGGTGTTTATTGGACACCCCGATATCATTTTCTCTGGATCAGTTGGACTTTCTGTGGCAGGCTTTTACAGGAGCACTGTAGCTATTGCTCGCGTATTGTTTGCTCTAGCACTGGTTTTATCGGTAGCGTCAACAACTACACCCACGCAGCTTGCTGACGGCTTTTCTGTACTGTTGATGCTTCTGCGCCTTATTCGTGTTGACGTTGACGGCCTGAGTATTGCGCTCTCAATTGCGCTGCGAGCAATTCCTCTTACCCTCGAAGAGCTCGACAGAATTAGAGCAGCTCAACGGGCACGCGGGTTTAATTTTGAATCAGGCAGTATTGTTGAGCGAATCAAAAAGTGGTTTACGCTTCTGGTGCCGCTCACCGTATCGCTCTTTCAGCGAGCCGATCAGATGGCGCAAACCATGACGGATCGCTGTCTTGGCTCCGCAAAACGTACGCGTATCTCCGCAAAAATGCAGCTTGTAGACTGGGTTGTGCTTCTGCTCTGGACTGCCGCGTGCTTTGGTCTTGCAACGCTGTAGTGGTCCTACAATGCTGCAGCGCTGGCGTTTGTTGTTGCGTAGCGTGCGCTTTCTTTGAGCCTACGATACAATCACTTTGTTGCGCCAAAAGTCTTTTCAGGGAGCTTCATGAACTCAGAAACGTCACAGAACAATGCATCAAACTGCAATGTTTATGCATGCGAAGAACCTTCTGCTGAGCCATCAGCTGCTGAGACTCTCGCTGACGCCTCTGCTGAGCCTGAAGCTACACTTGTCATCCAGCTAGGTTATCGCGGCGCTGCATTCTGCGGCTTTGCCGAGCAACCCACCCAGCGCACCGTGGCAGGCGACCTTCG
>CALGXY010000101.1:0-2023 GCA_937935155.1 uncultured Atopobium sp. | reverse complement strand
CCAGCGGCAGACCCACCAGCCATACGAGCAAGCCTTGAGGTCATTCCCGTAAAGCCCAAAGCTGAGAAGGCCTTGACCACGTCATTTGGGTCAAACGTTGGGAACTGGGCGTCTTCCAGATTGATATCAAGCGGTGCATCAGTGCGAATGGTAGCAACCTTACGGGAGAGCAGCGCATCATCAATATGCGCGCGAAGGTTTTCTCCCACCTTACCCTTGACCTCGTCAGCGTGGGCAATAACCTCGTCAAGCGAGCCATACTCAACAATCAGAGCTGCGGCTTTCTTAGGGCCAATTCCAGGGACGCCTGGAATGTTATCGGAAGAGTCTCCCTTGAGGCCATAAAAGTCTGGAACAAGCTCTGGCGTAATACCAGCGTAGAGATCTGCCACAGTCTCTGGCGTCATAATTGAGACGTCAGAGACGCCTTTGCGCGTAGAAACAATCTTGACGTTTTCTGTGGAAAGCTGGTACATATCGCGGTCACCCGTGAAGAGCAGCATCTGGTAACCCTCAGCCTCACCACGGCGGGCAAGGGTACCCAAGATGTCATCGCCCTCCCAGCCTTCAAGCTGGCAAACAGGAACGTCCAGCGTTTTGAGCAGCTCTTTGACTACAGGAAACTGCGCGTGCAAAGCAGGGTCCATAGGAGGACGCTGAGCTTTGTACTGCGGCAGCATATCAATGCGAACCTGTGGTTTTCCCTTATCAAAAGCACAAATTACGCCATCAGGCGAGAAGGACTCAACAAGCTTGATAAACATGTTGAAGAAGCCAAAGAGCGCTCCGGTTGGCGTTCCATCTGGTGCTGCCATAGGCTGACGGATTGCATGGAACGCTCGATGCATGAGCGAGTTTCCGTCAATAACGGCAATAGTTCTGCGCGGTTTAGCTGCATCTTCTTTAGCTGACGTAGCGTCGTTTTGATCTGTAATATCAACTGGCATAGTAGTATCAGACATACCTGCTCCTCTTTGTTTGTGTACCTCTATTGTACTAAGACTTTCTTCGCTTATGCGCGCCAGAGCCTCCGGAAACAAAGCCCACGTCTCTTCTAGCGGCGACTAAATTTTTTGTAATCGTTATGTTTCTGTTTGCATCCTCGCCACCCTCTCAGTGGTAAACGTGCGAAAATAACAACCAACATAACGTGCTCAGCACGCGAGAAAACAGACTAACTGCCAGCATTTACCCACAAGGAGGGGCTGTGGCTCACGACAAAGTTTCTCAGGAATTTGGCTCACTTCTCTTTACCGACGCAGATATGCAAGAACGTCTGCCAAGGCCAACGTACAAGAAACTTCGTAGTGTCATCCAGGATGGCAAGCCGCTTGACCTCGACATTGCAAACGAGGTTGCGCATGCCATGAAAGAGTGGGCGCTTGAGAAAGGTGCCACTCACTTCACTCACTGGTTCCAGCCTCTCACGGGTATTACTTCCGAGAAGCACGACAGCTTTATGACTCCTCAGGGAAATGGCACTATTTTGATGTCCTTCTCGGGAAAAGAGCTGGTACAGGGTGAGCCTGACGCATCAAGCTTCCCTTCTGGCGGTCTGCGTGCCACTTTTGAGGCTCGCGGTTACACGGTTTGGGATCCTGCAAGCCCAACCTTCATCAAAGATGAAGTCCTCTGCATTCCAACAGCATTTATTTCATACACCGGAGAAGCTCTGGACAAGCGCACTCCGCTGCTTCGCTCCCAGGTAGCCCTTGAAAAGCAGGCTAAACGCGTGCTTGCGCTCTTTGGACAAGAGCCTTCTCGCGTTGTCACAAACATTGGACCAGAGCAGGAATACTTCCTTATCAAAGAGGAGCACTTTGAGCAGCGTCCTGACCTTATCCTTTGTGGCCGTACCCTTTTTGGTTGTGAGCCAAGTAAGGGTCAGGAGCTTGATGAGCACTACTTTGGCGCTATTCGTCCAACCGTCAACAACTTCATGAAAGAGCTTGATGACGAGCTCTGGAAGCTGGGCATCCCTGCAAAGACCAAGCACAATGAGGTCGCTCCTTGCCAGCATGAG
>CALGXY010000100.1:0-4232 GCA_937935155.1 uncultured Atopobium sp. | reverse complement strand
CCCCGTCCACTAGCAGCGCTTTCGCACAAGAAAACCCGGTACCCACATGAAGTGGATACCGGGCAGAAGGCACGTTTGTGCAGCTAGCGCGATTATGCCGCACGTCGGTTACAGCTCGTACGCGGCGCGCGGCTCGCAGCCCGAACGTGTTACTCGTTGTCGCCAGCGGTTGCCTGAGTTGCGGAGATAGCCTGATCAGCATCGGAAGCGTCTGGCCAAGACCAGTCGGTGAATGCTGGGTGATCATAGCCCTTCTCGACAGCAAACTCGAAGGCCTCGGTGCGGAACTTCTCCCACTCGTCGATCTGATCTGCCCACTTCTGAGCGTCAATCATGCGGAGAGCGTCAGCAGCAAGTGCCCAACGGTCCATGTTGTTCAGGCGCAGCATGTCGTAAGGAGTTGTGGTGGAACCCTGCTCCTCGTAGCCGTGAACGTTGAAGTTGTCGTGATTTGGACGGTTCCAAATCAGGCGGCGGACAGAACCGGCGTAAGCGTGGAATGCAAAGAGAACTGGCTTGTCTGCGGAGAAGAGCTTGGTGAACTCCTCATCGGAGAGAGCCTCGTTGTTCTCGGAAGCGTTCTGGATCTTGAGCAGGTCAACAACGTTGACGAAGCGGGCCTTGATGCCCAACTTGCCAAGCATGTCCAGTGCAGCAAGGAGCTCCTGAGTTGGAACATCGCCGCAGGATGCGAGGACAATGTCTTCCTCGCCAGCCTCAGCGTTGGAAGCCCACTTCCACTCCTTAGCACCAGCTGCAAGCTCCTCGCGAGCCTCGTCGAGCGTTACCCACGTTGGAGCAGGCTGCTTACCAGCAAAGATTGCGTTGATGCAGTTTGTGGAGGTGTAGCACTTCTCGCCAACTGCAAGCAGGAGGTTAGCGTCTGCTGGGAAGTAGATGTTGGTGATGTGATCGTTGTTGAAGCTCTTGTTGAGCATGATGTCAACAAAACCAGGATCCTGGTGAGAGAATCCGTTGTGGTCCTGGCGCCAAACGTGGCTGGAAAGGACCAGGTTGAGAGCGGAGATAGGCTTGCGCCATGGAATGTGGCGAACGGTAGCCTCGAGCCACTTAGCGTGCTGGTTGATCATGGAGTCAACGATGTGAACGAATGACTCGTAGCTGGACCAGATGCCGTGGCGGCCGGTCAGGGTGTAGCCCTCAAGCAGGCCCTCGCACTGGTGCTCGGAAAGCTGCTCGATAACGTTACCAACTGGGGAAATGTGCTCGTCGTTCTCGAAGTCGTCATTGAAGCCGCCAAACCACTGCTTGTCGGTTACCTGGAAGGAAGGCTGCAGACGGTTGGAAGCGGTCTCGTCAGGTCCGAAGATACGGAACTCGGAGCGGTTGCTGTTGATGAGCTCAGCGGTGTACTCGCCAAGGACGCGCGTTGCCTCAGTAGCACCAAAGCCGTGGCCCTTCTCGGCAACTGGGATCTCGTACTTCTTTGCGTCAGGAAGGACGAGGTTGCGGCGGATTGCGCCACCGTTTGCGTTAGGGTTAGCGCCAAGGCGGAGATCGCCCTTAGGCATGAAAGCGGTAACCTCTGGACGGATTGCGCCCTTCTCGGTGAAGAGGGTCTCTGGCTTGTAGGAGCTCATCCAGTCGCGAAGGACCTGGAAGTGAGCCTCGGTGTCGCGAGCGGATGCCAGTGGAACCTGGTGTGCGCGCCAAGAGCCCTCGGTCTTCTTGCCGTCGATGTAAGGAGGGCAAGTCCAACCCTTAGGGGTGCGGAAGATGATCATTGGGTAGTAAGGACGGGATGCGTCACCTGCGGCTGCGCGAGTCTTGATAGCGCAGATCTCGTTGAAGACAGCCTCGAGAAGAGCTGCGAAACGACGGTGGATGGATGCGTGATCCTCGTCGTCGAAGCCTGCAACAAAGTTGTATGGGTGGTAGCCCATGCCGCGGAAGAACTCGTCGCGCTCACCGTCAGAAATACGAGCAAGGATGGTTGGGTTAGCAATCTTGTAGCCGTTGAGGTGCAGGATTGGGAGAACGATACCATCGGTCAGTGGGTCCATGAACTTGTTGGTCTGCCAAGAAGTTGCAAGTGGGCCGGTCTCTGCCTCGCCGTCGCCGACAACAGCGACTGCCAGCAGGGATGGGTTGTCCAGGACAGCGCCGTATGCGTGGGACAGGGTGTAGCCCAGCTCGCCGCCCTCGTGGATGGAGCCTGGAGTCTCAGGTGCGTAGTGGGAAGGAATTCCGCCAGGATAAGAGAAGCGGCGGAAGAACTTCTGGAGGCCCTCTTCATCGTCGGTGATGAATGGGTAGGTCTCGCGATATGTGCCGTCGAGCAGGGACTGTGCGGTACCTGCAGGTCCACCGTGACCAGGGCCCATGAGGAAGATGGTGTTCTGGTTATGGTCGCGGATGAAGCGGTTGACGTGGCCGAACAGGAAGTTCAGGCCTGGGGTGGTTCCCCAGTGGCCAACCAGGCGATGCTTAACGTCCTCGCGAGAGAAACCGTCCTTCATAAGAGGGTTGCTGCGAAGATAAATCTGACCAACAGACAGGTAGTTAGCTGCGCGCCAATACCTATCGACGCCGGCAAGCTCGTCCTCAGATACAGGCTGATTCAGGGTCTGCCAAGGTGTGCCGTACACGGGCTGAGCCATGTGCTCCTCCTTTTCTTGGGTTGCCGCCTGCGCGTTTACGCAGGTTAGGCAACCTCGTTGCTTCCATCACCTGAGCGTTTGTTTTGTTCGCCGTCCGTGAAAGCGTACGTGTAGCCACATTTTGTGCTGTGCACGCAAAGTACGTGCGCATTTCTGCGCAGGTACACCGCTTTTAGAGCGGACATTCCCGCCTTGCGACGAGAGCTAGAGCGAACATAACAACACATACATAACAGTATGATGCTTCGGCTATGTTTCAAATACTACTCTAAGTGATAAAACGTTTTATCAAGATGAGATTTCTGGAAAATTCTTTCCGGGGAGGCTTTTAAGGCGTCTTTCGATCAGCAAAACGATCCCCCAACAGTACCCAACAGTACCCACGATGCCGAAATTTGCCCAAAATGGTGCCCAAGTGGTAAAAAATGCGTTTAGTTGGAGATTTCATTTTTCTGCATACAACGTTTGGCCAGATAAAAGTTTTTGGTGCGGTAAAAAATCGTCTTAGTTGGAGATAAATCAGCTAATTTTCATTTTTCATTTCCAACTAAACGGGTTTTTTACCTTTTTCGGCACATAATTTTGAGGCCAAAAATTACGTATTCATAGAAATGAATTTAATAGTGTAATTATGCAGAATTTTGATTAGCGACCCAAAACACGCACGCTATTCTTCTCAATCATGCGCGGCTCAAGGATTATCTGGATTGACGCACTGTCATCCTGCGCTTCGATGCCGTTATTTTTACCTGTCGCAGCTGATTGCGTCGCGGCTGATTGCGTCGCGGCTTCTTGCGTCGCGACTGCTTCCGCCGCAGCTCTCTGCACAACATCCGCTCCATGCTCGCCCAGACGACGAAACATAATCGAAAGTGCGGCGTCAGAAAGCTCATCAACATTTTGCTCAATCGAGGTCAGCGCTGGTTCAAATAGCGCATCTGAAATGCTGTTATCGTATCCGACAACGGAATAGTCGCGTGGAACATGCAGACCGCGCTCGTACAGATAGCGCAGCAAGCCCAACGCAATATTGTCGGACGTCGCAACAACCGCGGTAGCGTTCACTCGAATCAGCTGCTGAGCTGCAAGATACGCATCAGGAATGTAATAATCGCTGGTCAACACAAGCGACTGATCCAGCTCCAGGCCCTTCTCGCCAAGTGCGCGAACGTAGCCGTTGAGGCGCGCGCAGCCGGTGTTGGATGCGGTGTTGACCATGCACGTGATCCGGCGGTGACCGTGGTCTAGCAGGTATTTTGTGGCCAGATAGCCGCCGAGCTCGTTGTTGAACGTGACTTTGTCGCAGTCGAGCGCGTCGATGGTTCGGTCCACCATGACGTACGGCACGGGCAGCTGCTCCAAGTCGGCGATGAGCTGCTTTGAGGCTTCTACCTCGTCGGACGTGATGATAAAGATGCCGTCGGCGCCGCGATTGACTAGCAGTCGCACAAGGTCCGCGTCGTTTGACGTGCTGTTATCCGAGTTGGTGATGAACAGCGCGTACCCGCGTCGGCGGCACTTCATCTCCAGCATCTTTGCAAATGACGAGAAAAACCGGCTCTCGATATTCGGCACAATCAGCCCCAGCGTCTGCGTGTGCTGTGTGACCAG
>CALGXY010000099.1:0-2684 GCA_937935155.1 uncultured Atopobium sp. | reverse complement strand
AGTGCACCTGCCCTGTCTGTACGGGCGGTTATTCTCGCGCGTACATCAATCACCTGGTCAAGCAACATGAGATGCTAGGCGGTCAGCTGCTTTCTATGCACAACATTTACTTCCTGCTTGAGCTTATGCGCCAGGCACGAGAAGCAATTCTTGCAGGTACCTACAGTGATTTTGTTGAGGAGTGGGAAAACTCTGACGGCGTGGTTGATTTTTAAGTTCGCCTGGCGAGAAACCCGTCTTCTTGATAGCCCTGCGTAAGCAATCTTGATAGCCCTGCGCAAGCAACTTTGATTTAAATTTTTTATGACTAGCTCACTAATTTGTGGGCTAGTCATTTTTTGTCCGGTGACACGGGTAGAATAAAAGAGATAAACATTCGCGGGTACCCAAGGTACCCCTGGCTGGCTCTGCCGCCACAGAAAAGAGGACATGATGCCTGGCATCGAGAAAAGCACTCGTTGGAGTGTTCTTACACAAGACGTATATCTAGAGTCGCTGTTTAAAAAAGAATTGCACGTTACGCCACTTGTTGCTCGTGTATTAGTAGCACGTGGATTTACTGATGTAGCCGCAGCTCAAGAGTTTCTCTCGCCATCCTTGCAAAGGGATTGGCTTGATCCACAGTGCATTCCTGGAATGGCTGAGGTTGCCGCCCACGTTCATAAGGCAATTGTTGAGCATAAAAAGATTGCCGTTTTTGGTGATTTTGATGTTGATGGAATGAGCTCAACGTGTTTGCTTACCCTGGCTTTACGTCGATTGGGAGCAGATGTTTTGCCGTATATTCCGCATCGTTTTGGTGAGGGATACGGACTTTCTAAAGAGGCTCTTGCAAGAGTTTTGCAAGATAGAAAGCCAGATTTAATTATTACGGTAGACAATGGCATTGCTGCTGCTCAAGAGGTTGCTTGGCTTTTGCAGCAGGGGATTAATGTTGTTGTTACTGATCACCATGAGCCGGCAGATTTGGTGCCCCAGGGTGTACCAGTCACTGATCCAAAGCTTGTTGAGGATTGTCCTTCCAGAGAACTCGCTGGTGCGGGCGTTGCTCTTAAGCTGGTTCAGGTTTTAGGACAGCTCCTTGGTCAACCTCAACTGTGGCTTGATTACATTGATGTTGCTATGTTGGGCACGCTGTCTGACATGATGATGCTCAACAAAGAGAATCGCGCGCTGGTTTCTGAAGGTGTTAAGCGTCTCCAGAAAGGTCTTCGTCCAGGTCTTGTGGCTCTAGCTGCTGTTGCTGGTCAAGATATTGCTCAGATTTCTGCAGATAATCTACCTTTTTCTATTATTCCTCGCCTTAATGCAGCAGGGCGCATGGGTACTACTGATATTGCGCTTGACCTTCTTCTTACAGAAGACGCTGAAGAGGCAACGATTCTTGCCGGCAAGTTAGAAGAGATTAATGCCGAGCGTCGTGCTATTGAGGCAAAACTTACCGATGAAGCACTTGAGCAGGCAAAAGAAATTTACGACGGCGGCCACGCAATTGTGCTTGCCAAAGAGGGTTGGCATGAGGGCGTAAAGGGCATTGTTGCTTCAAGAATTGTTAATCGCTATCACGTACCTTGTATTTTGTTTACCATCCAAGACGGTGTTGCTCGTGGTTCTGGTCGCTCTGTTGGATCTGTTGATTTATTCCACGCCGTTGAACAGTGTGCAGACCTTACCGTCCGTTTTGGTGGTCACCAAGGAGCCGTTGGCGTAACGGTAGAAACAGCAAAGATTGACGCATTTAGAAAGCGTTTATCAAAGGTTATGGCAGAGCTTCCAGAAGAAGAGTTTGAGGCCTCAGGAGAAGTAACAGCACTAGTAAACCTTGACGAGATTACCATTAACTCCATTGATGCGCTTGAGGCTCTGCAACCTTTTGGTCAGGGCAATAAAAAGCCGCTCTTTGGCGTTAAGGGTGTGGTGATGAAGAATCGCTCGCGTGTTGGCGCAGGCGGAGCTCATCTTTGTTTTATGGCTTCAAATGGCATTTCTTCAATTTCATCCATCATGTTTAGAACGCCTCATGTTGAGGCAGCAGCTGAGTATGATGGCGCTGTTGATTTGATTTTTGAAGCGGTTAACGAGACCTGGCAGGGCAGAACTAAGCCAAAACTCATGGTCAGAGATATTCTCTACAGAGACTTTACCGATGAAGATGACGGCCCCATTGAAGCAGATCTTCTCGGCAGTGCTGCTGACTTGCCCCTTGTGGTTACCAAGGAGACTACAGAGGCTGATGCAGCCTCCCAAGAACAGGCGCAGCAAAAGCGCCGTGAGCTGGAGAGTCTTTCTGCTGAGGAGCTTACCCAGACCCTAGTCACGTCCATGATTGGTTCAAGAGAGCTCTTGCCTCTGCAAAAGAAAACACTAGAGGTCCTCTCTCAAGGAACGTCTTGTCTCTCTGTCATGGCAACAGGTAGAGGTAAATCGCTTATCTTCCAGATTCATGCTGCTCGTGTTGCGCTGCTGCAACACAAGATGAGCGTGTTTGTCTACCCGCTGCGCGCCCTCATCAACGACCAGGTTCAAAGCATAAAAAACACCTTTGAGCCTCTAGGAATTTCTGTCGAGGTGCTCAACGGAGAAACAGACCTTTCCAGCCGAGAAGACCTGTTTGCTCGCATGGCAAACAATGAGCTTGATATTGTGCTGACTACTCCAGAGTTCTTCTCGCTCCACGCTGATCA
>CALGXY010000098.1:0-4446 GCA_937935155.1 uncultured Atopobium sp. | reverse complement strand
GTCTTACCCCAGCGATCCAGCATGTCAGTATAACCTCGGATAACAGCTATAGGCGTACGAAGCTCGTGACTAGCATCGTTAACAAAACGCATCTGCTGTAGCTTTGCTTCCTGCATACGACGGAGCAGTTTATTCAAGGCGATCTCAATACTTGCTAGGTCTTGGTCACCTGTTTGAATCTTAGGAGCGTTAATATTAGCTTCTTCGATGGCCTGCTCAAGACTTCTGATTTTCTCGCTTTTAACCAGGGTGTCACTTGTTGTTTTATCAGCAGCAAGTACATCTGCATTAACGAGTTGATCTGCTTTAAGAGCAAGTGTATTAAGGGGCTGAAGAGCTCTTCTGACGCGACGCATATCACCGAAGAATGATAAAAGATCAATAGTTTCCCAGATAAGAATTGCAATATACAGGGGCCAGAAACGGGCTAAGTCTACACCTAAATCAAATATTTTGGCACCAAAGGTGGGTCCATGAACCAGGTACTTAAGGCTTGGGAGTCCGTGTAAAAAAGTAAAACCGATAAATGAAATGGAATGAGTCTCGGTAGGAAAAAATCCCAGGTAGAAAGTGCCCTGTGGAACATGCTGGTTATACGTATAAATAAAGACCAGCGCAATAATCACCAGCAAAAAGAGATTAAAGCCAACGTAGTTCATCAGCTTACGCCACCAAAATCCCCAGGTAATTACTCCAGCTGTCGACGAATCAGAGGGAGTAAAGAAAGGCTTTTTATGCTCTTGCGAGGTAGACTGACTATACTTCTCTGATGACATATCCGACTCCACGAACGGTAGTAATCAGCTTGATGTTGTAACGATCATCAATTTTTGCACGTAGATGGGCTATATGGACATCAACATTGTTTGTTTCTCCAGCAAACTCATATCCGAGAGCCTCAGATGCAATACGCTCACGACTCATAACAACACCTGCGTGTTCCATGAGCATACGAAGCACTTCAAATTCTTTAGTGGTAAGCTCAATAGGATTGTTGTTAACGCAGACTTCTCTTCGGTCAACATCAAGCGAGACGCTCTTGATTGTAAAAGTGTTTGTGGCAGTTGTATGAGAAATTGCTGCAGAACTTGGACTGTCTGCCTCGTGATGCTTGAGGGCCACTCGAATGCGGGCGAGAAGCTCCTCTATTGCAAAAGGCTTGGTGAGGTAGTCATCTGCACCTGCATCAAGACCAGCAACTTTATCCATGACCGAATCGCGAGCAGTGAGCATGATAGTTGGCGTGTTTTTCTCGCGACGAATTCTCCTAAGAACTTCTAGACCGTTAAGCTGGGGGAGAAGTACATCAAGCAAGATAAGGTCGTAGTCATTTGACAGTGCTTTTTCAGCTCCGGTTCTTCCGTCAAGAGCTTTGTCTACTTCATAGCCCTCATGTTTAAGCTCGAGTTCTATAAAGCGTGCAATTTTTTCTTCATCTTCAACGATAAGAACCTTAATCATTTTCTCGCCTAAATATCGAAGTTTTCTATTTTAGGTTTGGAACCAATTGCATTTTATTTTTTGTCGATAACATCTTTTTTGATGGAACCCGCTGCATCTGCAGCCTTATCCATTGCCTCATTTACATCAACAACAATAGGATAAGCTCCCTGGATGTGATAGCGCATTTCAAAGAAGAGACCAATGATGAGCAGCCAGAATGTAGCACCCCAGAGGAATAGTCCAACAATTGGAATAATTACTGGCATGGCCATGAACTGCTCACCGCGACGAGTAACAATGAATTTTGCTTCTACACTCTTATGGAAGAGCTCCTTGCACTTTTCCCAAAGAGAAGACATATTCTCTGAGAAATCAGACTTTTTGCTTGATTCTTGGTAGGCAATTTGAGCTGCTTCCATTTCTGGAGAAACGTCTGACTGTGCAGCTGACTCAGTAGTATAGTTTGCAGTCTGCTTAGTGGACTTGCCCTGCTTCTCGAGCCAAATAATTGCATCAAGAACATTATCATCACAAGCGTCAAGTGCTGCCTTTGCGTCCTCGTAGCTTACGCCGCACTTCTCGCGAATTACCTCAACCTTTTCTAGCTTTTCCATGATCAGCTTCCTTTCGAGATGTTAAAGACGCCTCTCGTCTTCGTGATACATGGTCTCTTATAAAGATTAACCAATTATTGAGGTTAGATTAAGCTTTCATAAGTATTTTAATGGGATTGTTTACACGTCTCAATTACAGGTAGCGCGCTTACCACTTACCGATTACTTATAAAACTAGCTTGTTTTAGCTATTCAGCAGTTTTAAACTATTAAATAGTTATATATAGCTAACTTATGGCAGTTGAAGCCTTGCTTTCTCTGTCAAAGCCAGCCTGAGTAACAGACACTACATTGTGAGTTTGTGGCAGGAGGCGGTGTGGGTATGGCAAATCGTCAAAACCAAAGTGTTCAAGCTACTGAGCCCAATCAAAATACAAAACAGGATCCTCAGCAATCTGAAGTAAATCCTGTTGCAGTATTGCTCGAGTGGTCAGACAGAAAAAGTATGTACGCGCTCTCTGTCATCCTTGCTATTATTGGCGTTTTGGGAGGAATGGTTCCCTACGTTGCCGCAGGCAACATGGTGGTTGGTATCTTTAATGGAATTCAAGAATGGTCGTTTTACCTGTATTGGGGACTTATAGCGGGTCTTAGCTATTTAGTAAAAATAGTTTTTCACCATCTTTCAACTATCGTTTCTCATAAGGCAACGTTTGCGACAATTGCAAACATGCGCACCCGAGTGGCAAAGAAGCTGACAACTATCCCCATGGGATATGTGCTTGATACGCCCTCTGGCTCCCTCAAACGCCTGTTAGTCGAGAAGATCGATAGTATTGAAACCACACTTGCTCATGCAGTTCCTGAATTAACTTCAAACCTTACAGCTGCTTTTGCGGTTTTTGTGTACCTCATTGTTTTAGACTGGCGACTTGCTCTTGCTGCTCTTCTCACTATTATCGTGGGACTTGCCTGTTTATCAGGCATGATGAAAGATTATGAGTATTGGTATAAAAATACTATCGTAACCGGTAAAGAGATGAATAATGCTTCAGTTGAGTATGTGTCAGGAATTGAGGTAATTAAGGCTTTTGGGCAGTCCGCTAGCTCTTACGAGAAGTTCTCAAAAGCTGTTTATGCCTCTGCCCATGCTTTTATTGATTGGATGAAGCATTGCCAAATCTGGCAGGATGCCATGTTGTCCATTGCTCCTGCAACGTTAGTAACGGTATTGCCTCTGGGATGCTTGTTTGTACTTCAGGGGAGTCTTTCTCCTTCTACGTTTGTCATGTGCGCAGTGCTTTCTCTAGGTATTTTTCAGCCGCTCTTTGAAGCAATGAGCTTTATGGATTCTCTTGCACAGGTGGGTTCTGTTGTTAAAGAAATTTCTGAGGTCTTAAATTACCCTGATCAGGTGAGAGCTGATGTTCCTTGCACGCTTGAAGGTACTGAAATTAAGCTGAGCGATGTCCGTTTCTCCTACGGAAGCAATGAAGTGATTCACGGGATTACCTTAGACATTGCGCCTGGACAGGTTACAGCACTTGTTGGCCCAAGTGGATCAGGTAAATCTACTGTTGCTCGGCTTATCGCAGGTTTCTGGGATCCAAATGAAGGGTCTGTTTCTATTGGAGGACAAGATATTCGCTCCTGCACTCCAACTCAACTCGCAGACCTTGTAGCTTACGTTGATCAAGATAGTTACCTTTTTGATGAAACCATTATGGAAAATATCAGGATGGGTAAAAAAGACGCTACTGATGAAGAGGTAATTGCTTGTGCAAAAGCTTCTGGATGCCACAACTTTATCCAATCGCTTCCTCATGGCTATCAAACGGTTGTAGGAGGCTCGGGAGGACATCTTTCTGGTGGCGAGCGTCAGCGCGTAGCAATTGCTCGAGCTATGCTCAAAAATGCGCCTATTATCATGCTCGACGAAGCAACAGCTTACGCGGATCCAGAATCAGAAGCAGAGGTTGAATCTGCAGTTGCAAAGCTGGTGGCTGGTAAAACGCTGGTGGTTATCGCGCATCGTCTTTCTACCGTACAAAATGCCGACAAAATTGTTGTTGTTAATAATGGCTCCATTGAAGCTGAGGGTACGCACGAGCAGCTTATGGAGGCATGTCCGCTCTATGCAACCATGTATCGCGCTCATATCGGCGCACTTGATGAGGCTTAAGGAGGGGAGTAGCAATGTTATCTGTCCTAAAAATGTATTTTCAGTTTGGAAGTTCTTATCGCCAGAAACTCTATAAGGGCCTTTTCTTTACCATTCTTGGCTGCCTCTTTGAAGGCGTACAAATAACGGCGCTTTGGATTGTTTTTACTGCTCTTACTACGGATACACTCTCAACTCAGACGATATTTTCTGCGCTGGGAGTTATGCTTCTAAGCATTATAGGAGCGTTCATTTGTGCTCATTTTAAGAGCGAGAATTTCTGTGATG
>CALGXY010000097.1:0-1463 GCA_937935155.1 uncultured Atopobium sp. | reverse complement strand
GCGCAATTTCTTCAGGCGTCATTAGCTCACACGTCCCCCATCAACGGTGTAAACAACATCTGCAATTCCCATGGTAGAAGCCCTGTGAGAGACAAGAACCACAGACTTGCGCTCAGTTTCTTTATCAAGCGAGCGCAAGATAATAGCCTCGTTTAGGCTGTCTAGGTTACTGGTTGGCTCATCAAGCAGCATGAGTGGCGCGTCATGCAAGAATGCGCGAGCAAGGCCAATGCGCTGGCGCTCTCCGCCAGAAAGTGAGTCGCCAAGCTCTGCAACAGGCGTATCGTACCCTTGGGGCAGCGTGGAAATGTACTCGTGAATTGAAGCCTTTTTGCACGCCTCAACAATCTCTTCATCCGTTGCATCAAGCTTTGCAATGCGGAGATTGTTCTTAATGGAATCGTGATACAGATGCGTATCCTGCGTCATATAGCTCTCAAGATCGCGCAGGTTAGAGGTATTAACCTGCTCCAAAGGGGTTCCAGAAATTTCAATGGCACCAGGTGTTGCTGGCCAGAAACGCATCAAAAGTTTTAGCAGCGTAGACTTGCCTGAGCCGCTCTTTCCCACAATTCCCACGATCTTATCGGTAGGAATATCCACAGAAATGTTGTCCAGAATCTGCTCGTTATCATATGCAAATGAAAGCTCAGATATACGCACGCCCTCATATGAGATGTCTTTTTGATCCACTACGTCTTCAACCAGGGGTTTCTCGTCCAGAATATCCAAAACACGATTACCCGCAGCAAACGTACTGGTCAGAGTTGTACCAAGTGCTGCCAAAGCCACAACAGGCCCAAACGAACTCATCAATGCAATGGTGACAATGAAAGCTTCATTCATAAGAATCTGCTGGTGATAGGCCAGGTAGAACGAACTAAAGAACATGACTAGCGTTGCGGCAAGAATAACCGTTGAGGTGACCGCATCGTTGACACCAAATGCCTTCTTAACCGCCTGTTGTCTGTCACTTAACTGGTCAGCTAACTGACTTGTTTTCTCAATCATCTGTGCACCGGTGTTGTATTGCAGAATCTCGTCAAGACCGCGCAGGTTATCAAGGGTAACCGTAGAAAGCTTACCAGCAAGATCCCTTGCCTCAGCAGAGTCTTGCTCGGATCGTTTAGACATGGCAAGCGGAATTGCCACGCCAACTACCAGGTAAGAAATAAGTGCAATAACACCCAAAATCCAGTTGGTGCTGCCAACAATAAAGCACACCATAGCAATGCAGAACACAACCGCAATACAGATAGGCGAGATAGTGTGTGCGTAAAAAACCTCAAGCAGCTCAATGTCTGAGGTAATAACGCTCATCAGGTTGCCCTTATTTTTGACCTCAAGCTTTGCAGGAGCAAGCTTTCTAAGTGCCGTAAACACACGGTCTCTAATAAGCGCAAGCAGTTTAAACGCAATAAAGTGGTTGCATTCCTGCTCGGCATAGCGCAGCAGACCGCGGA
>CALGXY010000096.1:0-9929 GCA_937935155.1 uncultured Atopobium sp. | reverse complement strand
TACGCGGTGAGCACGACCATGGTGAGGATGAGGGCAAAGCCGATGAGGTCGGCAACGCTAAAGGTGATTCCTAGCACCAGTACGGTGGTAATGGTTGCCATAACGGGCTCGATGGTGCCCAGAAGAACTGCTCTAAGAGAGCCTGCGTCCTTAACACCCTGCAGGTAAAGGCCGTACGCCAAGAATGTTCCCACCAACACACCAATGGCTACCAGCAAAACACCAAAAGCGTCCAGCTGAGGCATATGATTCCAGGGCTGGTAAAACACAGCAATGAGCGTGCCAGAGAACAAAAACGCAAGGCCATTTACGGTAAAACTTCCCCACTTTTCCATCAAAGGCTTGGGCAAAATGGAGAGGGCCGCCTGAGCAAATGCACACATAACGCCCCAGAAAATACCTGATGTTGGTAGGTTAAGCGTGCCGGGATTTCCTCCTGTTACCAAAAGATACGTGCCAATAAGCGCCAAAACAATGCCAAGAATCTCGCGACGGCGAGGCCAGCGCCTACCAACCACGCACACAAAGGCCAAAACGCCCAACATGCCCAACGACTGCATAATGGTTGCGGTTCCAGAATTAGTGGCATTAACTGCGTAAATGTAAGCAACTTGCGAGAATAAAATGGCAAACAAACTAACTACAAATATCTTTGCCAGCTCTTTTGGCTTCCTAATGACAGTTATGAGATTTTTTCTATCAAACGCAAAAGCAGTTCCTAAGAATAACCAGCAGGCACAAAGCTCACGAATATCAATCAACCACATCGGATCAACGTGATAGGTATCAAGCAGGTATTTTGCAGCGGTTCCAAATGCGCCCCAGGAAGCTCCACCAATCAAGACAAAGAGCATTCCTCGATAGATTTTCTTCTTGTTATCAGGAGTTATTTCAGCGTCATCGCTTCCAAGTGCTTCCTCTTCTGCAGAAGCCTCTAAAACGTCTGTGGCCTTAGAAGACTCCACATCGCTCTCATGAGAAATGAAATCATTCATCTGGGTATAAATCTTTCATTACAAAATACGGATACAAGTGTCACTTTTTCTCTGACGCGGTAGTATCACAATAACAAAAATCCACCTTACCCTGCTTTATGCGGAGCCTCAAGTCTCTAAACGGTTCAGATGGGCAAGATGGTCCAAAACGGCATTAATGCTCACGTAAGTTTTCGTATAGATTGGCAGCTTATGACATCCAAGTATTCGCAGATGGACAGCGCGTTTTCTGTTGGTACACTTCATGCAGAAGACAAGAGCTTTGAGGTAATCTCAGCTGAGTGGGTTAACGAGATTTCTGGCTACGCCTACATCTTTAAGCATGTTCCTACAGGTGCTCGCCTTATGTGGTTTGCCTGCGACGATGACAATCGCTCGTTTGCCATTGCTTTTAAGACACCTCCTGTAGACCACACAGGCGTCTTCCACATCTTGGAGCACTCTGTTCTCTGTGGATCCGATACCTATCCTGTTAAGGAGCCGTTTGTTAACCTGCTCAAGACCTCTATGCAGACGTTCTTGAATGCAATGACCTACCCCGACAAGACGGTATACCCTGTGGCCAGCACCAATGTAGCTGACTTGGAAAACTTGATGAGCGTATACCTAGACGCCGTTCTGCATCCTGCAATCTATAAGCGCAAGCGCATCTTTGAGCAGGAAGGTTGGCACCTAGAGGCTGACGAGCAGGGCAATCTAAGCTATAACGGCGTTGTCTTCAACGAGATGAAAGGCGCCCTCTCTGACCCTGATCGCGTACTCTACGATTCTGTGAGCGAGGCTCTCTTCCCTGACACCGCATACGGCAAAGAATCCGGTGGTAAGCCTCGTGCAATCCCCGAGCTCACCTACGAGAACTTCCTGGACACCCACGCTCGCCACTACGACCTCTCTAACAGCTACACCTTCCTCTACGGCGACCTTGACTGTGAGCGTGAGCTCTCCTTCATTGCCCAGAGATTTGCAGCTGCCGAGAAACGCGATGCAGGTGCCCCCAATCCGCTTAACCTGCAGGCACCCGTGTTGCCCGAGCCTGCTCAGGTCCGCATGAACACCACAGCCGACAACTCCAGCGTTGGCCTGGGTTATGTGCTTGGAACGCCTGACCAGCGCAATAAGATGATGGCAGCAGATATCTTGTTTGACACCCTCATGGGCTCCAATGAATCCCCGCTTAAGCGTGCAATTCTTGACGCAGAGCTTGGCGATGACTTTAGCTACTATCTCTCCGACGACCTTGCCCAACCTATGCTCTTCTTGCAGCTCAAAGGCCTTAAAGAAGGTGCAGCTCAGAAGTTCCGTGAACTGGTGGAGACCACCTGCAAAAAGATTGCTTCCGAAGGCATTGATCCAAAGAAACTCAACGCTTCCATCGCGCTTGCAGAGTTTAACCTGCGCGAGAATGATCAGCCGTATTCAAACGGTATCGAGTACACGCTGCGTTCGCTTTCAAGCTGGCTCTATGACGACGCACGCCCTCTGGACTACATCCGCTACGAGGACGCCATTGCCTACGTCAAAGAACTTGCAGCTCAAAAGGGCTTTGAGAAGCTACTTCTAGAGCTCATCTGCAACAGCAAGCACGCAGCTCAGGTTGAGCTTGTCCCCACAGATGAGGGAGAGGCTCAGGAAGAAGCCGCTGAGCTGGCACAGCTTCGCTCCACGCTCACCGATGAGGACGTCGAGAAGATCCGCGCAGAGGTAGAGGCACTGCGTCTGGAGCAAGAAACACCTGATGCTCCAGAAAATTTAGCCAAGCTACCGTCCCTCTCGCTCAGTGATATCGGTGCAGGTAGAGAGCGTCCTGCAGGCTTTGAGGTTGAAGCTCCTCTGCCATGCATTGCGCACGAGTTGGACACACACGGCATTGACTACGTCTACCATTACTTTGATTTGACCAGCGCAGTTACCTTTGAAGAGCTGCCACTTGTGGGTATTCTTGCAGAGGCGCTAGGCAAGCTTGATACGGCTGCACACACTGCGTCTGAGCTGGATATCCTTATTGAAAGCAACCTTGGTCATCTCTCGTTCTTCACGGATATCTACGACCGAGACACCCTTGACCAGGCACATCCTGCCTTTATTGTTGCTGCAAGTGCTCTTGCCGAGAAAACCCAGGGGCTTGCAAGCATTCCTTCTGAGGTCTGGTCTAGTACACGTTTTGATGACTTAGGTCGCCTCAAGAACATCCTGATTCAGCGTCGCATTGCGCAGGAGCAGTACTTTGTTGGCGCTGGTCATACAGCAGCACAGAATAAGGCTTTGACCTCCTATTCTGCTTCTAGCCGCGTGAACGATGCGCTGGCAGGCGTTGGCTTCTACGAGTACCTAAAGAACCTGCTTGTCAACTGGGATGAGCGCGCTCCTCAGCTTGCAAAAGACCTGGATGCGCTTACGCGCAAGATTTTCCGTGCAGACAACGTTACGGTCAGCTTTACTGGCTCAGCTCAGAGCCGCGAGGCATTCTGGCAAGCAGCGGGAGACCTTGGTCTTACTAATGGCAATAAATCGCAGGCAGACAACGCAACGTCAACGCTTATTGTCCCTGAGGGTAAGCTGCAGCGCGTGGCGTATATCATTCCGTCAAACGTTTCCTACGTTGGCCTCTCCTATCCAAACGTTGCCCATGCAACCAATGAACAGCAGGGTAACTGGCTTATTGCCACCAGAGTTCTGGGTCTTGACTATCTCTGGAACGAGGTCCGTGTCAAGGGTGGCGCTTATGGCGTCATGTTCAGAAACTCCATCGCTGGCCTGCAGAGCTTTGTCTCCTACCGAGACCCTGCGCTTGATGCGACCCTTGACCGCTATGTTGGTGCAGGTAGCTGGCTCTCTGAGTGGACTCCAAACGCTGACGAGTTTGAGGGCTATGTAGTTGCCTCTGTTGCAGGCGTTGACGCTCCTGTTCCCGCTCGTATGCTTGCTCGCAGGCAAGACATTGAGTACTTCAACCACCGTGACCCAGAGCGCCTTCTTAAGCTTCGCGAGAAGATCCTTCACGCCCAGGTTGAGGACATCAAAGAACTGGGAAGCACCATGCCTCAAAGCTATGATGACCTCTCGGTTGTTGTCTTTGGCGCCAAGGAGGCCATTGAAGCCTCCAAGCTTGATCTTGAGGTTGTCGACCTCTTTAGTGGCCAGGAGAACTAGGTCTGGTAGCTGCAACAAAAAACGTAAAAGCCCTGTCATACACGCGTATGACAGGGCTTTTCTTGTGAGGTATGAGGTGCAGCTAGACGGTCTTCTCGTCAGATGACGCGTGCAAGTTGGAGACTACTCGCTCCTCAGTGCCTGAACTGGATCGGATTTAGCCGCTCTACCTGCAGGGATAAGACCTGCAAGAAGCGTCAGAACAACGCTAATCAGAATCAAAATAAGTGCTCCGTTTATCGGCAAGATCACCAAATTGTCCACGTTAAACATGGCTTTGACCACAGCATTTGCGGGCAAAATGAGTAGCTGCGTAATGCCAATACCCATAACACCAGAAATAAGACCTTCGATAAACGTCTCCGCGTTGAATACGTTGGCAATGTCTCGCCTGGAAGCACCAATGGAGCGCAGGATACCAATCTCCTTTTTGCGCTCAAGTACCGAGATAAACGTAATGATGCCAATCATAATGCTGGAAACAACAAGCGAAATAGATACAAACGCAATCAGCATCGCCGAGATCATATCAACAATCAGCGTGACAGAACTCATCAGCGCACCAACAATGTCGGTATACGTCACTACCTTAGACTCTTCACCTGCAGCCTTTGCATCAGCGTTGTACGTATTAAGAATTTCAACAATCTTCTCTTTGCTTGCAAAGTCTTTAGGATAAATATTGATTGACGTGGGCTTATTAAGGTCCGCATATCCCATCTTAGAAAGATTTGACTCATACGTTGCTGGCGTTGCCCTTAGCATTGACGCAGCAATAGCTGCTAGCTGCGATGGGTCAGCATTGAGCTTAAAGGCACTTGCGAGCGTTGCTTGATCTACCTGCATTGCATTGGACATATTTGCCGCAACGCCCTGCATAGCTGTATTGAGAGCGCCTGCAATCTGATTTTGCATCCTAGAAGCAACCTGCGTCATCACGCTGGTTAGCGCAGACTGCACGTAAGCACTCATAGCACGCGTAATAGCTGCAGAAAGAGCACTTGCAATCTGTGATTGATAAGCACTCATAAGCCTCTGAGAAACCTCAGCCTGAACACTTGGAAGGTCTGGATTGGTTCCCAGCTTATTTGCTAGAGCACTAACCAGCTGTTGCTGCAGGTCATCGGTATCAACCGCAGAAGAAACCGTAGTTACAATCTGCGTACGTACCTGATCTGTTGCAAGGTAGTCTGCCATGGTCTTGCCAGGGTTAGCCGCACTCCAAGAGTTCCATCCCAGAGCAATATTGCCCATAAGCGAAGAAATAGCAGCTTGTCCTCCTGGTTTGAAATTAACGGTAATGCCAGAAAGAATCTGCTGAATGTCTGCTGCAGAGAGCTCTGGGAAAGCCGCCGCCAGCGCAGCTGGATCAAGCGAAGACGTAACAGAAGACAGAACATCGCTATCAGACAAATTAAGCTGTGACGGATCAAAAGCAGGTAACTGCACGTCAGAAAGGTCAAGCGAGGACATATCCAAACCAGACAGATTAATTGACGAGAAGTTCAGCGCCTGTGAATTAAAGTTAAACGCCGAAGACAGCACGTTAGAATCAACGGAAATGAGAGAGCTGATAGAAAGTCCCTCAGAAGTTTGACCGTTCTTCTCGTCCTCAAAGGTTTTACCAGTGAAAACATCAACGTCCGGACGATTCATCTGGTCCTGAACAATAGGAGATGCCTCTGCATCAGAAATCATCTTCTGAGTCAGTTGTGGCGTGTAGTAAATGCCCTCAGAAAGCGCTCCTGTGGTAGTTGGGTCTTTTGCCTGAACAACACCAACAATATGCAGGTCAGGTGCATTGGCAATGAGGTTATTCATGTATGACTGATCATCGGATTTGTCTGTCCAGACACCAAGATTACTATCCCAAACATAACGTTGATTAGGCATAACCAGCTTAAACGTTGGAGACATCAACTGCTCGTAGGTGTATGTACTATGAGACTCTTCGATAGTGCTGGATTCTCCACTTGCAATTTTATCAACGGTAGAGCGCAGGCCAGCGTAATCACGCAGGCCAAGCGTATACTCCAAAAAATCATCCATGGTGCCGTTTGGACGCAACACCAAAACAGCCTCGTTCCAAGCAGTAGGCCATCTACCAGCTCGAACAGTATAGCGATCCTCGTAAATAGAAGGATTGCCAGGAAGCTCACCAAAAAGCGATGTGCTTGCAAAAGAAGCCAGTGGACTATATGACGGAATCTTAGGCGATACCTTAGAGAAAGTAACGTCTGGCTGCACCTGAACAGGATCAGAAGAGCCAGAGTCCGCGCCTGCCGGCAGGTAGATGAAGGGGCTTACAGAATAACCATACGTAATAGCACTTGCGTAGGAGTTGATTCCCCCACCATTGTTATCGAGAAAAGCCTTCAAGCTGGTCAGGTCATTAGAGCCAATACTTTCAGCCTGCATACCTAGCCTGTTGTTAGTAGGAATAGCACCTTCAACAGGTTGATTTTCTAGCTTTGCAGCTTCTGCATTTTTCTGATTTTGCGTCATCTCGCTTTGTGCATCTTGCGTTTGAGAATCAGCCGAGTCAGAACTGCTTCCACTTCCAGAAATAAAGGAAGAAATATTAACGGACTGCTCAGAGATGGTGAGTGGATACATTGAAAGCGTATCCTCCTCAACCTTCTTGATGTACTCGTTTGTACCATTTGCCAGAGCCAGAATTGCCGCAATACCAATAATGCCAATAGAGCCTGCAAACGCCGTCATAAGCGTGCGGCCCTTTTTGGTCATGAGGTTGTTAAACGAGAGACCCAGTGCAGTCAGAAGCGACATAGAGGTCTTGCGAGAAGGCTTGGCTTCTCGGCGGGCAACACTTGCAACGTCAAATGGATCTGAATCCGCAGTTACCCGACCATCTGCCAGCTCAACAATACGCGTTGCATACTGGTGAGCAAGCTCTGGGTTATGCGTAACCATAATAACCAGACGGTCCTGCGCCACTTCTTTGAGCAGGTCCATAACTTGTACAGAGGTTGAAGAGTCAAGCGCGCCTGTTGGCTCATCTGCCAGCAAAATCTCTGGATCGTTTACCAGCGCACGAGCAATAGCCACGCGCTGCATCTGTCCACCAGAAAGCTGATTTGGACGCTTATTTGCGTGTGCTTTAAGGCCAACCTTATCAAGCGCTTCAAGTGCACGTTCATGACGCTCTGCCTTAGGAACACCAGAAAGTGTCAACGCAAGCTCAACATTGCTGACTACACTTTGGTGTGGAATAAGGTTATAGCTCTGAAATACAAAACCAATGCGGTTGTTTCTGTAGGTATCCCAGTCGCGCTCTTTGAACTTCTTAGTAGAAATGCCATCTACCAGCAAATCTCCTGAGTCAAAGCGATCAAGACCACCAATGACATTGAGCATAGTAGTCTTACCCGAGCCCGAAGGACCAAGGATTGCTACAAACTCGTTATCCCTAAAAGCAACGGAAATATGGTCCATTGCGGTTTGTTCAAATCCACCAGTGTTGTAACGCTTTGAAATACCTTTAAGCTCAAGCACGCGTTGCTTCTTTCTTGTTGGACTGTATGGAGCGCGGGACTTTCCTGTTAGTTGGCTGCGTCTTCGTTAGCTGTATCTGTATCAGCTACACCGTTCTTCTCGCCAGCGGCTGTCTGAGCTACTGCGTCCTCTGCAAATGGATCAGCAGTGACGTCCTCAATAACCTTCTGCTGAGCCCAGCTCAAGCCGTAGAGCAGGCCAAAGAGCACCCAGAACCATGGCGCGTAGAGCATGACAACCATCAAGAGGGCAAAAAGTCCTCGGAGAAGAGTCCAAGGAAGCACCACAATCAGGAAGAAAAAGAATGGCAGTACAAAGAGGATTGCTGCAAGCGTGCGAAGTACAACTGCCACTGTCTTAGTCAACGAGAAACCTGTATTGCGCGCAATAAACAGACCTACCAGGCCAGCAATGCCAAAATACAACATAATTGGCGCAACAATGTAGGAATAGAACAGTGGGGTGGAAGAGTCTTGAGGCAGCGTTTGCCTAAGAACCATCAAAACAATTCCCAAAACCGTTAAAACGCCAAGAAATGATGCGTTTCCAATAAAAGTCTTTTTCGTCATAGTTAACTCCTTTGATAAGGGGTATTAAGTATAGTGTAACTAGTACCTTGTTCCCGACCTTGTCTATTTCATACGCGGGATGTGGCTAAAACCGCTGCTCTCCATATGTTTCAAGGTCAAACGTTTGAATTAGAGGAGTTTTTCATGACTGATGCAGAACTCAAAGCAAGCGCTGAGGCGTTTGTCAACGAGCACTGGGAAGAGATTATTGAGGATATCCGCTACCTTGTGCAGGTAGAGTCCGTTGAGGATCTGTCTCTAGCAGAGCCTGGCAAGCCTTGGGGTCCAAAGTCTTATGAGGCACTTCGCCGCGGCCTTGAGATTGCAGAGCGCCTGGGTCTTGAGACTACAGATGTAGACGGTTACCTGGGCTTTGGCGACCTTCCTGGTGAGTCCGAGAAGTACCTTGCTACCATCGCTCACTCCGATATTGTTCCTCTGGGCAAGGGTTGGACGGTAGATCCACTTGACGTTACCCGTCGCGAGGGCTTTATTCTGGGTCGCGGCGTTCTGGACGACAAGGGTCCTCTGGCACTCTCACTCTGGGCAGCACACTACTTTGTAGAGCAGGTAAAAAAGACTGGCAAGAAGCTTCCTTACACCTTGCGCGCCATTGTTGGTAACAACGAGGAAACCGGAATGGGCGACGTCCCTTACTACCTCTCCAAATATCCAGAGCCAGCATTCTGCTTTACTCCAGACGCTGAGTTCCCACTTATCTGCGGCGAGAAGGGCGTGTACCACGCACAGTTCACCTCTCCAAAAATTGCTGGCGCAAACGGCGAGAAGATCGTTGAGCTTGACGGCGGCACCGTACCTAACGCAATTCCAGGACTTGCAAGCGCACTTGTTCGCGCTGACGCTTCTACCTTGGCTGATACTGATTCCATCAAGGTTGAGGACGCAGGTGTTGAAGATGATGGCACCAAGCTTGCCCGCATTAACGCAACAGGTAAGGGTGGACACGCTTCCATGCCTGAGGGAACTGTCAACGCAATTGGCCTGCTTGTAACCTACCTGCTTGACAACAACCTCTGTGGAGAAGAAGAGCGCGGCTTCTTGACCTTCTCGCAGCAGCTTTGCTCAACTACTGATGGTACTGGTACGGGCATCCAGAGTGCCGACGACAAGTTTGGTCCTCTGACCTGCATCTCTGGTACTATCCGCACCAAGGGCGATGTCTACGTACAGACCGTTGACTCTCGCTATCCTACTTCCACCACCGGCGAGGCTATCACTAAGCGCATGACTGAGCTGGGCGAGGATCACGGCTGTACCTTTGAGGTTCTCTCCGATGCTGTACCTTTCTACATTGACCCAAGCTCCCCTGAGATTACTACCCTGCTTGATACCTTCCATGAGTACACCGGCAGTGATGAGCAGGCGTTTGTTATTGGTGGCGGCACCTATGCACGTCACTTTAAGCGTGCCGTTGCCTTTGGTCCTTATGACAGTAAGGCAGCAAAAGACCTACCTGAGTGGGTTGGTATGGAGCATGGTCCTGACGAGGGAATCTCTGAGGAATGGCTCAAGCGTGCTCTTAAGATCTACATTGTCAGCATTGCTCGCCTGATGCAGCTTGACCTGTAAATTAATTAAACAGCAGAAACGCTAAAACAAAGCCTCTGTATTCCATTTGATTTGACTGCCTCCCATTTCTTGGACATAAGAAATGGGAGGCAGTTCATATGCGGGTGAT
>CALGXY010000095.1:0-9540 GCA_937935155.1 uncultured Atopobium sp. | reverse complement strand
ATATCACTGCCTGTAATGAGAGAAGAAACTGTAGAAAGTCCTAATCGAGAAACAAGTTTTTCTTTTAACTTTTTTCTAGCCTTCTGAAATACTTCTTTTTGGAGTAGTGAGTCATTCTCATCTTGAGCCTCAATTTGCTTAGCAACGCGTTCAAAGACAAGCATTAACCCACCTCCTTCCTCCTATTGAATAAGCTAAATGGCTTTTTCTCAGGAGTTGCTTGCAGGGCAATTTGAGCCTCGCGCAGTTGTGGAAGAATACCCAACTCGTTAAGGAAATGCGCAAGTACAAAAGAAACCGACTGTGTAAATGAAGTTTCCTCTTGTAACAGCACAGAAAGCTTTCCTTGCTGAATAAGCTCTTGAAACCCTGGTCCGCCTTCAAAAATCCTAAACATCTTTGCTGCTTCAAGACCAACCTCTGCTTTTCCAACAGAGAAGTCCTGTTTAACCCTTGGATTTGCTTTGTTCTCAAGTCGGATAATGCGAGTTCTTGCCACTCCAAGACGCACTGCAAGTCCACTTACTTTTGCTAAAGAGTTAATGCACGTAAGAGGGTTCTCTGAAACAATAACCAGCCTATCTGCACATTGGGCCGCTTGAGCGTAGCAATCTGTTGATGCCGTTGTAGTGTCTACGAGCACCAAATCAACCAAACCAGAAACAGCTTGGAGAAAATGACTCACGCAAGGAAAGAGAAGCTCTGCCATTTCAGGTTTTACACAAGGGCCAAAAAGATACAAATTTTTATGGATACAAGTTGCCTTTTCTAGAAGGCTCTCTTTTTCTGAAGGTACATCAGCAACAAGATCAGAGAAGTCTTTTGGCTGCCTAATTCCAAGCTTCTCAAAAGCATTTCCATAAGACAGGTCAAGATCAACTAATGCAACTTTTAAACCCCAAGAAGAAGCAAGTAGTGCCATAGAGGAAACAAGTGTGGTCTTTCCCACTCCTCCTCTTCCTGAAGTAAACGTCAGAATTGGAGCTTTTAAAGTCTTATCAAGAGGAATGAGGGATTGTAGATAGGTATTTAACTCTTGGATACTGGCAACATAATCTGAAGCTTCTGGTAAAGGCTGAGAAAGCCTGTCAGCCCCGTATGATTGATACCCTCTTCCAACCTTTACCAGATCCCCCAATTCCATAGGGTCAATAACTAAATCAACTCCTGCTTTAGCTGCTCTAGAACGAAGTGATCCAGAAGCGCCAGATCTTACAAGCACTACACAGCGAGCATTTCCATCTTTAACAATTGCAGCCGCTAGATTTATATCCGAAACATCGGAGCCAGTATTACCAATCAAGACCGAATAATCTTGAGGAGTTGAACGAGCAACAATTGATCTAAGAGATGCCGCTGAATCGGCAAATTCACACCTATTGCTAATACCCAAGTACGTAAGAATGGCTCCAATTTCAACGCGTGCGTCAAGACCTACGTATGAGATCCACTTTTCTAACATCACGCTTCACCTCCTGGATTAGTAGACGAATCTGCTTGTGACGCACTGTTGCTGTTTTGATTGGTTGTTGAAGAAGCACTGTTCTCTGGCTGTACTTCTTCACTTACATCAGATGAGCTTGCTTGATCTGTCTTGTCAGAAAGATCCTTTGAGTCTTCTTGTTCAACGAAGGAGTTGTTCTTTACTAAGTCCTGAGCGTTAATCTTTGACCCAGGAAGAGTAAATCGAAGTGTTCCTCGAGCGTATGCAGAAAGCACGGCAGGAACCTGTTCAGGAGTCAATCCAAGCGTTACGGAGGAGGAAGTGTAAAGAGTGCCTTCGGTGTCATCTGACAACACCGCAATATCCGAAGCAATACAGGTAATAAGAGAATCAGTAACCTCATACGCTGCAAGCTTTGTGCCAGCACTGAGCCTCTCAGCTAATCCGTACTTCTCGCCATGGGAAATAGTGAGACCAACAAGATTTTCTGGAATAGAAATTTGAGAGGCAACTGATCGTAGATGAAGAGAAACAACAGGCATTCCAACTCCAATAACAGATGAAACCGTACGACCCATAACACTTTCTGGATTAGTAATTGCGCCTTCGGGAATCAGATCAGAAATCCAGCTTTTTACCTGGGTATTAGAAGATGAGAGAGTTTCCCCAGGTTCTATTTGTTTAGTGGCCACCAAAATTGAAGTAAGTTCTCCGCCGTATTTTTGTATTGCTTCTGCTCGTGATTTTTCTGCATCTGCACGGACACTTTGTACGTATGCAAAGAAACAAAAACTAGCTAGAAGTGCACTTAACACAGAAATTAAAATTCTTGTTTTCTTAGTCACTGTTTTCTCCTCCCTCCATTTGCGATATACCGATTGTGCGCTCGGGTTGAGAGAAGGAGGACAAAAACAAAAGATTTACCTGCACAAATATGTCTGATAGCTGACGCGAATCTGACACAAAGTAATGTATCCACAGACTACAGCGACGCAATGAAAAATGGGTAATTTAAATTTTTATCCAATTTGATATATAAAAATTTTTAGAAAATCATAACTGCTACATTTTTCAGAAATTGTAATAAATGATTTTCTAAGCAATCTCACTGACTTATAAAACGGGGTTGACCCTCCCCATTACTGGGCGGGACCAACCCTCGTTGATTTCAATATAGCATGTTTCCTGCTGGTTTGACAAAAAAGCACCCTAGTCAAGCCAGGGTGCTTAGAGGATTTACGCTGTTAAAGCTTAAAGCACAACATCAGGGTCAAGCAATTGCTGGCTTTCTCGCATTTCTTTTGCCAGAGATAAATAAGCCTTTAACTGGGGTTCTGTAATCTGCCCCTCATGCAGAGCGTCTTGAACGCTACATCCTGGCTCGTGAGTATGGGTGCAATCCCTAAACTTACACGTCTGAGCAGCTTCAGAGATGTGAGGGAATATCTTCTGTAATCCCCTCTCATGACCCACAATAGGTAAACTTCTAAGTCCAGGTTCGTCCACAATAACGCCAGCGTCAGGAAGCGCTACCATACGGCGAGCAACCGTTGTATGACGTCCTGCCTTATCGGACTCACGAACTTCTCCCGTTTCAAGTGCTTCATGTCCCAAAAGTGCGTTAAGAAGCGTAGATTTACCAGCACCTGATTCACCAAGCACGATGGCTATGGAACCGTAAGGAACAAGGCTACGAACAGCATCAATTCCCCACGCAGCTCCAAGATCTTGGGCGGTCCGCGCAAGATCTACAAGTGCATCGGTTTTCTCGCCCTCAAGCTTTGAGGCTGTTGCAACAATTTTTACTGTAGAGCCAAGAGCTGCGGTGATAGAAGAAATCTCTTGAGCCAAAAGCTCCGGACCTGCCACATCTGACTTAGTAAGCACCACAGCGCAAGCAGCGCCGCAGTCTTTAGAAATAACTGCTGAGCGCACAATACGATCTACCGAGACAACCTCGCCGTCCAAGGCCTGTACTACAAGCACCAGATCAACGTTTGCGGCCAAAGTCTGTTTTTGACCACGAGCGCCGCCCTTCCAGCGAGCAATATCGGTCTCTCGCGGCAGAATGGCCTCGATGATGCCCATATCGTGCGAGTCCGGAATACGCGCGCATACCCAGTCTCCCACGGCCACCGTGGAGTTCTGGCCCTTAGTCACGCGTGCGGCAAACTCGGCGCGAAACACTCCCTGCTCTGACACAACCGCAGGAAATCCCCTATCCAAGCGGACCACGCAGGCCATGGTCATCGTCTGGCGAGAAACCCCTTGAGCTTCAAGCTCAGATACGACGTCTGTATAAGCTTGCGTCTGATCCGACGATGGAGTCAGCTGCTCAAACGCCGGAACGTCCAGCAATGAAGAAAGGGCCGGCAGAGACCCTTGAGTCCTGCCGGCTCCTAGTTTTTTGGAACTTTTTGTACGCTTAGCGGACAAGAGTACTCCTCTACCTTATGCCTTGTTCTTTTGAACAGAACGCATAACAGCCTTATAAAGCTCCATCAGAGGAATAATCGATGCAGCTAAAAGCATTGCCATGGCGTACTCTTCAAAGCCAATCTCAGCAAAGCCAAATGCCTGAGAAAGTGGTGTCTCAATTACCACAAAGGTGAGAATCAAAGACATAACAAAAGAACCCCACAGCCAAATGTTTTGGCTGGTTAGCTTAAAGATAGAACCACGCAGAGAACGCATATTAAAGGAGTGGAACATCTCAACCATAGAAAGCGTCAAGAACGCCATGGTCATACCCTCAACGCCAGCCTCTGGGTTAGTAATAACCTGTGAGATATCAAAGGTTCCATACTCAAAGTAATGGCCAATGAAATAGCTGGCAAGGGTAAGAAGAGCAATGATAGAGCCCTGAACAAGGCAGTCAAAGCCAACGCCACCCGCAAAGATTCCATCCTTGGGATTGCGAGGCTTGCGCTTCATAATGCCTGGTTCAGCCTTCTCGGTAGCCATAGCAAGCGCAGGCAGAGAGTCGGTAATCAGGTTAATCCACAGAAGGTGGGTAGGCTGAAGAATGGTAAAGCCAACTAGGGATGCAATAAAGACGGAAATGACCTCAGCAAGGTTGGAGCTCAAGAGGAACTGGATGCACTTACGAATGTTGTCGTAGATGCGTCTTCCCTCTTCGCAGGCGCTAATAATGGTGGCAAAGTTATCGTCTGCCAGAACCATATCTGCAACACCCTTGGTAACGTCGGTACCAGTAATGCCCATACCAATACCAATATCAGCGCGCTTAATGGAAGGAGCATCGTTAACGCCGTCGCCCGTCATGGCTGTAACCATGCCCTTCTTGCGCCAGGTATCAACAATGCGAACCTTGTGCTCAGGCTGAACGCGTGCATAAACGCCAAGAGTCTCGATACGCTGCTCAAACTCTTCGTCAGAAATCTTATCAAGCTGTGCGCCAGTAATAGCCTGAGAGCGATCAGTAATAATACCCAGCTCAATTGCAATAGCAACAGCTGTGTCTATATGGTCACCTGTAATCATAACGGTACGCATACCAGCGCTATGCGCCTCTGCAACAGCACCCTTAACCTCAGGACGAACTGGGTCAATCATGCCGGAAAGTCCAACAAAGACCATGTCGTGCTCAAGATTGGCTGGATCATAGCTCTCTGGAGCTTCTGTTCCCCAATCACGACGAGCAGATGCCATAACGCGAAGTGCTTGGTCAGCCATAGACTTGTTCTGAGCCAAAATCTCAGAGCGAGCCTCATCGGTGAGGTCAATAATGCCATCGCTTGTCATAATCTTGTTGCAGCGAGCAAGTACCTCGTCAGGCGCACCCTTAGTGTGCTGTACAACCTTGCCAGACCGGGTGCGCACCACAACAGACATCATCTTACGAGAAGAATCAAAGGGTGCCTCACCAATACGAGGGCGAGAAGAAGCTAAATCACTTGTGGTGTATCCAAGTTTTGCAGCGTCTGCAACAAGAGCAGCCTCGGTTGGCTCGCCCTTTGCCACCTGCTCCGCATCGTCCCAGGTAGCGTCTGAGCACAGCGCCATGGTACGTACATGTGCATCAAGATTTTCTGTCTCATGACGAACAACAGTCATCTTGTTTTGGGTCAGAGTACCGGTCTTATCAGAGCAGATAACCTGAGTACAACCAAGGGTCTCAACTGCAGTAAGACGGCGGACAATAGCGTGGCGCTCGCTCATTCTAGTAACGCCCATAGAAAGAACGATGGTAACAACAGCAACAAGACCCTCTGGAATTGCAGCTACTGCAAGAGAAACTGCAACCATAAACGTACTTAGGACAAGGTCAAAGTTGCCAAGCATCTCGACACCGTGCTTAATAAAGCCTGTAGCAAAAACAAGCAGTGAGATGACAACAACAAGAATGGTAAGTGTATGTGAAAGCTTATCAAGGGCAATCTGAAGTGGAGTCTGTCCATCCTCTGCCTGGGAAATTGCATCTGCAATCTTACCCATCTCGGTGTCCATACCGGTAGCAACAACAACCGCACGACCGCGTCCATAGACCACAATAGATCCGGAGTAGCACATATTCTTTCGGTCACCCAAAGGAATGTCATCGGTGTCTTCAGCAAGACTGAGGGTCTCCGCGTGTTTCTCGACAGGAACTGATTCACCCGTGAGCGCCGACTCCTCTACCTTCATAGAAGCGCTTTCGAGAATGCGGCAGTCAGCTGGGACAGAGTCACCTGCCTCAAGAAGGATAATATCTCCCACGACTAGCTCGGTTGAGGCAACCGTCTCAAGACGACCGTCTCTGATAACCTTGCTCTGAGCTGCGCTCATCTCTTGCAGAGCAGCAAGGGCTTCCTCGGCTTTGCCCTCCTGGACAACACCAAGAACAGAATTAATAACAACAACAAACAGAATAATTACGACGTCTGCAACTCCGCCTTCTCCGGTATAAATACCTTCAGCAGCAGAAATAGCAGCAGCAACAAGAAGCATGATGACCATAGGATCAGCCATCTGCGCAAAGAATCTTTTAATAATTGATTCTTTTGGAGCTTCTTTAAGCTTATTGAGGCCATAAGCCTCAAGACGTGAAGCTGCTTCTGCATCAGACAGACCAACTTCAGCATCAGTTTTTTGCGCACTGATAACATCAGACGCACTTGAAAGATACTCTTTCAAAGTTCCTCCTGGGTTTCTACCTGACAGATTGATGCCCGATCATAATTCCCCAGGAGAGGGGCAAGGGCTCACCAAGGTTGCCGTGTCAGGACCTTACAACGTCCTATCATAGGACCTTACAATGCTCTATCATTTTACCGTATTCTTTCTTTTTTCAAACCTTATAAATATTTCTTAAAACTCCTGTTATGCGGCGAATAATTGTTATTCAAGGGGTACAATAAGCGCAGAACATAACAACATAAGCCAAACGTTAGTTTTGGCAAGGAGGCAGTTATGAAAATCCTGTTTTATGGTGCTCAAAGTTACGACAAGGATTCTTTCAACCTTGAGCTTCCAAAGTATCCAGACATTTCAATCGACTACATCGAGTCAAACCTTACGCCTATGACCGCAGGCTTTGCCAAGGGTTATGACGCTGTCTGCGCTTTTGTTAACGCAGATGCCTCAATTCTGACCCTTGAGATTCTTGCCGGCTTTGACGTTAAGCTGCTGCTTATGCGCTGCGCTGGCTTTGACGCTGTTGACGTTAACGCTGCTAAAGACCTTGGCATTACCGTTACACGCGTACCTGCTTACTCCCCTGAGGCAATCGCAGAGCACGCAATGGGTCTTGCGCTTGCCGCTAACCGTCGTATTCACCGTGGTTACATCAGAATTCGCGAGAATAACTTCTCGCTTGTTGGCCTTGTTGGCGATACACTTCACGGTAAAACTGCTGGAATTGTTGGAACTGGTCGTATTGGCGCAGCACTTTGCCGTATCTGCAAAGGCTTTGGCATGCACGTCCTTGGCGCAGACCTCTATCCAAATATGAGCCTTGTCAATGACGAGCACGTTGTTGATGAGTATGTCAGCTACGATGAGCTCTGGGAGCGTTCGGACTTTATTTCACTCCACGCTTTCTTGAATGATGAGAGCTATCACATGATTAACGATAAGACCATCGGAAAGATGAAAGATGGCGTCATTCTCGTTAATACTGGTCGCGGAGGACTTATTGACACCAAGGCTCTTATTCGCGGCATTCTTTCTGGCAAGATTGGTGCTTGTGGCCTTGACGTTTATGAAGAAGAAAATCCAAACGTTTATAAGGACCGTGGTGCTGAGGTCTTTGATTCAATTACCTCTACACTTTGCTCCTTCCCTAACGTAGTTATGACAAGTCATCAGGCATTCTTTACTCATGAGGCACTTGCTCAGATTGCTCAGGTTACGCTAGATAACGCAACTGCTTTTTCTGAGGGTACTGACTATGTTGATAAAAGTGTGGTTTGCTAAGTACCAGAGAAACAAACGCTCTGAAAACGGTTACTATTGATAACCGAATGTGATTTTAATTCCTATGAAAAGGAGAGATATGGCTCGCAAAAAGACCAAGATTGTTTGTACTATGGGTCCTGCTACAGAAAGTGATGAGGTCCTTCGTGAGCTCATTCTTGCTGGTATGAACGTTGCACGTTTTAACTTCTCGCACGGTAGCCATGAGTATCACCGCACTATGATTGGTCGCGTTCGTTCTATCTCTGATGAGCTTGGTATTCCTATTGCTATCATGCTTGATACCAAGGGTCCTGAGGTTCGCACCGGTCTTCTCGAGGATGGCAAGAAGGTCACCCTTACTACTGGTGATTCCGTTATTGTCACCACTGATGATGACGTCATCGGTAACGCTCAGCGCTTCTCACTTGACTACAAGAACCTTCCAAAAGAGGTCAAGAAGGGCTCCATCATCCTTATTGATGACGGTCTCATTGGTCTTGAGGTTGATCATGTTGAGGGCACTGACATGCACTGCAAGATCATCAACGGTGGTGAGCTTGGCGAGAAGAAGGGCGTAAACGTTCCTAACGTCAACATTGGCCTTCCTTCCGTCACTGAGCAGGACCGCGCAGACATCATGTTTGGTTGCGAGCTTGGTATTGACGCAATTGCTGCTTCCTTCATCCGTGATGGCGCTGCTGTTGAGGAGATTCGTAACATCTGCCGTGAGATGGGTACTCCTAACGTACAGATCTTCCCTAAGATTGAGTCTGCTCTTGGCGTAAAGAACTTCGACGAGATTCTTGCAGCTTCTAACGGCATCATGGTTGCCCGTGGTGACCTTGGCGTTGAGGTTCCTGCAGCTGAGGTTCCTCACATCCAGAAGACTATCATCAAGAAATGCAACGATGCTTACAAGCCTGTCATCACCGCAACTCAGATGCTTGACTCTATGATTCGCAACCCTCGCCCAACCCGTGCAGAGGTTACGGACGTTGCTAACGCAATCTACGACGGCACTGACTGCGTCATGCTTTCTGGTGAGTCTGCAGCTGGTAAGTACCCTGTTGAGGCAGTAAAGACTATGGCTTCCATCTGCAAGGAGACAGAGAAGTACCTGCCAGTCAAGGATGTCTATCACCAGCGTGAGGGCCTTAAGAACGTCAACGGCGCTACTGGCTTTGCTGCAGTTGATATGGCAATCCGTGTTGACGCTAAGTGCATCATCTGCCCAACACACTCTGGTCGTACCGCTCGCCTTGTTTCTAACTTCCGTCCAAAGCGCCCTCTGTATGCAATGTCTCCATCCGATGAGGCGGTTCGTCGCACCTGCTTCTATTGGGGTGTCTATGCATTCAAGACCTCTGAGCAGGGCACTCTTTCTAACACCATGTACAACGCTTTGAACATTGCAAAGGAAGTTGGCGTCGTTGAGACCGGTGACATTGTTGTTCTGACTGCTGGCGATCCTCATACCAGCCCACGTCTTGGTGACTACACTACTTCAACTAACGTTGCTATGATCTGCCAGGTTCAGTAAACCGCATTTCAGCTTTAACGTTATATGCACCCAAGCACAAGCTTGGGTGCATATTTTTTACGTGGGATATTTTTAGCGTCTTACCAGCAGTTAGGCAATTTTCCAGCCGACGGTTTTCTCGCGCATGTTAACAAAATCAGCGTAGATGCCGCCTTCT
>CALGXY010000094.1:0-1309 GCA_937935155.1 uncultured Atopobium sp. | reverse complement strand
TACAACACATTTCCTCCTCTCTTTTTTCAAAACAGAAAACGACTTTTAGAACACAACAAGAAATACATTGTCATAGTAGAGGAGAAAGAAAATATATAAAGCAGGTTTTTAGTGAATAGCTCAACTAAAAAACCTGCTTATATAAAGGGTTTACTTACCAGCTTCAGGGATTCGCTTCAAAAGTAAGCAAAGATGATCCCAAACCATAGGCACTGTAGGAATCAGCAAGCGTTCGTCAGGGCTATGCACACCGCGAAGAGTTGGACCAAAGCTTATCATGTCCATATGAGGGTACTTCACACTGAACAGGCCACACTCCAAACCAGCATGGATTCCTAATACTTGAGGTTCTTTGTTGAAGAGTTCTTTGTAAGTTTCAACTGCCATCTTCACAAGAATACTGCTAGGATTGGTTGTCCAACCAGGATAACCGTCACCTGTTTTGACGTTCTGTGCTCCTCCCAGTTCAAAAGCAGCACGGACCATGGCACTTATATTGCGACGATTGCTCTCAATACTTGAACGCTGACTTGTGATGACTACTACAGCAGGTTCTTTCTGAGATGCAGCAAAGAAAGCCAATTCAGGATTTGATGCAATTTGCTCAGGAGTCATTAAGCGAATGCTAGCAAGATTTGAGCTCGTTTCTACAAAATTGTCAATGGTTTGGCTCATTGCTAAAACGCCATTATGCACAGCGCGTAAGGACAGCAACATCTTGCGAGTTTCAGCAGGAGCCTGAGCCATTTCGGCAGGAGCTTCAGAAATGAGAGTTGCCATTATAGACTTTTCCGTCTCAGAGAATTCATTTTTTATCTCATCCTGGAACACTGCTAAATCCTCTTGTAACTGTTTGCTGAAAGAAGAGGGAACTGCGCAAAGTGCTTCAGCCTCACGTGGGATGGCATTATGAAGGCCTCCAGCTTGAATATCTACAAGGCGGAGATCCGTTTTCTCCATTTCGTCGCAAAGGAAACGCAGCAACAATTTATTAGCATTGGCTCGCTTCTTATTAATGTCGTCACCTGAGTGACCACCCATCAATCCCTTAACTACAACACGGAACGTATCAAAGCCTGCAGGGAGAGATTCTTTAGTGAAGGGGAACGCCGCAATCGTATTGGCACCACCGGCACAACTCACAAAGATTTGTCCTTCGTCCTCAGAGTCAAGATTGATAAGGTAGTCACCCTCCATAAAGTCGGACTTCATACCAAAAGCACCAGAAAGACCTGTTTCTTCATCGCGCGTAAAAATACACTGGATAGGACCATGCTCTATATCTGAGGATTGTAGTAGCGCCATTTCC
>CALGXY010000093.1:0-21058 GCA_937935155.1 uncultured Atopobium sp. | reverse complement strand
AGCCAACTTTATTCCACTGCTCAAAAGGAAGATCTTCAAAGTTCAATTCAATCTGAGCTGAACCCATCTGCAGATGACTCATTTGCTTAGTAACAGCATCACAAAGTTTTGGAGCTGCAGCAACACGAACCTTTTTAAGTGCCTGAGCCTTTACGGTAAGAGTCTCTTTTGCCCTATCTACCTCTGCCTGTGCCTCACGGACAAGCTTTTCTGTGTCTCTTGTAACCTCAAGAAGATTTTGAGCTGCCTGGTATTTTTTAAATACATCTTTCATGCCAGGACCATACGTTCTCATAAGACCCTGAAGACGAGCCATACGACTTTGCATCTCTTCAAGTGCTTCTTCATCAAAATCGAGAGACCCAACATAACTTCTAAGCTCTGAAGAAACATCCTCAATCTCTATAAGTGCGCTTGAAAGAGACTCTGCATAATTACCTAGCGTAGCATCAAATGTTGCAGCACTTTGAAGCATCTGAACCGCATCAGAGAGAGAATCAATAACGCCCTCATCTCCTGAGAGTGACTCGTGTGTTCCTCCTGCAGCTTGAAGGAGAGCCTCTGCATGTTCAAACCGAGGAAGTTGCTCTTCTAGGTCTTCTAACTCCCCTTCTTTAGGAGAGACTTCATCAATTCTTTGGACAAGAAATGCCGCTTCATCAATCTTTGCATTGCTAGACTGGCTTACTTCAATAACTCGTTGAAGTTCAGCGACTGCAGCATGGTAAGCATGAAGAGCGTCTACATACTCTGTCTGGCAAGATTGAATATCTGACCCAATCCATGCGTCCAGCATGCTGACATGATTCTTTACGTCAAGCAGCCTTTGATGCTCATGTTGACCACACAGATCAATTGATGTTCCAATGCCTCCAGCCAGCTCTTTAACTGATGCCATATGGCCATCAATCTCTACCCTACCTCTGCCGTCAGCAGAGACTTTTCTAGAGACCACTACTCCTTCTTGATCTTCTGGAGAGGTAAAGAAACGCGCTTCAACCCTAAGGGCATCCGTTCCTTCTCTGACTGCAGAAGCATCTGCACGCTCACCAACTAAGAGCTTAATAGAAGATAAAAGAGCAGTTTTACCAGCACCCGTCTCTCCTGTTAAAACAGTTAAACCTAAGGCGGGAGCAAGAGAAGCATCTTCAATAAGTGCAACATTTTGCACGCGAAGTTCATCAAGCATATAAGACCTGCTTACTGACCAGTTTTACCGTAAAACACGCGAGAAACTGAACGATAGAAACTATCGGCGCTTCTATCAAGCAGAATAATGTCTCCTGGTCCACGGCTAATACAAGCTTTGGTAGCCATACCCTCCTCTGGATGCTTGATGTTTTGTCCATCAGAGAAGAAGTGACATGGTGCAGGTCTATCTTTTGACATGGTGATTTCAACCACATCAGAAGGAGAGGTAAGAAATGCGCGAGCCAAAATAGTATGTGGTGCGATTGGCACGCAAACCATTCCCGAGAACTCTGGTGTAACAATAGGACCACCAGCAGCAAGAGCATAGCCGGTGGATCCAGTTGCCGTACTAACAACAAAACCATCACCGCGAAGCTTATCAATATGGTTGCCTGATACAGAAACTGTAAACTCAACCATATCGCCTGCTCCACCTCTGGAAACTGCAAAATCATTGAGCGAGAAGGTCTTCTCGACGTAAGTTTCTCCAGATGGAAGCTCATACTCTGTTTCTATTGCAAGTGTTGCTCTTCTAGATACGTGAAGCTCTCCAGCAAGAGCATCAGCTACCATCTCAATCATTTGATGAGGAGTTGCACTAGTTAAAAAGCCAAGGTGACCATAAGAGATACCCAAAATTGGAATTTCTGAATACTCAACAATTTTGGCGGCCCTCAGAAGCGTTCCGTCTCCACCAAGAGAAATAACAAGCTGGCAATCAGAACAATCTACAACTTTATCCGGGAATAGCTTTTTATCGTGTGCCCATTGAACATCACAGCCCTGCTCAAAGAGCCATTCTTCAAGTTCACGTGCACCAGAAACAGCAACTTCTCTTGAATAATTTGGAACAAGAAGTACCTTCACGCAAACCACTCTCCCGATTTTGCTTGACTGCACAACTGAAACAGTTAAACGTCTGATTCGATGTACTTAGTATACCTAAAAAAATACAAACAATACTACAAAATAGAACATTCGTTCTATTTCACTATTTCTACAGAATGGTTCAAAACCACTGAAGCAAGATCTAAATCGTACGACCCCGCCCCAAGCTGCCCAAACAGCAAATATTCCACGTTACCCTTAGCACCATGAATAGGACTCTCACATGCGCCTAAAGGACCCATATAAGCCTCTTTGAACGAATCGGCAACCTTTTGCAACGTATGCAGGCGCACGGACGAATCAGTCACAATGCCACCCTCGCCCACTTCTTCTCTCTTAGCTTCAAACTGCGGTTTGACCAGCGTAACAAAAACTCCTTCAGGAGCTAAAACATCTAACACAGAAGGAAGAATTGACAGAATTGAAGTAAACGACACGTCGCACACCGCTAGATCAAAGATATGAGAATAGCCCAATTCCGGCAGCGAAGTAATATTTGTTCGTTCTAGCAGCTTAACCCTACTATCGTTTCTTAGCGACCAATCAAACTGCGCATAGCCGACATCAACTGAGGTAACCGAAGCAGCTCCATTTTGGAGCAGGCAATCGGTAAAACCACCAGTTGAACAGCCAATATCTAAGCATTTTTTATGTTGTGCCGTAAAATCAAATACTTCAAATGCGCGCTCGAGCTTAAGCCCGCCTCTACTCACGTACGGAATAGCGCCTTTTACATGCAGAAATAATCCCTCAGGAACAAGCTCTCCTGCTGAGGTAAGTCTTCTATCACTTGTAGAAACATCGCCCGCAAGAATTGCGCGCAGCGCAGCCTGGGTATCTTTGAAAAATCCTTGCCTAACCAGCTCTTTATCAAGCCTTTGGCGAGAAACACGTTGAGCCACTAGTGCTCATCGCTTTCTGAAACTGTGTCAGCAGACGACGTTTCATCTGCGGATGAAGCCTCAGCTTGCTCATCAGAAGCAGCTTCTTCGTTAGATGCATCTCCTGCAGCCTGAGCCTGAACCAGACGCTCTTCCTCTTCTGGCGTAAACTCTGTGGTGTCAACCATGTTGACAGCCTTTGAGCCTAGAGCAATTGCCTCATCAAAGAGGTCAAGAGAATGCTCCAGCGAGACGTTTTTATCGCGAACTTGATCAACAATTGAATCAAGTCTTGCGGTTATCTGATCAAAGCTCTGATATTCAGACGTATCGATTTTTGCCATGACTACTCTGCATCTTCCACAGAGCTCTCTGGCTCTTCTTCAGAAACGTCTTGCTCAGCAGACTGCTTATGGCACAGAGAATAAATGTCTTCTCCAGCCTCAATGTCATCAACAATACGACCAAGAACGCCGTTAATAAAGCGAGGAGAATCATCGCCGCAGTAAGCGCGAGCAAGGTCAACTACCTCGTTAATAGCAACAGCTACATCAACCTCAGGAACCTCAAGAATCTCGTAAAGAGAAATTCTTAGGAGATTGCGGTCTACGGAAGGCATGCGATCAATTGCCCAGTCTTTTGAGTAAGCAGCAATGATGTCATCAAGATCATCTCTGATGCCATCTGCTCCCACTGCCAGCGACTGCGCATACTCATCAAGAGGTCCCTCGGAGAGCGTATAGTCTCCGTCGAGGACCTCAAGAACGCTGCGATTAGTGGCTTCAGCCTGGAATAAAAGCTGTAGTGCTTGGCTACGGGCGCGAGTACGTCCAAAAAACTTAACGCTCAAGCCTACTCCTTAGGAAAAACAAGGCTGTCAATGTAAACATCAACGGAAGCAATGCTGACGCCAATCTGCTCATTTACAGCAGTTGCAACAGCAAGCCTTACCTCAGATGCAAGCTTTGTGAAAGGATAGCCATAGAAAACGGTAAGGTGAACTCCAAGATGAAGCTGACCATTCTCTACACCTGCCTCTACAGCCTTCTCTGGAGCAAGGCTTCTGCTGGTAAAGACGTTAATAAGATTGGATGCCAGGGTATCGTTTCCGCCAACGGAGGCAACACCTTCAACACTTCCAGCTGCGCCGGAGACAACCGTTGAAATTACATCTTTTGAGATGCCGATGCCTGCTATACGAAGCTCTGTTTCAGCCATGTCTACCCCCTAAAAAGACAAACTGTCTTTGAAATAATTACTCAATACTGTTGGATGCTTATGCACCCAAAGAGAATGCATTAAACGCGAGAAACAAACTTGCCGTCACGAGTATCAACCTTAATGCGCTCACCCTGGTTCAGATACATTGGAACCTGAAGAGTTGCACCAGTCTCAATAGTTGCTGGTTTAGTACCACCCTGAACGGTGTCACCCTTGAAGCCTGGGTCAGTCTCAGTGATCTCTGCCTCAATGAACATTGGAGGCTCAACACCAAGAAGCTCAGTGTCTGCATAGAGAAGCTGTGCGTTATCGTTCTCCTTGAACCAGACGCTCTTCTCGCCAATGAAATCAGCAGGAACAGCTACCTGATCGTAAGTCTCGTTGTCCATGAAGTAGAAGGACTCACCGTCGTTGTAGAGGTACTGCATCTCTTTGGTGAGCAGAAGAACGTTCTCAAACTTGGTACCAGCGTTGCAGGTCTGATCAATAACGCGGCCAGAGCGAAGGTCACGAATCTTATAGCGGACAAAAGCGCCGCCCTTACCTGGCTTTACGTGCTGGAACTCAACGATGGTGTAGTACTTATCGTTAATCTTAAGGCCAAGGCCGTTCTTAAAATCTGCGGTGCTGATAGTTGCCACGTCTAACTCTTTTCACTCGATAAAGTCGCGAGAAGAACGTGAATTTTCAAACTACCCGCGACACGTATATGCATGTTGGATTTTATCAGTTTCACGCCTTCCGTGCTGGCGGCTCTTGTGAAAATGCAAAATTTGCTTACTTCTTTTTAATAAAACTCTCTTTAATAAGGCGAGGAAGCTGTGGAATTGCCATAAGTCCATGCTTAAAGACAAACCAGAAATTTGGAGAACGCACGAGTTTCTCCTCCCCTATATAGGCACGAATTGCCCTAAGCGTTGCCTTGTTGTCTCGCGTAGAAAACGAGTAGTTGCCATTGCTTTTAGTAAAAATAGCAAAGCGAGAAATGCTTTTGGTGCGCCCCATAACCGAAGCTGCCACATGATCTATCTGGTCCCAGGGAATCTGAATGTAATCTTCAGGATTTTTTTGGTTGTAAAACTCAAAGGCCTTATTGCCAATAAGGATATCGCCATACGTAGCAAGCCCATGAAATGACGTTGCCTTTGCGGTGAAATCGACTGTGTTGTTTTGAGACTGAGCCATACAATCCTTTCAAAAAATGGGTCGCACCCATTATAGAGCGCGACCCATATTAGTGCGACTTTAAGTACTAGAACGTACTCTTACTCATTACATAAAGCCAAGGAGTCGACCAATAATACCAACGGCAAAGAGAGCCAGGATGATAGCAATTGGAGAGACCTTCTTCTTAAGCAGTGAGCAGCAAAGCAGTGTCAGACCAACAGCTGCCAGTCCAGGAACAAGCGAGTCAAGGTTGTTCTGAAGTGTAGTTACCTTGACTGGATCAAGACCGTTTGGTCCAAGAGCAGCGTAAAGCTTTAATGCCTGGTGCATTCCCTCTACTCCTGAAGGAATGCTTGTCCAGTCAATGTAGGCGCCTGCCTGCTGAGGAATGGTAGAAACAACTGGGGTAAATGAAATAGAAACCCAACGCTGTACCAGGGCACCAATGATAAACATACCAAGAATAGAAGCACCCTCAGTAATCTTGCCCAGCATGCCGCCAGAAAGATCGGAAGAAATTGAAGCGCCTGCCTTGTAGCCAAACTCCTGGGTGTACCACAGGAAGGAAAGGCGGATGACGTTCCACAGAACAAAGAAAAGAATAGGGCCAAGTGCAGAACCACCAGCGGCAATAGATGCGCCGAGTGCTCCAAGAATTGGACGGACAGTAAACCAGAAGACTGGATCACCAACACCGGCCAGAGGGCCCATCATGCCTACCTTAACGCCCTGAATTGCAACATCGTCAATAGGCTCACCGTTAGCACGTCCCTCCTCCAGTGCAAGGGTAACGCCCATGACTGGTGCAGAAACATAAGGGTGAGTGTTGTAGAACTCAAGGTGGCGCTTAAGAGCTGCTACCTGATCTTCTTTGTTTGGATAAAGCTTTTTGATGGCTGGAATCATTGAGAATGCCCAACCACCGTTCTGCATACGCTCGTAGTTCCAAGAACCCTGAAGGAACTGATGACGAAGAGCAACAGACATACGGTCTTTCTTAGAAAGCTGAATCTTATTCTCCATTAGTTTCACGCTCCTTCAGAATTAGTAGTTGTCGATAATATCGCCGAGTGGATCGCCAGATCCGCCACCTGCGCCGCCACCCTGCTTAGCAAGGTCTTTAAGACCAATGTAGAGAATAGCAAGGCAAACACCAATAACACCAAGAGCAATAAGAGTGAGCTGGTTAATAGCAGCAAAGACAAAGCCAAGAGCAAAGAACGGCCAAACCTCACGAGTAGCCATCATGTTAATGACCATTGCGTAACCAACAGCAGCAACCATGCCGCCGCCAACTGCCATACCGCCAGTGAGCCACTTAGGCATTGCGTTTAGAGCATCAGTGACAATAGCTGGGTCAATGAAGCAAAGAGCAGCTGCAGGAACAGCAATACGTGCGCCCTGCATGAGGATAGCTACAATGTGCCAACGCTCGATTGCAGCAAAATCGCCCTTCTCGGCAGCTGCGTCCATTGCGTGGACAATACCAGTTGCAATAGTACGAGCAATCATGGTGAGGAACAGGCCTGCTACGGACAAAGGAATTGCAAGTGCAATAGAGGTGTTAATAGCAGCGGTGGTGTCAGTGTCTCCGCCGTTAAGTGCCAAAACCATAATGATTGCAGATGCGACAGATGCCAAAGCTGCGTCTGGTGCAACTGCAGCTCCGATGTTTGCCCAACCAAGAGCAATCATCTGAAGCGAACCGCCGAGGATGATTCCCTCAGCAGGGTGACCAGTCACAAGGCCAATCAGTGAGCAAGCAACCAGGGGCTGATGGAACTCCCACTGGTCAAGAATACCTTCCATGCCAGCGAGAAGAGCAACAATTACGACAAGCAGTATTGTGATAGGTGTCATTTCTACCTCCTTCTAGTTACTTACGATCAGCAAGTTCGGACTTAGCTTTTTTAAGCATTGCATCAAAGTTCTCTGCATTATCTGCAGGAACCTTACGGACATCAAACTCTGTACCACACTCGCGGATAGCCTCAAGAGTCTTTACGTCGTCTTCATCCATAGCAACTGCGTTGGTAACAACAACTTTGCCAACAGAGTGAGCCATAGAACCAAGGTTTGCTTCCTTGATTTCTACGCCACCCTCAATTGCGCGAAGCATATCTTGAGGAGTCTCAAACAGAAGCATTGCCTTGGTATTGCCAAAACGAGTGTCGTGAGCAATCTCAATAATCTTCTTAATAGGAACAACGTGGACATGTACTCCTGGAGGAGCTGCCTGAACAATCATGGTCTTGCGGAGCTCATCTTGAGCAACACCGTCAGAGCAGACAATAATGCGATCTGGCTTGGTCATCTTTGTCCACGTAGTTGCAACCTGACCATGCAGAAGACGGGTATCAATACGAGCAAGAACAATCTTAAGCTTGCCATCACCAATAACAGTACCCGCAGGAATTGCACCCTGAGGTGCTGCTGGAGCAGCAGGAACATCAGTAGGTGTTGCCTCTTGTGGCTCAAGCTCTTCTGGCTTAATCTTTACGCCCATACGAGCTTCAGAGTAAATCTCTTTTGCTACCTCGGCGGCGGTATCTACGCCAAGGCGAGAGCCATATGCTGCAATAAGCATTGGGAGGTTAAGGCCAGTAACAGCAACCCAATCCTCTTTACCCTCTTCCTCAAGAACGCGAGAAATCTGGTTAAAGGGGGTGCCACCCCATAGGTCAACCAAGAACAAGACATGCTCTTGATCTTCAAGCGTGGCAATTGCGTCGAGAATCTTCTGATGCAGGTCATCTGGGCCCATATCAGGAGTAAGCGTTACAGCTACAACGCCTTCCTGTGGTCCAAAAATCATGCCGCCAGAATCTTTGATGCCCTCGGCAAATTTGCCATGGCTGGCTAGAACGATACTAACCACTTCTACCTCCTTCTTTTCTACCTAATAAAACAAATGAAACTGTAAACATAACAATGAAAATAACATTTACTTTTCTGATTTTATTACATATATCTGAAGCGTGTCTTCACTAACCTAACTCTTTTTAGATTTTTTAGGTTGTATAAGCCAATTTTAGGACGAGAAGATCTTCTCGTCCTAAAGGTAAACATAAAAATGCGGCCAGAAACATAGAGCTTCTGACCGCAAAAATTCTGTATATCGCGTCTAGTTAGCAGCCAACAGACACAAGATCGTGTGTGGACTGAGTAAAGACGTCATAGCCGTCCTCAGTAACAACACCAAAGTCCTCAAGGCGGATACCAAACTTGCCAGGCAGGTAAATACCAGGCTCATCGGTAACAACAGAACCTGCTGCAATCACCTTGTTCCAACGAGGATTGAAGAATGGACGCTCATGAATCTCAACGCCAACACCGTGGCCAAGACCGTGACCAAAGTACTCGCCGTAACCAGCCTCAGAGATAACCTTAACTGCAAGGTTGTGAATGTCAGAACCAGTTACGCCTGCATGGATAGCTGCAGCGCAAGTCTCGTTTGCCTTGCGAACAACGTCAAAGACGTGCTGCTGCTCCTCGGAAGGTGCACCAACAACAACGGTACGGGTCATGTCTGAGTGGTAATCCAGGTAGCCCGCACCGTAGTCCATAACAATCATGTCGCCTGTCTGAACTACGCGCTCACCTGGCTGAGCGTGAGGATTAGCACCATTAGGACCAGAAGCAATGATGGAATCAAAGGACAGAGCATCTGCGCCGTTGGAGAGCATGTAGTTCTCAAGCTCTGCACGGATCTGCTGCTCAGTGAGGCCAGGCTTGATGTACTCGCAGATGTGGAGGAACGCCTTGTCAGTAATTGACTGAGCGTGCTTCATAAGCTCAATCTCAGCTGGGTCTTTAACAATACGCAGCTCAGCAATATCACCATGCATGCGTGGGAGCAAAGCAGCAACAGAACGATCGCGCAATGCCTGCTCAAGACCATCAAAGAACGCAAGATCAACGGTGTCCTCAATAGCAACTACGCGAGCACGAGCCTCAGCAATATGAGCGGCAACCCACTCGGTAGGAGTAGTGACTTCCTGGTCAAACTTCCATGGAGAATCAGCACCAAGGCGCTCCAGGAATGTGTTGTAGTAACGAGAGTCAGTGTGCATGAAGAGCTCATCCTGCGTGATAAATGCAGTATGTGCCTGCTCAAAGTCAAAGACACGCTCAGCGTCAGTCAACCAACGAAGATCTGGGTTGTGACGTAGAACAACAGCGTCGTAACCCCTCTGAGCCATTACCTCGCGAAAGCGCGCAACGCGCTTTGCTGCTGCCTGTAAATCTGCCATTTCAAATCCCTTCTCGAGATGTTTACAACAAAGAGTTGCACCTTGTGGAGTCGCCTCAGCAAACAGGCTCCTTACTGCAAGATGCGGCACTTTAATGCGAAGCGTGAGCCTCACACCAAGCGCGGGCATGCTCGGCGAGAAGTTCCTCGTCGACCGAAGCTAATCTTACCCTTCCAATAGACATTGGAATCGGCAACATAAAACGATTAGTAGAACGGAAACATTCCTGTTTGAGCGCTTCGATAAGCTGCTCAGAAGTAATGTCACAGGTAACAAAGCCAATATTCAAGCGCTCAAGAATCTCGTCTTGGGCAAGCATATCGTCAAAAGAAAGCGACTCTTTAGCTACTGCAATTCTTGCCGAGAAACGCAGTGCGTCTGCATAAAGTGCAGAAAGAGGCTGATCAGCTGGGATGAGCGGACGAAGTGCCTCCACAAAAACCCAACCGTAAGGAACAGACTGCTGAATAGCAATAGCGGAAGAATCAGAAAGGCGGCCACGGGTCTTAGTAGACTCTGCCAGCTGTTCTGCAACTATATCGGCAACTCCAGAGGAGAGGTTATCTGCTCTATCCCAAATGCGTCCAAACTCCGCCTCATTATCAGACATAGCCGTTGCAACCATACATACCTGGGCAACCTTAGCGCTGTCATCGCAAAGATCCATAACCTCAAGGTCTGCAAAGCAGAAACGAGCACAAGGCTTAGTGGTAACAAGGCGCTGATGTTCAGCGTCAGTATCAAGCGCGCGAGGAGTAATAGACGAGACAATAACTGCTGCTAAATCAAGTGGAACAGTAGCAAGGGAGACTCCCCCACACCACTTGTTTGCCACGTGGTTAGCAAGAGAAATGACACCCTCGTGACCCACGGCAACTACTAAATCATCAGCTGTCAGGTGCATTTCTGCCAAAGCAGACAATACCTGTGCCTCAGTTGCCACGGTAGTTGTTGCCTTGCCATCTTCTACATCTACACGTGTGACGAGAAAACCAATGGTAGTGAGGTCTCTACGCAGAAGCTCAGCAAGGTCTTCGTCTGCCTGATTGCTGACAAGAAAAGCACAGCGATGAGGTCTTCCCACTGCGGTTCTGAGCTCAGTACCAAAGTTTGAAAGAACGCCCGCACCAGAACGAAGTGCAATAGAGCCACCAGGAATAGAAACCCACTGTTTAATCTGAACAGGTGGCAATTCCTCTTCGAGCTCAGCCTGGACATTGTCACTCATAGAAGACCTCTTTCCCAAAGCAGCTTGCCAGAATCAATGGCTACCTGCTCAAACGTTTTCTCACGAATATCAATAGTAATATCAGCAGCAGCCTCATAACGCGGGCGCAGGCGTCTATAGAGCTGAGTAGCGTTTTCAAAGCTTCCCAGATCAGGACGCCTGTCCGTGCGCTGAATTTGACGAAGCGAGTCAGAAAGATCGCCGTCGAGAAACACAATGACTCCCATCTCACGCATAAGCGCAAGATTGACGTCCTTCTCGACAATTCCACCGCCGCAGCTTACCAGCAGTGACTTCTTAGACTTAAGCGTGTGCAAAACCTCAGTTTCTGCCTGCCTAAAAAGCTCTTCACCGTCATCTTCGTAGATTTCTGCCAGTGATTTACCTGCTATGCGTTCTGCCAAGCGATCGGTATCGACATAGCGGCGGTGAAACAGCTCACCCAAATTACGTGCGAGTGTTGACTTTCCGGCACCCAGAAAGCCTACAAAAAAGATATGATCACAGCCCTCATGTACAACGTATCTTGAATCGCGAAGCTCCATACTCCTCCAGCCTTTCAAGATGATTCTATCATCGAGTTGGAGCAAGTAAACTAAAGCCGTCTTGTTATGACGTAAAAGTTACATTTTTTAAAATGCGGCGCTCGACGTGACGAATGATATTGGTGTACCAAAGATCCTCATTGGACTGCGGCTTTACCAAAATAGTTGAAACACCAGCCAAATTACCTGCAATTACATCAGTAAAAATCTGGTCTCCCACCATCACGGTTTGCTCTTTAGTTGCCGAGAAACGCTTCATAGCAGCAGTTAGCGCGCGAGGAAGCGGCTTACACGCAAAGCCCTCTCCTTCAATTCCCAGCTCGTGAGCGCTACGCTGGACCTCATTGAGGTGAATGTTATTGGAGATGAGACAGAGCGTTAGTCCAGCCGCATGAGCCTTCTCAAACCAGGCAGAAACCTCTAGCGGCACCATCTTGGTGTCTCGGGGCACACAGGTATTATCGCGATCTAGGAGCACAAGTTTAATCCCCTGCTGAACCAAATCCTCTATTGAGATGTATTCAACAGCAGAAACGTATTGTGTTGCTTTGATTAAACTCATGCCACACCAGCTATTGCTTACTTGCGGCTTCACGCTCGCGTGCGTTTTCAATAGCCTGCTGATGTTCGTCGTACGTCTCTGAGAAGACGTGCTCATCCGAGGTAATCCAGAAGTAGTAATAATTGGTTGCTGCTGGATCCATAGCTGCCTTAATAGAGGCATAACCTGGGGAGCAAATAGGCGTAGGTGTCAAGCCCTTAAACGCATATGTGTTATAGGGGTCGCTTGTCATCGAGCTGAGGTCTTCTGCAGTAGCTTCCCTACCCAGGGAATAAGCAAGGGTAGCGTCACTTTGCAGATACATATCATCATACAGGCGGTTGTAGAAGACAGATGCAACCTTAGGACGGTCATCATCAGTCAGGGCTTCTCGCTCAATAATAGATGCCATGATAATGATTTGCTCGTTAGTAAGATTCAAGTTGTAACGCTTATTGAGCGTAATGCGAGCGGCATCCAGGTTAAGATCAGCTGTCTCTGTCTCAAACTGATCAAGCATGGCACGGATAACCGTATCGGCAGTTACATTGCTTTCTGTAAAGGTATAGGTCTTGGGGAACAAGTAGCCCTCAAGAGAATCGTTAGCGTCTACCGCGCCAGCAAGGAACGGATAGTCAGCAACATAATTGGATGCTTTTGCCTGATTCAAGAAATCATCGCGAGAAATGCCAAAGTATTCCTGAACCAAATCCGCAACCTGAGAAACGGTATAACCTTCTGGTACGACAAAGCCACTACCAGGAGCATTAGGGCCAGAAATAAGCAGATGAACGATGTCTGCTGGCTTGGTACCAGTGGTAATAACATAGATACCACTCTTGATTTTCTGCTCAGCATCCTGACGCTTTACCTGGTTTAAAAACTCGCTCTTAGTAGCAATAATTTTGTTCTCAAAAAGAATCTTTGCGACTTCCTGCGCACCAGCACCATCTGGAATAGTAACGGTAACTTGCTGACCAGCGGTAATTTCTTGTGTATCGGAATTAGCGCGAGAAAGCTCTGGAAGCGCTACTTTCCATACAAAGATGCCAAGGGCCGCGACCATGATAAAAGCGATAAGTGCCGCAAAAATACGAGAACGCTTTGAAGCCTTCTTATCTCTATGCTTTACCTGCTTGTTCTTTGCCATATGAGTGACTTGAGCGCTTCTTGAAGAAAGCTTGCCACCGGTAAGTGCAGGCAGCGATCCTGTAGCCTCAACTGAAGGCTGCGTGATCTGTTCCTGCTGAGCCTGCTCTTCCTGAGCCTGTCCTTCTGGTACAGGAGAAGAAAAATGTGCGCCTTGACGACGCGGAGAAGAACCATTGGATAGGGTGGGCATTTAGTCTCCCTTATTCATCTGTGCATCAAGCCATGATTGCAAAAAGAGCGAGGCAGCAACCATGTCAACTTTTCCACGCATGGCTTTTTCAGATAAACCTTGCGCTCGAAGAATCTTCTTTGCTTCCGCAGAAGAAAGTCTTTCGTCAGTAAATTCTAATGGAAGTTGGCAGTTCTTCGCAATTTGCTCAGCTTGAGCGGTAATTTTTTGGGCCTGTGGTCCATCTTCGCCGGCGAGCGTCTTAGGACGACCGCACAAAAGCATTTCCGGCTCCCAATCTTCAAGCACAGCCTTAAACGTTCGTGCATGTGAGAGCACCTCTTGCGCAGGTAGCACGCAAACAGGTGACGCAATAGCACCATCGGGGTCACTTACAGCAACCCCGATGCGAACTTCACCAATATCTAAAGCTAAAACGCGCAAACGTTACGCACCAAGCTTTGTTTTTGCAGCCTCAAGCGCTGCGTCAATTCCTGCAGCATTTGAGCCACCTGCCTGCGCCATTGCTGGCTTACCGCCACCACGGCCACCAACAAGCTCTGCAATCTCTTTGACAATGTCTCCTGCCGAGAAGCCCGCTGCAACTGCAGAATCAGTGGCACCTGCAAGCAGGGAAACCTTACCGTCAGCGGTTGCGGATGCAATGACGCAAGCAACAGGCTGGCCGTCAGATGCATCGCGGATGCCGTCCCATGCGGAGCGGAGTTCTTTGCCAGAAAGGCCCTCAAGCTTAGCAATTACACAGCTATAGCCATTAAGCTGAACAGCAGACTTAAGTGCTTCTGCTACCTGATTGCTACCTGCTCCAGTTAGAGCAGCCTCAAGCTTATGGTTTGCAGTGCGAAGATCTTGCTGCAGCTGCTCAACGCGGTCTGTAACAGCAGAAGGACGAACCTTCAGAGCAGCGGCAACCTCATCAAGTTGAGCCAAGCGCTCATCAACGTACTCAATAGCGCCCATAGAGGTTACAGCCTCAATACGCCTTGAGTTAGAACCAACGGAGCTCTCAGAAATAATCTTGAAGAAACCAAGGTCTGCAGTATTGCGTGCATGTGTACCACCGCAGAGCTCGCGGGAGAATGGAGTGTCTTCTGCACCAGCAGAGACAACGCGTACGACATCACCGTACTTCTCGCCAAAGAGTGCAACAGCACCAGCAGCCTTTGCGTCCTCGATGCTCATGATCTGAGTGACAACAGGCTTAGCAGCAAAGATTTCTGCGTTTACCATGCCCTCAATGCGATCAAGCTCATCTTTGGTAAGAGCCTCAAAGTGCGTAAAGTCAAAGCGCATACGATCTGGAGCAACAAGAGAACCAGCCTGGTTCACGTGGTCACCCAAAACCTTTTTGAGGGCTGCGTCAAGTAGGTGAGTTGCCGTGTGGTTGCGGCGGATTAGCTCACGACGGCCGGCATCAATGGTTGCGGTGACTGAATCACCAACAGAGATGGTGCCCTCCTCTACCACGCCAACGTGTGACTCAAGTCCGCCGTCGCGGTGCTTGGTATCAGTGACGTGAACGTAGAGACCTGGAGCTGTCAGCTTGCCGGTATCATCAACCTGGCCGCCCATCTCTGCATAGAAAGGTGTGCGGTCAAGTACAACCTCAACCTCAGAGCCAGCAGAAGCGGACTCAACCTCCTGTCCATCCTGAACAAGAGCAACAACACGAACTCCGGAGAGCTCGTTGTTGTCGTAGCCGTCAAAGACGGTCTCATCAAGGCGGTCAGAGAGTGCAACCCAAATGCTCTGAGCGTTACCCCAGGCATCGCGGTTAGCAGACTTACGAGCACGCTCACGCTGCTCAGTCATTGCGGCGTCAAAGGCGTCCATGTCAACAACGTGACCTGCATTTGCAGCAATCTCACGAGTAAGATCAATAGGGAATCCGTAGGTATCGTGCAGAAGGAATGCAACCTCACCAGAAAGCTGTGCGCCATCCTCAAGCTGCTCAAGCTCTGCAGTGAGTTTAGACTCGCCTGCGTCAAGCGTAGCGCCAAAGCGCTCCTCTTCTGCAGTCAGAATGCCGTCGATAAGAGCGCTCTTCTCGACAAGCTCTGGGTATTCTGCGCCAAGTAGCACTGCAACCTCATGTGCATACTCTGCCATGAAGGTGCCCTGAATGCCCAGTAAGCGGCCGTGGTAGACAGCGCGACGGAGCAGGCGGCGAAGGATGTAGCTTCTGCCCTCATTACCAGGGAGAATACCGTCACCAATCATAAAGGTAACTGCACGGGAGTGGTCTGCAAGAATGCGCAAGCTGCGGTCAATCACGTCAGTTGAGTGATACTTTTTACCAGAGAGTTTCTCGCCCAAAGAAATGAGGGAACGCATGATGTCACCCTCGTAGTTGGTGCCCTCATGCTGCATGATAGCTGCAATGCGCTCAAGGCCCATGCCGGTATCGATGTTGCGGTGAGGAAGCTCAGGTAGAGAACCATCTTCCTGGCGGTCAAACTGAGTAAAGACGAGGTTCCAGAACTCAAGGTATCGGTCGCCATCGTCTCCAGGAGCCTCTCCCTCAAACTCAGGACCCTGGTCAAAGTAAATCTCAGAGCAAGGACCGCAAGGACCAGTTGGGCCAGCTGCCCAGAAGTTGTCATCCTCGCCCAGACGGGTGATGTGGTCTTCTGCTACGCCAAGAGACTTCCAGATCTCAATTGCCTCATCGTCGTCAGTAAAGACAGTAAAGTACAGACGATCAAGAGGTAGACCCAGGTGTTCTGGAGAAGAAATAAACTCCATTGCCCAGGTACATGCGTCGCGCTTGGTATAACCACCAAAGGAGAAGTTGCCCAGCATCTCAAAGAATGAGAGGTGGCGAGAGTCACCAATGTTGTCAATATCGTTAGTACGAAGGCACTTCTGGCAAGATGTAGCACCAATCTCCTTCATAGTCTTGATGCCCTGGTAATACTCCTTGAACTGGTTCATGCCAGCATTAGCAAGAAGCAGTGAAGGGTCAGAAGGCACCAGAGATGAAGAAGGATAGCGCTTGCAACCCTTGCTCTCAAAGAAGCTTAGGAAGTCCTCACGAATCTCTGCTGTTGTCATTGTTTTATAGTCAGCCATAAAGTACTTCTCCGTATTCAAATAACTACTCTTTTGTACTGTCTGAGTCTACCGCATCTGACGATGGTTTATCTGGTTCCTTAGTAACTTCTTGAGTATTCCTAAAAAGTAACTGAGAAAAATCATGACCAAGAATCTTTGGTGCGGGAATTGACGACTTACTGCGCACATGAGCCGTAGTGTCTTGATCAACAAGACGCGACTCCTCAAAGAACTTTGGGTCATCGAGGGCATCATACTCTGGCAGAATAGCGCCAGACTCATCCACATACTGCGTCGAGTTAAAAAGCGCGCCATTTGGCGAGACAATCTGTCTACCCGAATACTTCTCAAAGAAGTACACAAAGATGCCCCTCAGTGCTGCTGTCAAAGGTATGGCAAGAATAGTTCCAACTACTCCGCCAAGAGCGCTGCCAATGACAATACCAACGAGCGAAAGACCCGGGTGAACTTTAACGCTAGTTGCCATAACCAAAGGTGAAAGCACGTTATCAACAACGTTTTGTGCAACCATCAAGATAACGATAGTCCATACGGTCATGACAGGGTCTACCAAGATGCTCAAAATAAGAGCAATACCTGCCGAGAATACCGGTCCAACTACAGGAATAATATGGAAGATTCCTGTAACCATGCCAATAAGAGCGGCATAAGGGTTGCCTAAAATCAGACACCCAAAGTACACAAGAACACCATTAACCGCAGAGGTAATGATAGTGCCTCGCATATATCCACTGGTAGATCTACTTAAGATTGCAAGAATAAGTCTGAATTCATTCTCTTTTTGAGGACCAGCAATAATAGCCATCTCACGGACAATAACTGGATAATCTTTAGCAAGCCAATAGGCAAGAACCAGACCTAAGAAAAAGACCATGAGTTGGTTTGCCATAGAAGAGATGTTGCCTAAAGCAGATGTGGAAAGCCAACTCAAAATACCAGAAGCAACTGATATTCCAATACTTGATGCCTGTTCAATTGCAAGTTCTACCGTCTGTCTAACAGCAGGGTTACTTTGAGTGTCAAAGTTCTGCCAAAACTCCCTTGCCATTGCTCCTATCTGACTTGCATACGAAGGAGCGTTTCTGAGTAGCGTAGTAAGCTCAAATACCAATGGTTGCGCAATCAAAATCAAAAATCCTACCAGCACAATGAGCGTAAGAACAAGAGCTATAAGAGCAGAGATGCCACGTGGCACTCCCCTATCTTCAAGCCAATTGGTAACAGGACTACAGACAAACGCAACAATAGCGCCAATGGCTAGCAGCTCAACAGCCTGTCCCAGGATGCCAAGAACATACAATGCAAGTGCGAACAATGCAGCCAGACCAATGACTGTCCACACCATTAAGCCACGTTGTTTCCATTTTTGAGCTGAATCGGAAAAGTTTTGATGCTTTTGATCCATTAACGATTCACGCTTTCTGGGTCAATCTTTTCTTGAATACGCTTTAAGGTGCGACGAAGCAGCCTTGAAACCTGTACCTGAGAGATATTAAGTTTCTCCGCAATCTCTACCTGGGTAAGACCTTCAACAAAACGCATACGAATAATCTCTTGCTCTCGTGGCGAGAAGTCTCTAATGGCCTCTTCAAGAACAATGCGGTCATCAGAACCAGCAAGATCCTCATCTTCGGTCACATACTGATCAATGATTGAAGGAGTCTCGTCTCCATCAGCGCCAGAGCCGCCTCCCTCAAGGGGAACAGAGCTATAAGCACTGGAAGACTCCATAGCCTCAAGAACTTCTTCAACGTTAGTATCAAGGCGCTGGGCGATCTCTTCAATTGAAGGGCTTCTTTGCAGTTCTTTAGTCAAATCATCAGTGACCTGATTAATCTTGGACGAAAGCTCCTGCAAACGACGAGGAACACGTACTGACCAGCCTTTATCGCGGAAGTGACGCTTGATTTCTCCCATGATGGTTGGCGTTGCATATGTTGTAAATTCAAGACCACGATCAGGCTCAAACCTATCAATTGCCTTGATAAGTCCAATGGTTCCCACCTGAATCAAATCATCAAGAGGTTCTCCACGGTTTTTAAACTTGGAGGCCAAAAAGCGCACGAGGTTTAAGTGACTCACGATAAGCTGGTCTCTTACCTCAGGGTCTTTTGTTTCTTTATATTGGGCAAAGAGCTTGCGTGTTCTATCTTTATCCCAGGCCGGGGTACCTTTAGAAGCACGACGAGCAGCTCTTCTTGCGGCTTTCTGCTCTTCTGCAGATGCCTGTACTGCCTCGTTAGCTTCAGGTTTAGGCATGTGCACCGCCAGAAATCTTTACAAGATGAAGCGTATAACCGTCATCGGTAAGTGCAAACTCATCACAAATAGCGGAAAGCAATAGTTCTACAAGCTCAAGTGGCTGAGAATTATCTGTCTCAGACTCAACTGGATCCTCATCACCCAAATCAAAATCAATAGCCATAGTATTGGCTTCAAGGGTAAACGTAATATCTACAGAGTCTTTTTGAGTGCCGCAAGCAAAGACAAAGCCCTCTTCTGCGGCCATTTTGACATCTTCAAGCTCATCAACATTCATCTTGCACAAAACGGCAAGATTAGCAGCCATCATTCTGACTGAACGAGCAAATGTTGGATCTGCAGGAGCGGAAAGTTCAACAATTTTTTGTGCCATTACAATCTACTCCTCAGACTTCTGAGAAGACTCAGAACCGTACTCAATATAGAACTGCTCAGTACGAGCGGGCTTAGAATGCTTTGTCTTATCCTGAGAAAGCAAAGGGAGCTCTTCAAGGTACTCTTGAGCACGTTGTGCACTCTGTTGTGCGGAAGCAGTCGCGCCACTCAAGCGAGCTTGAGCTGCCTCTGCAAGCTTGGAAGGATTCAAAGATCCACCGAGGCCAGTTCCCAGCTTTGAAACAGACTCAACAACGCCTGTTACCGCATCGCTTGCAGCCTTGCTGACAGTTGCTGTTACTGCAGATGCAGCACCTGAAACAGTTGCTACATCACCAAGAACTACGTTGAGGCTCTCAAGAGAGGTATTAGCGTTCTCTGCAGCCTCATCAACCTTCTGCATGAGTGCAGGTAGCTGCTTGATAGTTGGATCAAGCTCATCAACCATGCCATCAATTTTTGAAATAACAGGTTGAATCTGCTCAATAGTGTTGTTAGCTGAGAGTGTAATCTCAGTAATTGACTTTCTTGTTGTTCTTAGGGTCAGAGCGACCTCGACAATGGCCCAAACACCAACTACGGCTAAGACAACAAGGGCAATCTGTAGGTAATCCATCTATGCCATCCCTCAAAGCTAACGGTTACAGTTCTTTTTATTTTACCCGAGGAGCGCCTTCTTGATGCTCCCACTTGAGTAATTCAAAATCCTAAGCTTCCTCGTGACGATCACGCTCTGTAGCTGCAATTCTCCACGCTTCCCAACCTCTTGGAGATGGCGAGAAGAACGCACCACGTTCAAGTCCTTCTGGAAGATAACGCTGTTCAATCCACCCGCCAGGATAGTTATGCGGGTAGAGGTAGTTGCCGTACTCCTCAGAACCAGGGCGCGTGCGATCCCTTAAGTAACTTGGAACTTCTCGCCTTGGACCTGTTCTAACCTCATGGAGGGCGGCATCAATACCTGCTTCTGCAGCATTAGATTTTGGAGCAAGCGCCATATAAATAACTGCTTGCGCAAGGTTAATTCTGCACTCAGGATATCCAATGACCTCGGCTGACCTAAATGCTGCATGTGCAATGAGCAGCGCCTGTGGATCTGCGTTGCCAATATCTTCTGAGGCCAAAATCATAATGCGTCGAGCAATAAATTTAGGGTCCTCACCTGCATCGATCATGCGCGCAAGCCAATAGAGCGCGGCATCTGGGTCTGAGCCTCGCATAGACTTAATAAACGCAGAGATAATGTCATAGTGCATATCCCCTGCTTTATCGTAGGGAAGACCGCGACGAGGATTTGCCTCAAGAACATTCTGCTTGGTAATAACAAACGGCTCAGATGCTTTGCCATCAGCAGATTCTGGAACGTCAACCATCTGAGAGGCAAGCTCAAGAGAGGTTAAAGCCGCACGACCATCTCCACCCGCAAGCGTCACAATCTCTTTGCGAGCATCTTCTTCCAAGACAAATACACCAGCCAGACCATCTTCTGACTCAAGCGCTCGCTGAATAAGCTCATCGATTGCCTTATCTGACAATGCATGCAGCTCCACTACACGAGAGCGAGAAATCAGTGCGCTATTAACCTCAAAGTAAGGATTTTCTGTAGTGGCGCCAATAAGAACAACAATTCTGTCTTCTACCGCATGAAGCAGAGCGTCTTGCTGAGAGCGCGTAAAGCGATGAATCTCATCAATGAACAGAATGGTTCTTCTACCTGCTGTTAAAAGCCTAGATTCCGCGGTCTCAATCTCTCTACGAAGGTCTTTAACAGTACCCGTAATTGCGGATACTTCTACAAACTCTGCATGCGTTGTATGAGCAATGATGCGTGCAAGTGTGGTCTTGCCGGTACCGGCCGGGCCGTACAACAAAACAGACGAAAGTGTGTCATGTTCAATGGCCTTACGCAGCCATGAGCCAGGACCAACCGCATCTTCCTGACCCACGTATCCATCAAGCGTGGTAGGACGCATGCGAGCTGCAAGTGGTGCATTAGCTTTTTTAGCGGCACGTTCCATGCCAGAAAATAAAGTATCCATGCAGCTATTTTACCCCGTCTCAAACATAAAAGCTTGGCGAGAAACCCGCT
>CALGXY010000092.1:0-1142 GCA_937935155.1 uncultured Atopobium sp. | reverse complement strand
CATCGCTCGCTGCATTGCTGGGGTGCCTACGTACGGTTCGCTCGACGGCGCAGATTATGCAGCGGGAGCTCGCAAGTATCTGACTGACGTAGGCATGACCGAGTGGGAAATCAACAAGCTCATCGAGCGGTTAACAAGCAAGTAGCGCGTGCGGGTCGCGGCTGCGCTGCGGGTGCGGGCCGCGCTGCACACCGGCGGCGGACGCGGTTCGCAGCAAAAACTGACAGGTAGTCGCCTGGCGAGAGGAGCGATCTTCTCGCCAGGTTTTTTAATAACAAATTTAAGGTATTTGAAATGGGTTTGGTGTTGTTTGCAGGTGAATTTTATGTGAATGACTTTGCGATAGACGGCTTTCGTTGCATTTGTTATAAGATTCTCACTTCTGAATTTTGTATGGATTTACGTGCTGTTTTGGGGACTGTATGAATGTAATGGATGGTCTTGAGAAGAAGCTTATGCCCATGGCAGAGTCGGTGAGTAAGAATAAATATCTTCTTACTATGCGCGACTCGTTTGCCATGCTCATGCCAATCCTTATCATTGGATCAATGTTTACGCTGGTAGGTAATCTGCCAATCCCTGCGTGGGTTGATTTCTTGAAGTCCACAACAATTCAGGGCAAGTCGCTTTTCTCGCTATTGGCTATTCCTTCTGCCTGCACTGTTTCGCTCATGGCGATATTTTTGTCGTTTGAGATTGGCTATAACTTTGCTGACCAACTTGGCCTTGAGGACCGAGTTTCTGCCGGAATGGTTTCGCTTATCAGCTGGTTTATTTTGATGCCCCAGGTGACCGAATTTTTGCCTCAGGGAGCTACTCAGCCGTTTTTGGTGGAGAGCATTCCTCTTGCGTGGACCGGCGCAAAGGGCGTGTTTGTAGCGATTATCGTGGGTTTTTTGTCAGTGCATATTTTTGGCCTTGTTATTAAGAAAAACTGGGTCATTAGGATGCCGGAGGGCGTTCCTACGTCGGTTTCTCTTGCTTTTAGCGCACTGATTCCAATGTCGCTTACGTTTCTTGCGATATGGGCGGTTGGCGTTTTGTTTGCGCTTACCCCTTGGGGAGACGCATTTACCTGCATTTATTCGATGCTGCAGACTCCGCTGACCATGCTTGGAGGAACCGTTTGGGCTTTGGCGATT
>CALGXY010000091.1:0-9826 GCA_937935155.1 uncultured Atopobium sp. | reverse complement strand
TCTGAACTGGTGGTTCAGAGTGTAAGCGCGTGGGAGCAGCAGGTTAAGCGCGCACGAAGCTTTGCGGGACCTATCGCGCTGATTCTGAGTGACTACTTTGATATGGTTCCGCTGCTTGGACAGCAGGTCAACAAGGTATATCCCAGTGGTAACGTTGCGCTAACTGCCCGATTTGGTGGTATTGACGTGTGGGGCCATGCCATCCTTGTTGATGAGGATGGTAAAGAAATCCTTGTAAGTGAGGACGAAGCTTCCGTTGTGCCAGCGGTTTAGCTGCCGTTGAGCTGTTCACGGACCTACTCGGCAGCTTCGGTCGACTGCTTCCAGATCAGATAAATGCCACGCATGGTGAGCTGCGGATCAACCACGTCAAAGACATCTGTTGCTTCGCTAACGGTGTTTGCCAGGCCACCCGTTGCAATAACAGTTGCACCCTCAATACCAGGCTCTTTGAGTGTTCTGGCAACCAGACCCTCTGCCTGAGCAGCTGCGCCCACTACAATACCTGCCTGAACAGCGCTTTCTGTAGTGTTGCCCAAGACGGTCTCGGGAGCCTTGATAGGAATGCTAGAAAGCTTAGCTGCGCGCGCAAACAGAGCGTTTGCAGAGATCATAATACCTGGTGAAATAGCGCCTCCGCGGAATACGCCGTCCTTATCAACAACGTCCAAATTGGTTGCGGTGCCAAAATCAACCACAATAACTGGATAGCCATAGCGCTCAGTTGCAGCAACGGAATTTGCCACGCGGTCGGCACCAACAAGCTCGGGGTGGGGGATATTGAAGCGAATCTTATCCGTGGAAAGCGCGTTAATGCGGGTCAGAGGCTTGTTAAGCAGCAGCTCAAAGCAGCGCTGCCAAGCACGTGTGATAACGGGGACCACGCACGAAAGTCCACCAGCCTCAACGTCGTCAATGCTTAGTCCATCTTTCTGGAAGAACGTGAAGAGACGACCGTGCAAAATATCGGAGGTGTCGCTTTGATCGGTAGGCATTCTCCAGCCGCGCACCATAGTGCCTTCGCTGTCAAATAAACCAATGGCAGTTTGCGTGTTACCCACATCAATCGATAAAAACATTATGCCTCCGAAGAGCTCCAGACCGGCTTTGTATGTTGCATTGGATTTTAGCGCATCAAGGGCTTCTCAAAAGTTGTCGCGCACAAGAATTGTCTGAACAAAATGTGAATTTCTCGCCAACTGCTTCTAGCAACAGAAGGGTTGTTCTGCTATACTTTTTCAGCTTATTGTCTTGATTGAGCACGTGCTCATAAAGACACCCCTGCTCTGGTCGGAAACCAGGGCCGATGTAAGGAGTCCTGCATGAAGCAAGGTATTCATCCAGAGTACGTAGAGTGCACCGTTCGTTGCACCTGCGGAAACACCTGGACCACACACGCAACTGTTCCAGAGATGCGTCTTGACCTCTGCGACAAGTGCCACCCATTCTATACGGGTCAGCAGAAGCTTGTCGACACTGGTGGACGTGTCCAGCGATTCGCCGATAAGTTCGGTGGCGCAGCAAACGCTGCTCTCGAGGCTGCTAAGGCTGCCAAGGAGGCAAAGGCTGCTAAGGCTGCTGAGCAGGAGGCTGCTCGTAAGGCTGCTGCTGAGGCTAAGGCTGCTGAGAAGGCAAAGCGTGCTGCTGAGTTCGCAAAGAACGCGCCAGCTGTAGAGCCAGAGGCTGAGGCTGAGGCCGAGGCACCTGCAACCGAAGAGGCTGCAGAGTAGCAGGTATTTGCTTGCGCAAAGACCGCAAAGTACAGAATCGGGGTGGCTTCGGCTGCCCCGTTTTTGTTTGGCGAGAAACCCTCTCAACTCAGAGGGTATACTTGAAAGTGAAAAATCTGCCGTCGGAGGACGAATGGAATCACTGTATACAAAGTATCGCCCGCAAACGTTTGAGCAGGTAGTTGGCCAGAAACATGTGGTCGGCACCCTTGAGCGAGCGGTCTTGGAGCAAAAGCTCAGCCACGCATACCTGTTCTGCGGACCTCGCGGCACAGGTAAGACCACTATGGCTCGTTTGCTGGCAAAGGCCATCCTCTGTCACGAGGCTCCTGGTCATCTGCCCGACGGCACTTGTGAGGACTGTCAGCTGATTGCTGCCGGTCAGCATCCAGATGTCTTTGAGATTGACGCTGCTTCTAACACCGGCGTTGATAACGTGCGAGAAGAGATTATTTCTCGCGCTAGTTACGCTCCCGTGCGTGGCAAGGGCAAGGTTTATATTATCGACGAGGTGCACATGCTTACCTCGGCGGCGTTTAATGCCCTGCTTAAGACGCTGGAGGAGCCTCCTTCACACGTGACATTTATCATGTGTACCACCGATCCTCAGAAAATTCTTGCAACCATTCTGTCCCGCGTGCAGCGCTTTGATTTCCGCTCCATTGCTGCTGACGAGATGGCAGAACATTTGGTCAACGTCTGCAAAAATGAGGGCTTTACCTACGAAGACGCAGCTATTGACCTTATTGTTCGTCATGCGCGCGGTGGTATGCGCGACGCTCTTTCTTCTCTTGAGCAGCTCTCCGTTTATGGCGGCGGCGTCATTTCTGAGCAGACGGTTCGAGACGTTTTGGGTCAGTCGTCCGGCTCTCTTATTAACAATGCCGCGATGGCTCTGGCTCAGCGCGACATTTCTTCGCTCTTTACCACGGTAAATACGCTGTTTGAAGGCGGCAAAGATCTGCTGCAGTTTACGCGTGAGCTTGCCGTCCACGTAAGGGATCTCTACATTGCCGCAGCTGTAGGTGTTGATTCTCCAGCGCTGGCAAATTCCACCGCATCAACTGAGCAGCTTACTAAAGAAGCTCAGGCCTTTGGGTCGGTTGACCGACTTTCCAGAGTTCTGACTGTTCTGGGTGACGCCGCAAATCAGATGCGCACCGCCGTGAATCAGCGACTTGTCCTGGAGGTTGCGTTTACCAAACTAGCGCGCCCTAACACAGAGCTTTCGTTGGAAGCACTGGTCGATAGGGTGGCAGTTCTTGAACAGCAGCTTGCAAACGGTGTTGTTGTTCCTGCTGGCGAGAAACCCGCAGCTCCCGCACCTGTCTCGGCTCCGGCGCCGCAGCCAGCTCCTGTTGCCGCGCCTGCACCAGCCCCTGCACCAACACCAGCTCCCACGCCAGCGCCAGTACCAGCTCCCACGCCAGCGCCAGCGCCAACACCACAGGCGGCTCCTGCTCCAGTTGCAACTCCAGAGTCAGCTCCTGCGCAAGTTGCGACCCCAACACCGCAACTCGCATCGACACCACGGTCAGCGCCTGTGCCTGCGCCAAAAGAAGTTGACCAATCAGATGCACTTCTCGTCAGACAGTGGAAAGAAGTCGGCAAGGTTTGTGCGTCTAAGAACGCCGCTCATGCAGCACTGCTGGTCAGCTCAACGCTTGAGTCGGACGATGGCTCTGAGCTGGTAGTTACGCTACCCAAGGGCTCCTCGTTTGCCATGAGGATGCTCAGCGCGCCGGCAGTTTCCGAGTTTGTAAAAGAGTGCGTTGCTCAGGTCATGGGCCCACGCCGCATCAAATATGTTGAGTCAAGCCTTGCCGCAACGGCAATCTCTCGAGAAAAACGTGCAGCTCAGGTGCCGGCTCCGGCTCCTGCACCTGCAATTCCAGTGGCTCCTGCTGCGCCCGTCGCACCAGCTCCTGAGCCAGTTGCGCAGCCCGCTCCTGCCGCTGTTCCCGCTCAGATACCTGCGCCTGCTCCAGCACCGGCTCCCGTTGCACCAGCGCCAGAGTCGTCGTATCCAATGCCTTGGGATGAACCTGCGTCTGGCGGAGCTCCCGTTGAGGCTCCTGACTACGATCAGGTTCCTTACAGTGATGACGATGTAGCTGCGGTTTTGGACGATTCCGCTGAAGATGCCGCTCCAGCTCCAGTCGCGCCTACGCCCGCACCCGCGGCTCCAGTTGCACCTACGCCTACACCTGTTGCAGCACCCGCGCCGCAACCTGCGCCAGCACCTGAGCCCGAGCCAATTCCAGCACCGGCTCCAGCTCCAGCGCCAGCTTCACCAGAGGACATCGCTGCTCGTTCAGCACTTCCACCAGAGCTTAACAGCGTGGCGGATATGCTTGAGAAGGTGTTTGGACCTGCGGTTTCTTTGTCGGTAGAGAAGAAGTCGGACGCAGGCATCCCTTCGGATGCCGAAACTCCCGCAGATTCTGCAAGCAACTAGTACTTCTCGCGATATGACGCTTTGGTGCATGGCTTCTCATGCGCCAGCGCAAAAAGCGCAACTTGTCTAAAATAGATATGACGATAGGAGAACATATGGCACGTGGTGGATTTAACATGGGCGGCATGAACCGCAATCAGATGATGGCTCAGGCTCGTAAAATGCAGGAGCAGCTGCTGGAAGCTCAGCAGAAGGCTTCTCTTATGCAGGCAACTGCAAGCGCTGGTGGCGGTGCTGTTAAGGTAACCGCATCCGGCGACCTGCGCCTGACCAATATCACCATTGATCCTGAGGCAATTGATCCTGAGGATATCGAGATGCTCCAGGACATGATTCTGGCTGCTGTAAATGATGCTCTTGAGTCTGCTGAGTCTCAGGCATCTGCCCAGATGAGTGCAGTAACCGGCGGACTGAATATCCCAGGACTGTTCTAATCCATGGCGTTTGATACCACAAATGATGGTCGCGCACTGCAGCGCTTGCTTGACGAGTTAGGCCGACTACCAGGCATTGGTCCAAAGTCTGCTCAGCGCATTGCCTACCATCTTCTAGAGGTTGATTCCGAGGAGGCTCGCCGTTTGGCGCAGGCTATCTTGGAGCTTAAGCAGCAGGTGCATTTTTGCCCTATCTGCTTCAACTATGCGACGCGTGACGAATGCGACATCTGCCTGGACTCTTCCAGGGATCGCAGTAAAATCTGCGTGGTCTCCGAGCCTAAGGATGTCTCGGCAATTGAGCGTACTGGTGCGTTTCACGGCCTCTACCACGTTCTGGGCGGCGTAATCTCGCCTATGGACAAGATTGGTCCTGAGCAGCTCCACGTGCGCGAGCTGCTGTCTCGTCTGGCCGATGGCACCGTTACCGAGGTAGTTCTGGCAACTAATCCGGACGTTGAGGGAGAAACAACTGCAACGTACCTTTCCAGAACTATCAATCCGCTAGGAATGACGGTTACCCGACTGGCAAGCGGACTTCCCGTAGGCGGAGACCTTGAGTACGCAGATGAGGTAACATTGGGACGTGCAATTGAAGCACGTCGGGAGGTTTAAGCATGGCAAACCACATGAGAACAAGTTCATCTGGCGAGAAGACCCCTGAGGCTTCATCGGTTGACTTGAAGAATATTTCAACGCTTCGTGCAGGTCAGGGAGCTCAAATTCCTCAGAGCCCACGACAGACCGATAACACGCCAGAACCTCCAAATAGAAAATCAGTCATCATCTTGGTGGTCGCAGCTATTGTTGCGCTTACTGCTCTGTTCTTTATTGTTCGTTGCGCTACAAGCACTAAGAGTGAATCTGCAAGCCAGCAGCCAAAGCAGACCCAGTCCGCCTACGCTGACGAGAAACAGCAGGATGAGCAGGCAGTTGACGGTTCCGTTACCTTCCACGGCATAAAGTATTCCCTGGAGAAACAGAGCGACGGTAAAACTGCTGTTGTTCGTACGAGTGACTCGGGAACTAAGAGCGTTCTGTTTGAGGTTGAGGGAACTCCTACCAGCCTGATTCTTTTTAACGACACTATTTTGGTGCCCGAGAATCGCGAGTCTGGCTGGGATGTTGTAGCTTGCGCCCTAGTAGACGGATCTCTTCCAACTCTTATTGCCGATAAGGACGGTAAGGCTGTTGGCGGAAACGGAACCATCACCGCAGCTACGCTTGACGGAACTACGCTAAAGGTAACCGATTCCACCGGAAATACCACCAGCATTGCCCTTCAGTAGAAGTACCACAAAGAAATTGTGGATTTCCAGTGGGCGTTCATGTTTCTGAGCTGCGGATATTCTCACTAAGCGGTTATTTTCAAGAAAAATTTCAAATTCGTTGAAAATAACGCTAGACAAGAATAGAAGTTCCCTGTATTATTTCAATTCGCAACAAGGCGTCCGGGGTATTAGCTCAGCTGGTTAGAGCGCCGGCCTGTCACGTCGGAGGTCGCGGGTTCGAGCCCCGCATATCCCGCCATTGCATGTTCAAGCCCTCTTCGGAGGGCTTTTTCATTACCAAAAAAGTCCAGCATATAAGATTTAAATTACATCTTCAATTTATTGAAACCAGGTCAGAAAATAGAGCATTGTGTGATATCTTTACATCAGAATGTGTCTAAGTGCTTCTGCTACAGAAACATTTAAAAGCAGAGGTAAAGTGAGGTGGATTGTGCGGGATCAGAATACTTTGGATGCGCTGTCGCAACGCGATAGCGTAAGTTCCATATCCGCAGATTCTTCTCTCACAGAGCCCACTTCAGATTCAATCAAGAAAATTGCTGTTTTTGATTTTGATGGAACCGTCATTTCTGGACAGTCAGGACTCTTGTTCTCTGCGTATTTGCTTCGCCGTCATCTGTCCTCAATTGCACGCACGCTCAAGCTTGTGTGGTGGGGAGCTCGCTACAAGCTACACCTTCCTCAAAGGCAGGAAGAGGCTCGTGAGCTGGTTGTTGGTGCACTTACGCAGTATAGCGTTGAGTTTGCAAATGCCGTCATGCACGATTTTCATCGCGAGGTAATTGAGGGGATGTATCGCCCTCAGGCGCTGGAAGAGGTGCGTCGTCGGCAGGCAGAGGGTTGCTGTGTGCTGTTGGTGTCAGCAACGTTTGAACCTATCGCGGAATTGGCCGCAGAGAAGCTGGGAGTGGATGCGTTTCTCGCCACAAAGATGCAGGTGGGAGCCGACGGGCACTATACCAGCAAGGTTGACGGTCCCGTGATCGAGGGCGCTCAAAAGTTGGTCTCGGCAACTGAGTGGTGCAACCAGCGCTTTGGCCAGGGCAACTGGGAGATTGCGTACGCGTACGGCGATCACTACTCGGACGCAACGCTTTTGTCGGCAGCTCAAACGCCGTGCGCCGTTTGCCCCGGTCCAACGCTTGCCAGACTTGCAAACAAGCGCGGCTGGAAAATTTTGAACTGGTAACAAAGATTGAACTAAGAGTAACGACTGAACTAAGAGCAATATCTGAACCGATAGCAAGAATCAACCTGTAACAACGGCTGACCTGGTCACAAGCCAGATACGTAAGTAAAGCAGTCCCTCGCGTGGACAACAAGAGGGGGTACTTGGAGAACCGATGGAAATTTCACGTAAAACTGACTATGCAATCCGCATGCTTTCTTCGCTGGTGAGAAGCCCAAAGAAGCTTCTTTCTGTTCGCGACGCCGCAGAAGAAAACGATATTCCATACTCCTTTGCTCGCTCAATCCAGCATGACCTGGTCATTGCGGGCGTGATTGTCAGCACGCGCGGCGCTCACGGTGGCATGATGTTGGCCATTGATCCTACTGAGGTAAGCGTTCTTGATATTGTCGAGGCAGTTCAGGGACCTGTTTTTATTTCTAGCTGTGAGTGGGCAGGTCCTAATAATGAGCCTTGTCCTCGCCATAATTCGTGCTATTTTGGGCCTCTTTGGTGCAGTGCCGAGAAAACCTTGCGTAATTTCTTTGCGTCCGTGACTCTGCATCAAGTTGTTGTAGAGGGTCTTATGCCAGAGATGGTGGGCGAGTTCCAGCTGGTAAAGAATGAGAACGCCCAGCGCAACGAGCAGATTATCCAGAATGCCGCTGCCGCTATTGAGGCTGAGATTACCGCCGGCACCTTTGACAATCTGCTTGATGGTGAGGTTATTTCTGCTGAGAAAAAGCCTTACGAGTTCAATATTGGTCGATAAGAAAATCTCACATACAAAAATGAGTGGCGAAGTGGAACCCGCATCAGAACTCACTCCGGAGTTGCGCGCATTTGTCGAGTTCGTAGCCAAGAAAGGTCGCGAATTGTATCGCGATTTACCTTGGCGTCGCACGTATGACCCGTATGCTATCTGGATTTCTGAGGTTATGCTTCAGCAGACGCAGGTCAGCCGTGTAGATGGCCGCTGGCAGAGATGGCTGGAGCGCTTCCCAACGGTTGATGCGCTGGCCGCCGCAGCGCCTTCGGACGTGCTTGAAGAATGGCAGGGCCTGGGCTACAACCGTCGTGCTTTGTCCGTGCATCGAGCAGCTCAGGCAATTTCTGAGGCCGGCGGAGTCTTTCCACAAGATCCAAAGGAGCTGGTAAAGCTTCCAGGTATTGGCCCCGCAACTGCTGCGGGTATTTGTGCGTTCGCGTTCAACCTGCACGGTGTTTACCTGGAGACTAACGTGCGCACGGTCTTCCTGCACGAGCTGTATCCGCAGGCAGAGGGCGTGCCAGACTCCGAGCTTGTCCCGCTGGTAGAGCTAACGTGTCCTGCGAGTGTTGCAGACGCCGTGAACGCCAATGGCGCTGCGAACGTCGCGGACGCCGTGAACGTCGCGGACGCTGATAGCACTGAGAACGACGCCACAGCGGAGCTCACGCCACGTAGCTGGTACTACGCCCTTCTCGACTATGGCGCATACCTGAAGAAAACCATTCCCAACCCTTCGCGAAGGTCCAAAAGCCACGTCAAGCAGTCGCGCTTTGAGGGATCTCATCGACAGAAGCGAGCCGAGCTCTTGCGCGTTCTTCTCGCCCATAAAGACGAGGGAGGAGCGGAGTTTGATATGCTTCACCAGGAGCTTTGTCAGATTGAGGTTAACGCGGGGCGAGAAACCCTTGATGAGCAGGTTACCCTTGGCTTACTTGAAGAACTTGCGAAGGAAGGCTTTTGTCAGAAAAATGATGAATACTGGTTGCCCTAAATGGTTATAATTCATAGTGCTGACGAAGGGGTCAGTATATGAGCATAAGTGCTAATGATTATCATTTGCATTTGTTTGCTAAAGGTAACACAGCGCTACCCAGGCGCTTAACATCGCGCTCACAAGCGCTTTGACATGCGTTGACGTGCCACTCGTTAACGCGGGAGAGGAGAAAAAATGGCAGTAGATTTTGAGAATTCTCAGACAAAGAAGAACCTCGAGGCAGCTTTCGCTGGTGAGTCTCAGGCTACCAACAAGTACAGCTACTATGCTTCCCAGGCTGCAAAAGAGGGTTACCAGCAGATTTCCAACATCTTCACCGAGACTTCTGGCAACGAGCGCGTTCACGCTAAACTTTGGTTCAAGTATCTCCACGGTGGCAAGGTTCCAGAGACTGCAGAGAACCTCAAGGACGCAGCTGCTGGCGAGAACTACGAGTGGACTACCATGTACGCTGACTTCGCTAAGGTAGCTGAGGAGGAGGGCTTCGCAGAGATCGCTGCTAAGTTCCGTCTTGTCGGTAACATCGAGAAGACTCACGAGGAGCGCTATCAGAAGCTTCTTGAGCGCGTTGAGTCCGGTGAGGTCTTTGAGCGTGAGGGTGTCAAGGTTTGGAAGTGCCTCAAGTGCGGTCACCTGCACGTTGGCGCATCTGCACCAAAGGTTTGCCCAGTCTGCGGTCACCCACAGGCATACTTCGAGGAGCAGTCCCTCAACTACTAAGTTGCAGGTGCTCTGAGCTGCAGGGCTGCAGGCACGACAACGCGAAGCTGCAGCTCAAACTTCTAGTGCGTTAAAAATGTACCCGCCAGCAGGTCATCGGCTTGCTGGCGGGTATTTTTGTGTGTGGACGTTGCGGGGAGATTGGGTTTCTCCCCATATGTCTAACGCATCTAGTGGGCCGTCCGGCACGCGCCTGATTTCCTCAAAGAATCGGTAACTTTTGCCTAAAAGCAGCAAAGAATCTGTGGATTTGCCTGA